>CALQTN020000040.1 GCA_943333505.2 Asaia bogorensis | reverse complement strand
GCCACACAATGGCTCTGGACTTACAACAACGATCGCCCGAACATGGGCATCGGCGGCGTCACACCCGCACACAAATTGAAAATGGCCGCGTGAAGTCTACGAACGAACCCCACTAACAATGGGGGGATTACCTATGCGCCGCAGTGTTTTTCGCGCTGTCTACATCGCATCTCTCGCGGCCGGGATTGCTTCACCGGACTGATCGGTCCACCTGAGCGTGATCCGTTGAAGTTGAATCAGCAGACACGCTCTACATTCTTGTTTTCACCATCATTTTTATCCGTCCAATCGAAGCCGATTGAACGAATAATGATCTAACCATCCGCGAGATAGCCGGCAAGGTCGCGCCGCACATCTTCGGGCGCTATTGTCGCAATGGCATCGCCCAACCGGCGCAAGCGCCGACGCAGGTCATAGACCTGGTCCATCAGCGACAGCACGACCGGCAATGCGTCCTCATCGATCTGCAATTCGTCGCGCAGTTCGAGGATAAGCGACACCCGTGCAATATCGATTTCCCGAAAAACATAGGCGCCGGCCTGGCCATCCGGCCGTACCCACTGGTTCGCGATCCAGCGTTCAAGATCATCGCGCTGCAGGCTGGTGTTGCTGGTGATCAACATGTCAATGCTGGTCATGATTTTGCCTCCATCGCCGCGCGTGGATTGGCCGGGCTGTCTGGTGCCCAACCGCGCAGAAATTCCTCCAGCGCCGGATCGGGCTTGCCGAGCACGACGCGCAACGTCGCGTGCAGATCGCCGGCCGGCAGGCTGCCATGGGCCGGCACGCCGCGGCCACGCAGGCGCAGTTTGGTACCGCTATCGGAATGGGGTGGCACCCGCATGCGCACGGCGCCCGCAGGCGTTGGGATTTCGACCATGCCGCCAAGCGTTGCCTCATGCAGGGTGACCGGCAATTCCAGGTCGATATCCTGGCCATTGCGGTGGAAAAAGGCATGCGGTTTGACGTGGATTTCGATGAGTGCGTCGCCATTGGTGCCCTCCGGGCCGCCAGACTGGCCTTGGCCGCGCAGGCGTAAAATCTGGCCGTCGCGGGTGCCGGCGGGAATTTTCACGTCAAGCGACCGGCCATCAGGCAGCACCAGCCTGCGCGTCGCGCCGATCACAGCATCGAGAAATTCCGTCGCCAATGCGTAATGCTCGTCCCGACCGCGACGCGGACCGGCGCGGCGGCGCTCGTCATCGAACATGGTGCCGAAAATATCGCTCAGATCGTCAGCGCTCCATCCACCTTGCGGCGCCCCACCGGGAGAATAACGCCGTCCGGTCCCGGCATCGGCATAGTCGCGATAGGATTGCTGGGGCGCACGTTCCTGGCCGGCGGCGTCAATTTCACCGCGATCGAACCGCGCCCGCTTTTCCGGGTCGGACAGCAATTCATTGGCCACCGAAATCGCCTTAAAGCGTTCTTCGGATGTCTTGCTGCCGGGGTTGAGGTCAGGGTGATGCTGCTTGGCGAGCTTGCGATAGGCTGCGCGAATATCTTGGACACTCGCATCACGGGCCACGCCCAAAACTTCATAGGGATCGTCCACACTATCCACCATCTCGCCGGATTTCGCCCAGTCTGCGCCACCCTGGATGGCAACGGCAAGGCCCGATTGGCGGAACCGGACTGGGGTGTTTCCGGCCCTGCCACGCCCCGAGAACCATTGCTAAACCTGTTGCTGCCGTCCGATCGCTGCGGGCCGCGCCCGGCACGATTGAGGCCGCTACCATCCAGCGCCCAAGCCCGCGGGTGCTGTCGATCGATCAATGGCCGAAGATCCGCGATCGGATGCTGGCGCTCCCCGAAAACGCCGGCGTGTCGTCCACCATGCCGAGGTCCGCACTCGCGGTGCGGGTCACGGACGGATGATGCGCATGGGCTGCGCTTCCGGGGGCGATCCCCGCCAGTGAATGACAAAATAGCGAGCAGAACTTTGTTGATGCAGCGACGGAATATACTCAGATAGCCTCGGCGCCGGCTTGGGCCGCACGGATATCGGATCAAACACGGCCACCCGGCAACGGCTTAAGCCCGGGCGCCGCTCCATTGAACGCTTGCCCGCGCCCCATCGCGGCTGCGGCGAACCCCGATCCGATCACCATCAGTCCCGGCCAGAACAGATAGGCCAAAATTTCGAGATTTTCGCCAAAGCTGTAGAAAATCAGCATGAACACGATGGACAGCCCCATTCGCCCGATCGGTGAAACCTGGGACAGCAGCAGCATTTCGATCACCGTCCACGCCATCGGGATACCCAGCGACAACGCGCCAACGATACCTTTGACAAACAGCAACCCGAACCAGGTGTGGTGGCTGCCGATCGGCATGAATTCGACATGATGCGGCCCGCGCTCGACGATGCCGTGGCCCCAGATCGGGGCTTCCTCCCGCCAGCGGGTGGTGGCGATGCGGCCAAGCGCCTCGCGCACCCGGGTTGAAGCCATCCGCGCGCTGCGGAACGCGGTGATGGCGTTCTGCACCGCGTCGATCACCGGGCCGGCGATCACACCCCCCAGCACGCTGATCGCGGCACCGGCTGCCATCATTGCCGGACGGGCGAGGCGGGCAGCGGTCCATAACAGCGGTGGATACACGGCCAGGAACAGCATCGCCATGCGCGACTTGGTCATGAAGCAGATCATCACCGCAGTAAAAAGCGCCACTGCACGCAGGCGCTTGTCGGTCTCGAAGCAGGCGAAGACGAACATCATATTGCCCAGCATCCCGGCGGCTGGCGCCCAGGGGGCGACGAATTGCCAGCGTAGCGCACCGTTGGAGGGATCCACGATATAGAGATAGACCGCGAAGAACTCCGGACCAGGCCCGCCGATGAGCTGAAACGGTGAGGTAAACAACCGCGACGGCAGATGGATCAACGCGGCGGCGACCAAAAACGGGGTGATCGCCAGGGTCTGCACCGCGAACCAACTGCTCGCCCGCACCAGCAATGCCGGGCGAATGCGCAGGCACGCCCCGGCAAGTGGGAACAGCGCCATGAGCGCCCACCCCTTCAGCCAGCCGATCGATGACTTTATCGTCTGGCCGAGCCCGAGATCCTGAATGGAATGCGCCGCCAGCAACGCTAGCAGCATCCCGAGCATACCGACGATCCACACCCAGACCCCGAACGGGATCGGCTGCGCTTGCGGGGTCCCAGGCCGCCATGCGGCGGCGTAAATCCGCCAGACATGCATCCAGACCAGCAGCATCGCCAGGATCGGTCCGACCAGATAGAGCGCCCCGATCGCGTAGAACCCCCAGCACCAGACAATGGCGCCAAAGACTAAGCGTTCTTCAATATTTTCTGGAGTAACCTGATCCGCAACCATGTCAGTGCCAATGCCAATAGAATGAAAAGCGATGCGCCAAGCCCGCCGGCAACCGCGAGGACGGGCAACGGCGCGCTCGGGCGGGACGGTAAATTCGGCGGCTCCAGCGTCTGGACCATCGGGTAGGACGCAAAGAAATCCGCCTTGCTGGTGTCGATCCGGGCCAGTGCTGATGAAAACACTGCGTCCGCCACCTGCACGTCGCGCTTGAGGTCATCGCCGCGGGCCGCAGCCTGCGCGAGCGACTTCACCCGCGTTTGCTCAATGGCGATCTGGGAGACCAGCTTGGTATGCATCGCCGCCAGCGCTTCGGTATCGGCAAGCTGGCCGACCAGGCGCTCGAACAAGCGGGCGCGTTCGTCGTGCAAGGCCAGATCGCGCTGCTTCAGGACATCGGGGCGCTTGGTGCCGGTAAGCTCAGCGGCGCGGGTCGCGAGGCGTGTTGCCGCGTTGCCGCGTTCGGCCTGTAAATCCACCACCCGGGGATTGTTCTGGCCACGCGTGCCGGTCAGCGTCGCCAACTCAGCATCGGCCTTGGCGAGGCCTTCAAGCAGTGCCTGAAACAACGGATCGCCGCGCAGTATCATTGCCACATTGGCCATTTCGGCCGTCGTGCCGAGCAGGCGCATCAGTTCGCCAACGCCAGCGCGCATGTTGGCAACCTTGGCTTCGACATCGCGGGCTTGATCGCGCAGCCGTTCGACACCGGCGACAATCGTTCCGTATTGATCGACCGAGGTCAGCCCACTGGTCGCCTCATGCGCGATCAGGTTCTGCCGCGCTTGATTAAGGCTGATTTTGTAGCTGACGAGATTATTACGATAGGCCTCGTCCCGCGTCTGGATTTCATCGGTGCGCAACTGGTCGAGCATTTGCAGGAACGCAGTGCGTACCGCGCTGGCCCGGTCGGCCGCTTGCTGCCCGGTGCGGCCGGTCATCTTGACGGTGATCAGCTTGGTCTGGTCGGTCAGTTCAACCTTGGGCGGCGGAAAGCGATCGACATTTTCGTCGAGCTTGGCAGCGGCAGTGCGCAGCAGCCGGTCGCTCCCCAGCATCTTGCGATAGTTTTCGGTCGGGCTCTGGTCTGGGCTGGCAAAGGCACCTGACGAGGTGCTGGTGGCCTGTCCGAGACGGTCGAGATTGACGCTGCTGCCCGCGCCGGTGCCAGGCAGCACCAGCACGAAAGCGCTGGTATAGCTTGGCGGGCTCAGAAACAAATATGCGAGCGAGACCCCCCAGGCCACGACGCAGGCGATCAGCGCCGCCAGAATATAGCGCCGCAGCCGGCTGTCCTGCGGTCCGCCGGTCTTAATCCGACGCCAGAATGACCGTGGATTTTTCTGCCCGGAGCGTGATTTCGGGATCAGCGATGGATCGACAACAAGGGATTGGCTTGCCATGTCCGTCTTACTTCACGACCGCACGGGCAACCGTCGCCGACAGCGCAATATCGCCCACCGACCGCAGCACATCACGCAAATTGGTGAAAGCGGAGTCATAGCAGGCCACCGCGTCACCTGGCAGCATGACCGGATTGAACCCGTCGCGATCCGACCGGCGCACCAGGCCCTCGATCCGCCGCTCGATCACTTCGCTTTCACCGCTGATCGGGTTGTTGGAAATAAGCACCGCCCACCGATCGGCGTTGGTGGTCTGGGTGCCGCCGACGCAGTTCGCCGAGACCAGCGCCTGCAGGAAACGGGTGCCATAGGGCAGGCTGGTCTGGTCGCGGCCGACCGCCGACGATGCGTTGCTCGATGCCGGGGTGGTGAGGTTGGACAGGAACACCCGCACGCCGGCCGGGGTGATCGGCGATGGACGGGCAAGCTTGGCCTGGAAGCAGTTGCGGCTCGGCACATGGATCGTGTCGCCGTCGACCAGCAGCACATCATTCACCGGTCGTCCGTCGATCAGACCGGACAGGTCAACCGTCTGCCGGGCGCCAGCGTGTTCGACAACAATGTTCTTGATGTCCGCGTCAGGGCGGACACCGGCGGCATTGGCCAACGCCGCGCTCAAGGACCGGCCGATCGCATGATCGCCGGTGGCCGCCTGGCGCAGATTGTCGCTCTCGGTCGGCGCGCGTTGATTGATGGTGACCTGACCAGCCTGGAACACCGCGCCGGACACTGTCACCCGTACCGCGGCCCGATCGAGCAGACGCAGGGTCACGCGGGCAAAACCGCTGCGGTAATGGCCCATCGCGACCAGGCGCTTGGCAAGATCGGCCTGAGCCTGCTGGACGCTGATGCCGGCAACCGGGAAACGGCCAACGCCGTCGAGCGCAAGCGCGCCATCGCTGCCGACCTTGTAGGTGCCGGACGGGGCGTCATCGCCGGGCAAGGTGATGCGCACCAGATCGCCAGGCGACAACGGCATCAGATCGGATGACGGGGCGAGACTGACTGCCTGGCCAGCGGCCGGCGGCTGGGTGGTGCAGCGTGCGGCATTCCAGCGTTCGGCGGAAACTTTGCCTTCGATGACCTTGGCGGGCATGTCGGCGCGTTCGGCCATGTAGGCCCCATCGCTGTTCAAATCGGTTGGGTTGCCGGGTTTGTCCCAGGCGGCCGAACAGCCGGCGACGGCGGTGCACATCAGCAGGCGCGCAATGCGCGTCAAACGCCCCTGTTCAAATCTCGCCATGATTAAATCCTTACCAACAAGCCGGCGAGGTGCCGGATACATGGTGAAGGACAATGCAAAGTGAGCGCCACGCGCGAGGCAGCACCGGGAATTAACTAAATCAATGTACTAACTTTAAGCAATTGGTGGGTCTTGCAGAATGGGAGTTGCCATCCCTCCTAATTTGGGAGAATTATCGCTGCTGAATTCGCGTTTTGGGATGCCATTACCATTGCCGCCAGTAAAGACGGGTCGTCCCAAGGTACGTCATGTCCGTCAGCGCCGCCGGCCGGATTGCGTGCCCATTCCTGGGGAAACAACGCCACGGTCGCGTGACCCGACGCGGTCGCCGCTGCACCGGCACGGTGATGCAGCGCCGCCGCCAGGGCCGCGCAGAGATCGACGCCGATCCGTGCGCCGAGATGGCCGACTTGGATGGGGCGTGGATTGCACTCCAGCAGATAGGCGCGCCCGGTCCCAGTCTCGATCATAAAATCAAAGCCGATGAAGCCGCTGGCGCCCAACCCGGCGATCATCGTGGCTGCGGCCTGTTCCATCGCCGCATCGGGGCCAATGGTCACGACGCTGCTGGGTCCGGTGGCCGAGCTTGCCTGCTTTGTATGGCCGGCGAAGCCCGCGACCAGTGTGCCCGCCATCGCAAGGGCGCAGTACATCGCTGGTTCGCCAGCAATCGCCTGCTGGATATCGATCGCGCCTGGCGTGGGATACCAATCGCGATGCAACAGCCGCCGAACAGTGTCGCGCCAGGACGCACCGCCTGTGGGGCGCGCGCCCGCGACCGCCGCACGTATATCCGGTTCGGTTTCGCAACGCGTTACGCCCTGGCCGGCCCAGCTGAACGCGGTCTTGACGTAGCAGGGATAGCCGATCCGTCCCGCCTCGGCGACCGCCGTATCCGGTGCGGCAATCATGGCCCCGGCCGGGACCAGCACGCCCAGGGACCGCGCCAATTCAAGCGTATGGCTTTTCAGCAGCATCGCATCGAACCGCGCCGGATTGCCGAGCGAGGCAATCAGAACTGCCTGGGTGGCCGCGTCGAGCCGCCCGCGACGCACCAGGGCGTGTAGGCAGGCGACCGTGCGTTCGTCGCCGGGGATGATAAATTCCGGCTTCCACATCGCCATCACCGTGGCGAGGCGCTGTGCAAGATGGCGGGACGATTTCACGCTGGTCAACGGAAAATACCGGGCCAGAAAGCCGGATTTTGCCACTGCATTGCTGGTGGGGCAAAGGGCCGCAACCTGAAAGCCGGCCTGGGTCAGCGGTTTGACCAGTCGGGAAGGACCCCAACGGCCATCCTCGAAGGTAATAATCAGAATATTCATCGTGGGTCTCTAAATGGCGATGTCGTTGAGAAATTGCACAGCGCGTGGCCACGAATCGGCGATGGCGACGCGATCGCCGCCAAGGGTGCCGCCGTCTTCGACAGGCCCAGAAAAAGATGGCGGTCCGGCAATGAAGTGCCCGGCGTCTTGATAACTCCAATGCGCGCGCTGATACGGAGACTTGAACAGTTCGAGGCGCCGCATCACCGTATCGCAGCCAAACTGCGCGGTGGTACCGGCAAGGCCGGTATCGGCGCCGCCGGACACCAGCATGACCGGCCCCTTGATGCGCTCGACAGCAATGCCGAACATGTCTTCGAGGCTTTGATGCGCGCGATTGGCCAGCATCTCGAACGGCAAGGCCGTGCCGTGCGCGGGGGCACCTTGCCAGGTCCAGGCCGCTGCCGCGTTCGGATCGTTGAAGTTGTTGGGCTTGTCCTGCTCGCGCCCGACATAGCAGCGCGGGGCGTAGGCGATCACCGCATTGACGGTGCTGGTCAGCGAGGCGAGCAGCAAGGCTGCCTCCCCGCCGCGCGACCAGCCGCGCACGGCGACGATGTCATTGCGGGGTGCCGCCCGCAGCCGCAGCCAGTCGACCGCGCGGGCGATGGTGTCGAGCGGCAGCAGGCGCAGGCGCGGCGGCAGGTTTTCGAAGTTGTGGGTTGCGAGCGCAAGGGCGGCGAAACCTTCCCGCGCCAGCGCTGTGGCCGGGGCTTCCCACAAGCCGCCCATTGCGCCGGTAAGGCACAGCACCGCCGGGCGATCCGACGGGCACGCTGGGAGGAACAGCGTGCCGACAATGCCATTTTCGCGCACCGGCACGGCGCGAATTTCGGCGGCCCGTGCAGCCCGGACGAGCCCCACGCTGGCAAACCCGCCCAGCACGGCGCGTCGCGATGGCATGGCGCTATCCTGCATCGGATGTCTGCACGAACGGGAAACAAATCCTGCGATGAAGTCCGCAAATAGCGCGAATGCGGGCGCGCCATATCTTGGGCACCGCGATGCGCACGCGATCGATAGATTCACGAAGAGTGTGTGCGGCCCGATCGACGGCTAGCAGCAAGGCGCCGTGTTTCGTCGTTGCGACGGCGTAGCTGGTGACCATCGTCATGCCATTGGCCCAATCGCGCTTATAGGCTTCCTCGCCGATGCGAAAATCGTAGCCGAGGCCTTGGTCATGGCACCAGCGCAGGCACGCCGCCAGAATAACCTGGCCCGGCGAAAACGCGGCATAGTCGGGCTCGTGGACGGTGATGAAACCTTCGAACCGCGCGCCATCAACCATGCCGATCTTGGCGGCGATGATCTTGCCATCGAGTTGCAGGGTGAACACCGCCAAACACCCGGCGCTGGATGGCATCCCCGCCAGGACCATCAGGAAAGCCCGATATTCGGGCGTCGGAAGATAGTCGTTGCCAACCGATTTGCGGGCCATCCACGCGATCTTGTGGCGCAGGGCGAAATCGATGCCAGTCTGGAAATCAACAGGATCGGTCGCCATCACCGTCACCACCTTGCCTGCTTCGGCCAGGCGCCGCTGACGACGTTCGAGGCCACGACGAAAGCCCGGTGTCAGCGATCGCCAGTATTCGTCCCAGCTTTGGCCTGCGGTCCAGACCAGGCTCGGCGCGGGAAGTGTTTCGGTTGCGGTGGCATTGGCGCCCATGGTCTCGGCGAGCGCGGCGCCATCACGGACATGCGGCAGGGTTACGACATCGGCGCCACACTGGCTGGACACAAATCTCCAGGCAGCGGCAATGTGGGCGGTGGCGTCCGCGCCAGCTTCAACCAGCACCGGCGCGTATTCCGAGCTTTCCGCCCCGAGCGCGCGGGATACCCAGCCCAGCAGGCGGCGCTGGCGGGTCATCGGCCAGATCAGCACGGCCCGACCGTCTACCCGCTGCACCACGATCTGCAGGCGCCGGCCGCGCGGCGCGCCGGTGGTCCGCCAGCCGGCGAGGCACCAGGCAAAACTTTGCGACAGGTACGGCGCGTCGGCACACGCCCACAGCGCATCCCATTCCGGGCGCAACGCCAGCATGCGCGCCTCGGTGGTTACGATCTCGAACCCGATCGCGGTGGCCTGCGCCAGGAAGCGGCGCGGGGCCAGCAGGCAATAGGCGGTCAGCACGGAAGTCTGCACCAGCGCCACCGCCACTGCGACCCAGACCAGCCCGAACTGCGCGCCGGTCACCAGACCCACCACGAGCAGCACGGTCAAGGTGGTCTGCCAGCGTAGCGCGATATCGGGGCGGCCCACGGTTTTCAGCAATTGCTCGCAGGTGGATGCAAATGGCCGCGCGAGTGCTGACAGGCAGATGATCATCAGCACCGGGATCGCCTCGACCCATTTGGTGCCAAACACGATCGGCACATAGAACGGCGCGAGCAGGCTTTGCAGCAGCACCAGCGGCACGATGATCAACCCGAGGCTTTGCAGGCTCTGGCGGTAGCGCGCGGCGAGGGCGGCCGCATCGTTGCGCACTTCCGACAGATACGGGAACACCGCCACGCCGAAGGAATTGATCAGCCCGAGCGTGATCCCCAGCCCGCCATTGAAGGCAAAGAAATAGATCCCCAGCGCCTCGATCCCGAGGAAATAGCCGACAATCAGATTGTCGATATTGGCCTGGATGGTGGTCATCAACTCGATGCCGAGCACGTTGCGGCTGAAGCGGGCAATGTCGCGCCAGCCTGCGAGTGACCAACCGCCGCGCGGCCGCCAGGCGTGGCCGGTGCGGTTGATAATGACCCAGATCGGCGCGACCAGCAGCTTCGGCAGCAGGATCGCCCACATGCCCATGCCGAGCAGGGCGAAGATCGCGGTCAGGGCGTTGTCGACGGTCACCTGCAATCCGCCGGCGAAGGCGATCCGGCCAATCCGGCCATCGCGCTGAATGAATGCCGCCTGGATGTTGCACAGCGGGGTCGCGAGATAAATCAGCCCCATCATGGCGATCGGCAGCGCAAGATCCGGGTTGCCGTAAAGTTGCGCCAACGGCACCGCGAGCGCGAACTGGGCCAGCATCAACCCGCCGCAGACCAGCCAGGTCAGGTTGTAGGCGGTTTGGGCGACGGCCTCGACCTCGCTCGCATCGGCCTGCACCACTTTCGCCGAGATGCCGTTGCGGGTGAACAGGGCGACCAACTCGTAAACCGTCAGCACCACCGCGGCCATCCCGTAATCGGCCGGCAGCAGTAGGCGGGCAAGGATGATCGTGGTCAGCAGCCGCGAGACCCGCGTCACCAATTGCGCGATCCCCATCGCGCCAAGGTTGCGCGCGAACCTGCTGCGGAGCTGTGTGGTCAGGCATTGACCAATTTTTTCGAAAGTTTCCGAGGTGGGGACGCCCATCATGACGAATGTTCCGCGACCGGGGGCGCTGCCAAAAGCCTGCCGGTTGCCGGTGTTTCCGCGACGCTACCGAGGCTGCGCAACAAACGCGCCCAGAGATTGACGGTGGTCGCGAGTGCCGCGCCAACCGACTGCCGCGCGGCATCTGACATGGCAGCATGGTCGCGTGCCGCGAACGCCTGAATGGCGGCGGCCAGTACGGCGGGGCTGTCGCCGGCATAAACTGCGCCCCAGGCGGGTTCGATCTGCTCGACCAGCCCATCGACGGCTGCGGCCAGTACCGGGCGGCCGGCGGCACGGGCTTCGGCGGCGACGAGACCGAAAGCCTCCCAGCGCGACGGCACCACAACCGCGTCGATGTTGACCAGGAAAGCCAGCGGGCCATTGATCTTGCCGCAGATCCGGACGTTCGGCAGGCCAGAAGCAGCGTCACGCAGGGCACCCTCATCCGAGCCATAGCCGGCGAGATCGAGCGTGGCGACGCCGGGCGGTAGCAGCCGCATGGCAGCAATCAGGGTATCGAAGCCCTTCTGTGGCGCGTAACGGCCATAGGCGCCCAATCGCAACGGCCCCGACTGGGCGCCCGACTGGGCGCCCGACCGGGCGATAGCGCTGACCGCTGTGAGCGCGGAGGTGTCGCAGGCCTGCGGAATGGTCACCAGGCGCGCGGGCGCGATTAATGAAGCCGCGCGTATCCACGCCGCTTGGCCGTGCGACACCGCGACAACCCGATCGGCAAGGCGGTAGGCCGTCCGCAACATGGTACGAAAGCGGAAACGGTTGGCGACACAATGCTGTTCGTAGGCGCCGGTATAGGAATGTTCGACCAGCACCAGCCTTGCGCGGCCAAGCCGGGCGCGCAGCGCGATCAGGTAGGGCAGCTTCGCCCAGGACAGGGTGAAATGCACAACAACGATGTCGGCACCCATCGCCCCCGGCAGGCGTCGGCGGGCTATCACCTGGCGGATTTCATGGCTGTGCCCGTCGCCAAGCAGCGGTAACTGGTCAGCCAGAACGCGGGTGACGCCGCCAAGCCCGGTATCGTCGATCAGGTGGAGAACCCGTGCCATGTCAGAGTTCGACCGGAGCGCCAGCGGCGCGTGCCAGGCTGGCAAACTGGCGTTCGGGCAGCGCGCGCAGCAACGCGCAAGCAAGCAGCGTGGTCAGGGTTTTGCTGGGTTCCCGCAGCAATGCCCCTGGCGCGGTGCGAACCGCTTCGAGCGCCAGCTTAAAGGCCAGCCCGCGATCGCGGATCTGAAAACAGCGACGCGCGAGGTAGCGCAGTTCGCGCGCCCGCGCCTCGCGGCCATGGGCGGCAATGAAATCTGGCGCATAAGCCTTGATCTTCTCGTAAACGGTTTCCCATGACGCCAGCTGGCGAATGACGTCGGCCGACAGCCCGCCATTGTTGACCCGATACTGGGTCAGTTCCCCCGGCAGGCCAGCGAAGCCCCATTGGGTGGTGAGCGCGATGCGCGCCCAGCATTCGACATCTTCCGACCGGCGCAGGGTTTCGTCGAAATACCACACCCGCCCGAGTTCAGCCGGACGGAGTGCTGCGTCTTCGAGGGTCTGGCGGCGGAAAACCGGGATCGAGCCATTGCAGATCACCTGGCCGCAGAACACATGGCGCGCATCGACGCTCCCGAGGCGCGGGCGCTGGCGAACCCCAAGCGACTTGCCGGCCTCATCGATGAGCAGCGCGCCGGCATAGCTCACGCCGACACTGGGATGGGCGCGCAGATGGGCGACATGGAGCGCGAGCTTGTCGGCTTCGAAGATGTCGTCGGAGTCGAGCAGCGCGATGAATTCGCCGCACGCCGCAGCAATGCCGGTGTTACGCGCGCCGGCCAGTCCGCGATTTTCCTGGTGGATGATCCTGGTGCGGTGATCCGCAAGCGCCTCGCACAGTGCGACGCTACGATCGCTGCCGCCGTCATCGACGATGATCAGCTCGAAATCGGTCAAGCTCTGTTCGAGCACCGAGCGCACCGCCTGAACGACAAAGCGCTCGATATTGTAGACTGGCATGATGACGCTGACGGAGGGGGTATGGGAAATGGTCATGTCGAATTCTCCTTGGATCAACGCGCGACGGCGTGACGGACGACGGCAATCGGCAAAATTGTCGCGGCGAGCGCGCCGGCGATGGTGAGCGCGCTGCGACGCGGGCTGTTGGTGAGAAGTGCGCAAGCGCCGTGCCAGAAGGCCGCGATCATGTGGGACAATGCGTAAATGGGGGACTGCCCGGTGCGCAGCGCACGGCGCGCTAGGTAGCGATAGAACAATGCGCGGGCCGCGCCCTCGGTCTTGGCGGCGGCTTCGGGGTTGAGCCGCCGTGTCCGCGCCATCATCGCCTCCCAGCCGGCGCGCATCTTGCCGAGATCGGCGGACAGGCCGGCTGGCGACATACGGTAATCAACCATTTCCGCGTCGATGCCCGCGATTTCCCAGCGGGTGGTGGCAAGCACGCGGACCAGCCAATCCCGGTCTTCGGCATGGGTTAGGTTGGTATCGAAGCCGCCGGTGGCGTTGAACAGGCAGCGGCGGACAGCGATGTTGGACGTCGTACAGGTTGGGTTTTCCCCCAGCGCCAGCGCCAAGTCGAGTTTGGCGACATGGGCCGAGCGGCGGCCGGGCGTGGTCATGGTCGTATCAAAGAAACGCACCCGGCCGAAGGAGACGCCCACCAGGCCATGGTTCGCGAAATGGTCGCGATGACGGGCCAGCACATCCGGCGCCCAACGATCATCGCTATCAAGGAAGGCGATCAGGCGCCCGGTGCCAAGCGCGGCGCCAAAGTTACGCGCAACCGCCGCGCCGGCATTGTCCTGGCGGACCACCCGGACCCGCTTGTCACCGGCTGCGGCGGCCAGTGCCACGGCGGCCGAGGCATCGGGGGAACCGTCATCGACCACGATCAACTCGAAATCCGCTTCGGTCTGGCCGCATACACTCGTAACTGATGCAGTGATCGTCGTGGCAGCACGATAGCAGGGAATGACAACAGTAAAGATCGGGCGGGTCTGGGTCTCGCGGGAATAGAGGTGGTTCATGATCGGCCTCGGCTGAAATGTGATGCAGTTGTCCTTTCAATCTTCGCGCCACGTGAATTGGCATTTTAATAATTTATATTTTTCAATTAGTTGTAGTTTTTAGACCACCGTGCCAACGCTAGGCAATGCGTCAGAATGCCCGAATTTAGGAAAGTGTTGCAAAATGGGGTGGCTAGGTGTCCCACTTTGCGCCAAATCGGCAAAATGGTTTGTGCCGTCAAATTTAGATTTTATATTTTTCAATGATTTACGGAGTTGGCACGAAGTCTGCGAGAAGTCTGGCATCATCTTGCTCGTCGGAGACCACCGTGTATTTCCAGTCCTCTACCCATTTCCTCCCGCTGATCGGCACTGACTTGCAGACCCTGCTGCCGCTGCCCTCCACCCGGCTGTTTGGACTGTCTGTGGCCGATGCGGGGATGGACGAGGCACTGGGCTGGCTCACGGCGCGGCTTGAAAGCGGCGCCCGAACCCGGGTTGCCTTCCTCAACGCCCATTGCGTCAATCTGGCCGCCGGGAATGCCGAATATCGCGCTTCTCTGGTTAGCGCCGACGCAATTCTGCCGGACGGTTCGGGCGTGGCCCTTGCCGCCCGGCTCCAGGGCACCCGCCTGCAAGCCAACCTGAACGGCACCGACCTGATCCCGCAACTCTGCCAGCGCCTTAGCCTGGCCGGTCGTTCGGTGTTCCTGGTTGGTGGTCGCCCCGGCGTTGCCGCTGCTGCCGCCGCCGCGCTGGTGCAGGATTGCCCCGGCCTGAAGATCGCTGGCACGCAACATGGCTTTTTCCTACCGAACGAAGAAGCCGATGTGATCGCTGCGGTCAACGCGTCCGGCGCCGATGTCGTGCTCGCCGCCTTCGGCGTACCGATGCAGGAAACCTGGCTTGAGCGGGTTGCCCCGCAGCTCGACGCGACGCTGAGCTTTGGCGTTGGCGGCCTGTTCGACTTCATCTCCGGTCGTATCCCCCGCGCCCCGCAGACCCTGCGCCGCCTCGGCCTGGAGTGGACCTACCGCCTGTATCAGGAACCGCGCCGCATGTGGCGCCGCTACATCGTCGGCAACCCGGTGTTCGTAGCACGCGCGATCGGCCAGGCGGTGTCCCGTGACGGCGGCACAATCAAGACCGTCGATCTCGCCGCCAAACGCGGCCTCGACATCGTTGCCTCAGGCCTTGGCCTGCTGTTCCTCGCCCCGCTATTCCTCGCGGCGATCGCCGCCATCCGCCTGACCACGCCGGGTGCGGCCTTACTGTGCCAGACCCGCGTCGGCAAGGGCGGCAAGACGTTCGGTCTCTACAAGTTCCGCTCGATGTTCATCGATGCCGACGCGCGTCGCGCCGAACTCGAAGCTGCCAACGAGCATGGCAGCGCCGGCGTGACCTTCAAGATGAAGCGCGACCCGCGCATCACCCCGGTCGGCCGCTTCCTGCGCAAGAGCTCAATCGACGAATTGCCGCAGCTGTGGAACGTGTTAATCGGCGACATGTCGCTGGTTGGTCCGCGCCCGCCGCTGCCGGCCGAAGTGGCGCGCTACCGTCCGTCCGAACGCCGTCGCCTCGCCGCCAAGCCCGGCCTGACCTGCCTTTGGCAAGTCAGTGGCCGCGCCGACCTCGCCTTTGATCGCCAGGTGGAGCTCGATGTCGAATACCTCAACAACCGCAACTTCTTTTACGACCTGGTCATTTTGCTACGCACCGTCCCCGCCGTGCTGACCGCGCGGGGCGCCTACTGAGACCAGACCATCACGAAATTGGAAAACGTTGCGAAACGCGAAACCATTTTCCCGTTTCGCAATTGTTTTTCTTGCAAGATGCGATGCAAAACGGAAAATGATCTCTCCCAACTTACGATGATTTGCCTTGCAAAATGCGATACGTCTAGTGATAATTAAACGACGTCAGTGTGTTGTTGCTGTGGCACGATAGCTGCGAGGCAATGGGCAACCAATCGCGGCCTGGAGGCCTGATATGTCCGACCCATCCATTTTGCACGCCCCGGGCGCTGACCGTGCCGCCCGCGTGTTGTTGGTGGTTGATAGCCCGACTATCTCTACTTTTGCCCGCGCCCTGCTGCAACGCTGGGGCCGCGATGTTATCGTAACCCCAAGCGGTGATCGGGCGCAAAAGGCGCTTGGGAATGGAACATTTGAGCTGGTGATCGTTGACGCCGCTTCGCCGGATGCGCCAAACATTGTGGCGCAAAGTACGGTCCCGGTAATAGCGCTCCGCGCCGGGCAGACGGAACTTCCTGGCGCTACAGCCTATTGCGGCTTGCCGTTCGTGATCGACAGCTTTCGTGCCACAGTCGAAGCCTGCCTCGCCGGCGCCGACACCGCCGCCGCGGATGTCCCTGACGTCGATACCGACGAAATCATCGATCTGTGGGGCAGCCTCGATGATAGCGGCTTTCTGACCGTGCTTGCAGTATTCCTGATCGAACTGCGCGATCGCCTTGCCACGATCGACACCCTGCTTGGTGGCGGATCACGCGAAACGCTGGAACGCGAAGCCCACAGCATCAAGGGCGCGGCCTCCAATGTCGGCGCCGCCGCCATCCGCGCCCATGCCAGGCGGCTGGAAGCACGGGCCAAGGCCGGAACCGATAGCGAAATTTACGAACTTGCCCAGGCCCTGCGCGTCACCGCGCAACATGGTATCCTGGCACTTGAAGCCATCATTCAGGCAGGACGGCACCGATAGACAACATGGCGAACAAGCGCACCATTCTCGTGGTTGAGGACAGCCCGACCCTTGCGGCCACCTGCCGGGCGCAGTTGGAGCCGATGGGTTACCGCACGCTGATCGCGGTCGATGGTCGCTCGGCCTACGCAGCCTTGCGATCGGAACCGATCGACTGCGTGCTGCTCGATTTGAAACTGCCAGACATGGACGGAATTGAAATCCTTGAAGGCGTGCGATCCTGGCCATCACCGCCGGCCATTATTGTCATGACCGCCAACGCATCTTTGGCCACCGCCGTCCGCGCGGTGCGTGGCGGCGCCTTCGATTATCTGGTGAAGCCCTTCGCGGCCAATCGCCTGACCACCACGGTTGAAAACGCGCTCAGCAGCGTCGATCTGCGCCGCGAGGTCGATACCCTGCGCAAAACGGTCGAGCATGCCGAATTCGCCGATTTCATCGGCTGGTCGATGCCGATGCAAATCGTCTATCGTACTATCGAGGCTGCGGCCCAAAGTTCGGCGAGTGTGTTCATCACTGGCGAGTCTGGCACTGGCAAGGAATTGGCTGCCGAGGCGCTGCACAAATTGAGCCCGCGCAAGGCGTCCGCCTTTGTCGCGCTCAATTGCGGCGCGATCCCAAAGGACCTGCTCGAAAGCATGCTTTTCGGCCACGTGAAGGGCGCCTTCACCGGTGCCACCGCCGATCAGGACGGGGCGGCGGTGCGCGCCGATGGCGGCACGCTGTTCCTCGACGAACTCGGCGAAATGGACCCGTTGCTGCAGACCAAACTGCTGCGCTTCATCCAGACCGGCACCTATGAACGGGTCGGCGACACACGGGCGCGCAAGGTTGATATCCGCTTCATTGCCGCCACCAACCGCAATCCCACCGAGGCTATCCGGTCCGGCCGCCTGCGTGAGGATTTGTTTTATCGGCTCAACGTGGTGCCAATCCGCCTGCCTCCGTTGCGTGACCGCGGCGAGGATATCATCCTGATCGCGCGGCGCTTCCTGGCCGAGTTTTCGACGGCGGAAGAACGCCAGTTCAAATCCTTCGCGCCCGAGGTTGAAGCCCGTCTGCTTTCCTATGGTTGGCCGGGCAATGTCCGCCAGTTGCAAAACGTGGTGCGCAACGTGGTTGTGTTGAACAACGCCAGCGTGGTGACGCTCAACATGCTACCGGCGCTTGAAGACGCTGCCGCTCCGCCTGAATTAGCCGCAGCCGCGCCCATTGCGGCACCACCCGCGCCGGTGGCGGTCGCGGTGACCGAACTGCCGGTTTCCCCTGACGCGATCGAGCGCCTCAATATCTCCGAACGCCGCCTGATCGAGAACGCGATCACGATCTGTGGGGGCAATCTGCAATTGGCGGCACGTCGGTTGGGGATCAGCGCATCGACGATCTATCGGAAGAAGGAAGGCTGGGACAAAGCCTGATCCTGCCGGCGCGCTCAGCCGATCGCGGCCTCCAGTTGCTGCAGCAGTGCGGAGAATTGTCTGCCGTCAGGGGGGGGATCAGCCGACCAACCGATCATCGCGGCGGTAAGTTCCACGACGTCCCAGCGGCCCATTGTTGCTGCTGCGTCACGCAAGGTTATGGCGCCTGCGTGTAGCCCGTTCCAATCCTGGCCGCCCACCCTCGCTCGCAGCATGACAATCGTTTCGCGTGCCTCGGTTGCGAAGGTTTCCAGCAGCAGGTCGGCCATTTCGGATCCGATCTCCCCCGCAAGCCGGTCATGGATGGTTTCAAGGTCGCTGGCACTGGCAGCCACCGGATCCACTCTGCGCACCCGCAACGAACCGGCCATTGCCTGATCGAGAATGGCCAGCAGATCATCAACGATCAGCGGCTTGGCCAGGAACTCGTCCATGCCCGCCGCAAGGCAGGCGCGGCGATGGTCGCTAAACACGTTCGCGGTCAGTGCCACAATCGGCACCTCGGCAACCGGACCGGACAGCGCCCGGATCGCCCGCGTCGCCTCGATCCCGTCCATATCGGGCATCATCACGTCCATCAGAACCAGATCGTAGGGAACGCTCCGCACCGCATCGATGGCTTCCAGGCCGTTCGCTACCGAATTGACCCGATGGCCGATCATTTCGAGGCGGGTTACCGCCACGAGCCGATTGGTCACGTTGTCCTCCGCGAGCAGGATCCGCAACTTCCGGGTGGGCAGCCTGTTGACGGCGGGCGTCGCGGCCGGGATGGGGGTGACGTCATCTTGTGTCGCAATCCCGAGATAGATATCAAACCGGACCGTCGTCCCGTGCCCCTCGGCGCTCACGATGTCGATCGAGCCACCCATTTGCGCCACAAGCCGACTGCAAATCGCGAGCCCGAGGCCGGTGCCGCCAAACCTACGCGAGATGGAACTGTCTGCCTGCGAGAATTGCCGGAACAGCTTCTTCTGTGCGGCGTCAGGGATGCCGATCCCGGTGTCGGTTACGGTAAATTCGAGATGGGCGCGCTGATCCTTGGTCCCGCGCAATTGCGTGGCGATGGTGACGCTGCCGGCTTCGGTGAACTTCAGGCCGTTGCTGACCAGGTTCATCAGCACCTGGCGCAGCCGCCCCGGATCGCCCATGAGCGGCTCGGGGATGTCGGTCCCGGTGCGCACCGCCAACGCTAGGTGTTTTTCGGCGGCCTTCACCCCCATCAGGTCGACGACGCTCGCGATCACCTGCTCGACACTGAACGGTAGGTGCTCAAAATCCAGGCGGCCGGCTTCGAGCTTCGAGAAATCGAGGATTTCATCAATGATGCGCTGCAAATCCTGGGCTGCGTCCCGCAAGGTTTCGGTGAAGCGCAACTGGCTTGCGTCGAGGTGGCTGTCGAGCAGCAGCCCGGCCATTCCGACAATCCCGTTCAACGGGGTGCGAATTTCGTGGCTGATGGTGCTGAGGAATTCGGACTTTGCTTTGCTCGCGGTCTCGGCGGCGTCGCGTGCTGACTTCAGGTCGATCTCGTAGGCGCGCCGTTCGGAGATGTCGCGCATATAGGCGGTGAAGACTTCGCGGTCGACTAATGGCGTGGCGATGATCGCCGCCTCGACTGGGAAAACCCGGCCGTCTGCGTGCAACGCATCAAGCTCAATCCTTGTATTCAGGACAGGGCCTTCGCCGGTGGCGAGGTAGCGGGCCATGCCGTCATGATGGGCTTGGCGCCAATGATGCGGGATGATGAGGTCGTCGATCTTGCGGCCGATTGCATCTTCCAACGAATGGCCGAAAATTCGTTCTGCAGCGGGATTAAATTCAACAATGGCGCTGTCGCGGTCGATGCTGATCATCGCATCGAGCGACGATGCCAGGATCGCACTTTTCAATGCCTCGGACTCGCGCAGTTGGCTCTCGATCTCTTTCTGGTCGGTCACGTCGACATGCAGCCAGACACTGCCGAAAACCCGTTCGCCGATCTTGATCGGTATAAAATCGCGCAACAGGATCCGGCCGTTGCGCAAATTGATCTGCTCCTGCAGCACTGGTTCGTTTTGCTGCATGATGGCGATGATCCGGCTGGTCGCGGCTGGTGGATCGCCGAACGCGCTGCCGACCAACCCTAGGGTCTTTCCAGGAGCAATGCCGCTTAAATCGCCCGGTTCCTGCGGAAGGTCGAACAACGTGCAGAATTCAATATTGGCGTATTCGATACGGTTATTGGCGTCGATGACCAGAATGCCTGCATGCATCATCGACAGGATCGTATATAGTCGGTCGAGCGCGGTGCGCGATGCCCGTTCCGCACTACGGCGGTCCGAAATATCAGTGTAAGTTCGCACTGAACCGCCATCTGCCATGCGCTGGGTCCGGACCTCGAGCACGCGTCCATCGGGGCGAACCCGTTCATAGACCTGGGGCCCAAGCTCGCCGGCGGCAAAGCTTTTGCGTAAATTTTCGTAAGGTCCGCCAGCAGGTCCGAAGTCACCGCGGGCGATCTGCCAGTCGAGCACGTCCTGAACCTTGATCCCGGGCCGGGCGAATTCGGGCGGCAGATCGAGCAATTCGATTGCGCGCCGGTTCATCACCAGGGCGTTTCCGGCGGCGTCGAACATGACCAGCCCTTGATCCATGTTTTCGAACGTCACGCTCAGTCGCGCTTCGGACCCGGCCAGCCGCCGCTGCTGGCGGATCAGCATTGCCCCGAGCAGGACAATGAACACGGTCAGCACCACCCCGACGGTGATTAACACCACAACGTCGTGGGCGAAATTCGCCAATGTTTCATCGACCGAAAGACCGACAACGACCGCAAGACCGTATTTGTCCAACCGGCGATAGCTATAAAACCGCTCAACCCCATCGATGCTGCTAACGGCCCTATAAATTCCGCTTGGCGGCCCACTGCGAAGCCGCTCCATGGTCCCCAGCGGCAAGACCGCGCCGACCGCTGCATCCACGCTCGGCGCGTGCGACCGCACGACCCCGTCGCCAAGTCCGACCAGCAAGATTGTGCCGCTGCCAATCGAAAGCGATTCGTAGAACCGCGCCAGATAGGTCGCGTCGAGCGACATCACGAGGACACCATTGAACGCGCCAGCAGCATCGAACAGCTTGCGGGTGAACTGGATCGACCAACGCTGCGATACCCGCCCGAGCACCGGTTTGCTGATAAACAAATTGTCGTCGGGCCAGCCGAAATGCACCCGGATATGCTCACGGTCAGACAAATCGACCCGGCCCTGCACCGGCAGATTGCCCATCGTCATGATGCCGGCTTTGTCGGTGATGGCGATTTGCAGGGTCAGGTCGTCAAGCACCCGATCGGCCGGCGCAATCTTGGCCAGGTCGAAGTCCTGGGGGTTGAGCGCGTGGGCGGCACGCAGCAGCTTCAGATTGCGGTCGAAGCCTTCGATAATGCGATTGATGTTCTCGCCAAAGCCGCGCGCCAGGTTGCCTGAGTCCTGGTAGGCATTGAGCGCGTCCTGCGACCGCTCTTGGACCAGATGGGTCACAATGCTGACCCAGACCAGAATGATCGCCAGCAAGATCACCAGTACGGGAACTCCGTTCCTGGCGCGTGCTCCGCGCCGGAACGGGGATAGGAGTCGGTTGGGGATCATGGTCAGCAAAATCTGCCCTGTCTGTCAGGCAATAATAGAGCGTGCCGAGGGCCAATGCCACCAATTTGGCGAGCTGGTTTGCGGTACTGACGGCGCCGTGGGAGATTGTCTGCGGTCTGTTCCAGGCCAAAATTTTGCAGACTGGATAAATGCAGTTCCTGACCGACTTTGCCGACCAGGCGGTCATCTTGCCGCTGGTTGTGGCCATCGCGGCAAGCCTGTCCTGGTGGCCACGCGGGGCGCTCGTTTGGCTCCTGGTGTGTGGTGCCACGCTCGGCGCGATCGGGGCGGGAAAACTAATGGTTTTTCGCTTTGGTCCATTCGCTCTGGCCCCAACGCTGCTGAGCCCGTCCGGGCATGTCGGGTCGGCGGCGCTGGTTTATGGCGGCCTGGCAGCCTTGCTGCTGGGCGGCGGCGCAATGCATCGGGGTTTCGTCGCGGGCGGGGGGATCGCGCTGGTGATCGGAATGACCCGGGTCGGGCTTGGGGTGCATTCGATTGCCGATGTCATTGCCGGCGGGACCATTGGTACCTTGGGCGCTGTGGCCCTGGTGCGACTGGCCGGACCTTGTCCGAAAGACTTGCGCCGCATGCTGCCGATCGCGGCCAGCTGCATAGTGGTACTGGCAACGCACGGGCTGCATTTGCCGGCTGAAATATGGCTACGGACCATCAGCGCCAGCGGATGGTGAGCCGATTGCCGGCCAAGCCGCCATCTGCGCGCAATGTCAGTCTGATGGTTTACCACTGCCGCTTGGCAGCATGCGCCGGATCAAGCCATCTTTCAGTCCGAAGTGATGCCCGAGGACAAGAAACACATGGGCGCCGACCGGCAGCAACAGCAGCATCGATGTCACGATGTGAACCCATCGTGCGATCGTGGCGACGCCTGAAGCCTTGCCGATCACGTTCGGCAGATCCACGACGCCAAAAAGTCGCACCCCGTAGCCGGCGGCAAAAACATAGATCAGGCCGCTCAACGGCATCACGAACATCAGCAGGTACAGTAGTTGCTCGGCGCGATGGATGATGATTTTCTCAACCGGTGCGAGGGTCGGTGCCCAGGGCGGCAATTCTCCGGTCCGTCGATTGATCAAACGGATGACCATTGCGACCAGAACGACCAGGCCGAGCGATTTGTGCCAGTCGTAGCTCGTGCCCTGCGTCATCCCGAGAATGGCTCCGTCATCGGGGGTATGGCGCATGATCGCGGCCAGGCCGTACTGGCAGAAGAACAGGATTGCCACGACCCAGTGGCATAGTTTTGTTACCGCGCCATAGCCCTGGTCCGAATTGGTAAGCGGCATCACACGATCCTATAGGGGTGGCCATGAAGCCCGACACCGATGGCTGAGCGTTGAGGCTGGCATGTTGTGGGCTATTGCGCATAGAGTTGTCCCGGAACTTCTTTCTGGAGCAAACGAATGATATCGGCAAAGTGGTGTGTACGGGCGCTGTTCGCAGCAACCGCGCTAGTGGCGGCTCAAATGCCGGCCATGGCGCAGAAATCGGCGGATACGCTGCGCGTGGTCTGGTGGGACCAGATCGTTAATGTCAATCCCTATTTCAATCAGCTCCGTTCGGGCCTGATTGTCGCGCATCATGCGTTCGATGGGTTGGTCTATCGCGATCCGGAAGGCTTCGTGATCAAGCCGGCGCTGGCGTCGTCATGGAAATACACCGATCCCACGACCATTGAATTCACCCTTCGCCGTGGGGTGAAATTCCACGACGGAAGCCCGTTCACCGCCGATGACGTGATCTACACGATCAACACCGTGCTCAAGGACAAGCAAGTCTCAGTGCCGAGCAACTTCACCTGGATCGATGGTGCCGACAAGGTGGACGATTTCACCGTTCGCCTTCGTACCAAGCGAGTGTTCCCAGCCGCGATGGAATATCTCGCCATGGTGGTGCCGATCATCCCGCAGGCCTATCGCGAGAAAGTCGGCTACGACGCTTATGACAAGCTGCCAGTCGGCGCCGGCCCCTATAAGATCACCCGCGTCGATGGGGTCAACCAGATCGACTTCGAACGGTTTGAGGATTACTACAAGGACGCGCCAAAAACCCGACCCGCGATCCGCAAGCTGACCATCCATGAGGTCACCGACGCCACCACCGCGCAGAACGAAATCATCGGCGGCAAGGCGGACTGGACCTGGAACGTCATCCCCGACATGGTCGATAAGCTTGCAGCACTGCCGGACCTCAAGACCGAACGTGCCGAGACAATGCGGGTCAATCTGCTGAACCTCGATGCCGCTGGTCGCACTGGTGCTGATAATCCGATCACCAAGCAGAAAGTTCGCCAGGCAATCATTCACGCAATCGATCGCGAATCGATTGCCAAGAACCTGATGCAGGGTGGATCACGGGTGTTGCCGGCGCCGTGCTACCCGACCCAGTTCGGCTGCGACGCGGCGGCTGCGGTGAACTATCCGTATGACCCCGCCAAGGCCCGCGCGCTGCTGGCCGAGGCAGGCTACCCGAACGGCTTCGAAACTGAACTTGTGTCTTACGTGTTGCCGCAGTTCGAAGGGGCGATCCAGAACTACCTGAAGGCGGTTGGGATCAATGCCAAGGTGACACATCTGCAGGTCCAGGCCCTGATCCAACGTCAGCTCGAAGGCAAGAACCCGCTCGATCTCGGTAACTGGGGCAGCTACTCGATCAACGACGTCTCGGCGTTCCTGCCGCAATATTACAGCGGTGCGTTTGCCGAAGGGACGTTTAGCACATCGGATTTCGCCCGTGACGCCGAAGTGCAGCGTTTGGTGATCGCCGGTGGCAGCACCACCGACCTGGCCGAGCGGAAAAAGAACTACACGGCCGCGATCAAGCGGATCACCGAGCAGGCCTTCATCGTCCCGCTATATACCAATGTTGCCACCTACGCGTATCGGAAGGAACTCGACTTCAAGCCGTGGTCCGACGAAATGCCGCGGTTCTATCTGTCGACCTGGAAGTAAGCCTCTGAGAAAACGTCGGGCGGGTTTTTCCCGCCCGACGGGACTTACGCCAGCAGACACTCGATCTGATGGCCGTTTAAATCGCGCGGCGCCGGCGTTTCCACCGCGCAGCGCGCCTCGGCGATCGGGCAGCGCGGATGAAACCGGCAACCGGGCGGCACATTCGCCGGATCGGGATAGCTGTCACCCAGTCCGACATCGGGAATACCGAGCCCCGGTTCGGGTGTCAGCACTGATGCCAGCAGCGCCTTGGTGTAGGGATGGGTTGGCGCGGCAAATAATTCGTCGGTGCCAGCCTGCTCGACCATGCGGCCAAGATACATCACCGCGACGCGGTCACTGATATGCTCGACCACCGCCAGATTATGGCTGATGAAGACATAGGTCAGTCCAAGGTCGCGGCGCAATTCATCCAGCAAATTCAAAATCTGCGCCTGCACCGACACATCAAGCGCCGAGGTCGGCTCGTCACACACAACAATGCGTGGCCGCAGCACCAGCGCACGTGCAATCGCGACCCGTTGGCGCTGGCCGCCTGAAAGCTGTGCTGGCAACCGGTCGGCAATAGCGCCTGGCAGACCAACCCGAACCAGCATTTCTTCGACCCGGCTGGCCTGCTCGCGCGCCGCAATTCCTTGCGCCTGCAATGGCATGGCAACTATATCGCGAATGCGGCGGCGCGGATTGAGGGATGAAAACGGGTCCTGGAATACCGGCTGGATCAGCCTGGCCCGGGACTTGCGGTCCATCTTGGCAAGCGACTGCCCTTCGACCAGGATTTCCCCAGAACTGACCGGCAACAGCCCGAGAATGAGCCGCGCCAAGGTGGACTTACCGCAGCCGGACTCGCCGACAATCCCCAGGCAACTGCCCGTTTCAACCGCGAACGACACCCCATCGACCGCGCGGATCATCCGGTCGGTGCCGAACACCCCGGTGCTTTGCCGGAAGGCCCGCGTTGCGTCGCGGACTTCGATGGCGATACTCATTGCAGGTGGCACAGATAGCGATGCCCGGCGCCATCATCGCGCTGTGGCACATCGATCGCGCAGGCTGGCATCGCGTGTGCGCACCGGTCGCGAAATCCGCAACCGACAAAACCGTCCGCGATGCGTGGCACGGTGCCAGGAATACTGCCCAATGGTTCCCCGCGTTTGATTGTGCCCGGAACCGGCACGCAGGCCAGAAGTCCGCGCGTATAGGGGTGGCGGGGGTTTGCGAAAAGATCGGTGGCGGAGGCAGACTCCACCACTTCGCCGGCATACATCACGCTCACTTTATGGGCGATGCGCGCCACCACGCCGAGGTCGTGGGTGATCAACAATATCGCCAGTCCAAGTTCCTGCTGCAGATCGCGCAGCAGCCGCAGGATCTGCGCCTGCACCGTCACATCCAACGCCGTCGTTGGTTCATCGGCGATCAGCAATTCCGGATCGCACATCAGTGCCATCGCGATCATCACCCGTTGGCGCAACCCGCCCGACAATTGATGCGGGTATTGCGCCAGCCGCATGCCCGGGGCGGTAATCCCGACCTTGGCGAGCAATTCGGCCGCGCGATCCAGCCCCTGTTGCTTGCTGACCCGGCGATGGCGCACCAGCACCTCGGCCATTTGTGAGCCAACCGTGTAGGCTGGGTTGAGGCTGGTCATCGGCTCCTGGAAAATCATCGCCATCCGGTCGCCGCGCAGTTTTTGCAGCTCGCGCTCGGAGAGGTTCAGGATATCCTGACCGTCAAACCGCATATGGCCGGCGCTGCGTTTCGCCCCGCGCGCCAGAAGCCCCATCACAGCAAGGGCCGAAACCGACTTGCCGCAGCCTGATTCGCCCACAACGCAATGGGTCTGTCCGCGCTCAACCCGTAGTGACACACCGCGAATCGCTTCGACTTTCGGGCTGAAGCGCACCCGCAATCCTTCGACATCGAGCAGGGCAGGGCGATCAAGCATCACGCGTGGCCCCCAACCTGTCGCGCAACCCGTCGCCGAGCAGGTTGATCCCCAGCACCAGCACGAACAACGCCACCCCCGGCACCATGATCACCCAGGGCGAGAAATACATGTAGTCCTTGGCTTCGGCGATCATCAGCCCCCAGGACGGCAGCGGCGGCGGCACCCCAAGCCCGAGGAATGACAGAGCGGCTTCGAGCAGGATCGCCAGCGCCATTTCCAGCGTCGCCACCACGATCAGATGATGCACGATATTGGGCAGCACCTCGCGCAGCAAAATATGCGGCAGCGAACAGCCTGCCGCCCAGGCCGCACTGATATAGTCCAGCGTGCGCACCTGCATCGTCGTCGTTCGTGCGACCACTGCAAACCGCTCCCACAGCAACAAGCCAAGTGTGAACACCACCACAGTCAACGAACTGCCGACAAATGATACCACCGTGAGCGCCACCAGAATGAGCGGGATCGAAAGCCGGCAGGTAATAATGAACATCACCACCGCATCGACCCTGCCGCCGAAAAATCCGCCAACCACCCCCAGCGTGATGCCGATTGCGCCAGAGCAAATCACCACCAGCGTGCCGATCAGCATCGAAATCCGCGCGCCGTAAATCAGGCGCGAAAAATAGTCGCGGCCCAGTTGGTCGCTGCCGAGGATATGCCCGGCCTGGCCGCCCTCCATCCAGATCGGCGGGATCATCCGCGCTTCGAGGTTTTGCGCAAACGGGTCAGCAGGGGTGATCCACGGTGCAAACACCGCGACCAGCGCAATGCCCAGCACGATCACCACCCCCAGTCCGAAGGCGAACTTGCGAAATTCGAACCGCATCAGCCAATCCTCAGGCGCGGGTCGAGTGCCGCGTTAAACAGATCGGCGACCAGGGTCAGCACGATGTAAATCGTGGCCAGGAACAGCACTACCGCCTGCACCACCGGAAAGTCATTCTTGGCAATCGATTCCCACGCCAGATAGCCAACACCGTTAAGCGCGAAGACCGACTCGATCACAATCGAGCCTCCCAGCATGAACCCAAGCTGCACTGCCGCCACCGCCACCACCGGCATCGCGGCGTTGCGCAGCGCGTGCTTCATCACCACGCTCAGCCGGGTCAATCCCTTGGCCCGCGCGGTGCGGACATAATCGGACGCGAGCGCATCGACCATCCCGCCGCGGGTCAGTCGCATCAGCGCCGGCACCGCCGAAAACGCCAGCACAAAGCCGGGCAGAATATAGCCGTGCCAGGTATCGATCCCCGAGATCGGCAGCAACTGCCACTTCACCCCCAGCCAGATCACCAGCACCAGCCCGAGCCAGAAACTCGGCATCGCCTGGCCGATCACCGCTACCATCATGATCGCACGATCGAGCACCCGGCCCTCATTCATAGCGGCCAGAATCCCCAGCGGCAGCGCCAGACACAATGCGATCACCAAGCCGGTGGCGCCCAGGGTCAACGTCACCGGCAGGCGCCCGCGGATCAACCCGCTGACCGGGGCATGATGCAAGTAGGACCGGCCGAGATCGCCAGTGGCAACCCCCGCCACCCAGCTGAAAAATTGCACGGTCAATGGCCTGTCGAGGCCATAAGCCTTGCGGATGATCTCCACGTCCTCCTGCGTCGCCTGGGCGCCGGCCATCGACACCGCGACATCGCCCGACAGCCGGGTCAGTGCGAAGCTGACCGTCAGAACCGTCAACAACACCAGAACGGCAAGCAGCCCGCGTCGGAGAAGAAATTTCAACATCGCCAAAGGCTACGCGGTGACCGCGTCGACCGCAATGCTGCATCTGCGAATAATCCGGTCATCTGGCGTCGATTGCCAACCTCGCCTAGCGTCAGGCCATAGAATTGAACGGAGCGGCACATGGTCATCGGCGTTGGCGGATCGAGCTTTGAGGTGGAGCTGGCACGTATGGCGCCGATGACCGGCGGCTCGGCCCCGATCGGCCCCGACGAACTCCGCGCGCGTGTTGCCCGGGCGCAAGGTTTTATGCGCGCCCAGGGGGTGCAGGCGCTCTACCTCGATAGCTCCACCTCGCTGCGGTATTTTACCGGGCTGGCCTTCAACCTGTCCGAGCGTCTGCACGGCGCGATCATTCCGGCCGAGGGTGAAATCGTTTATCTCAGCCCGGCCTTCGAGGAACCCAAAACCCGCGCCCTCCTCCAGTTTGGCCAGGACATCCGGCTCTGGGAGGAACATGAGGACGCCGCCGCCCTGGTGATCGATACCGTGCGCAGCAAGGGCTATAACAGCGGCACCCTGGCGGTTGACCCGGCCACCCCGTTCCATACCGTCGATGGCCTTCGCCGGGCCGGCAATAGTTTCACCTTCAGCAATGCCAGCGCCATCACCGCATTGTGTCGCCAGTGCAAATCCCCCGCCGAAATCGCCCTGATGCAAACCGCGATGAACATCACCCTTGCGGTCCACAAGGCCGTCGCCCGCGCGCTCGCGCCCGGCGTCACCACCACCGAAGTCGCCGCCTTCATCGATGCTGCCCATAAGGCCTGCGGCGTGCCAACCGCCTTCCGTGGCGTTCAGTTCGGTGAGGCCACCGCCTATCCCCACGGCGTGCCGCATCCGCAAACCCTGGTCGCGGGCGACATGGTGCTGGTCGATACCGGCTGCATCCTGCATGGCTATCGTTCCGATATCACCCGAACCTATGTCTTTGGCGAGCCGACGCCCCGCCAGCGCGACATCTGGGACCTGGAAAAGCGTGCCCAGATGGCGGGATTTGCCGCCGCCCAGCTCGGCGCGCCATGCGAGGCAATCGATAACGCCGCCCGCGGCGTGATCGTCGCCGCCGGTTACGGCCCGGGTTACGCGGTGCCAGGCCTGCCGCACCGCACCGGCCACGGTATCGGCCTCGATACCCACGAAGAAGCCTATATCGTCAAAGGCAACATGACCCCCTTGCAGCCCGGCATGTGCTTTTCGATTGAGCCGATGATGTGCATTTATGGCGAATTCGGCGTGCGCCTCGAAGATGCGGTGTTCATGGCCGACGCCGGTCCGCGCTGGTTCACCCAGCCCTGCCCGTCGGTTGATGATCCGTTTGGATATGAATTGGGCTAGCGGGGCTAGCGCAGCTGTAGCAGAATTGGCCCCTTGTTTTGCTACAAAGGACGTCCCCATGGCCCATGCGACTGCGCGCACCATCGATGTCGCGCTGATCCCGGTGATCGATGTCTCGCCTCTCGCAACCGGTGCGCCAGAAGCCTATGCCGCCGTGGGGGCGGAAATGCTCGCCGCCGCCGAGGCAACCGGGTTCTTCTACGTGCGCAATCACGGGATCGCGCAAAGCCTGATCGATCAGGTCTTCGATACCTCACGGGCGTTTTTCTCCGCCGATGTCGCGCGCAAGCAGGCGGTGACGGTCAATCCCTGGCATCGTGGCTTCATCAAGGCCGGTGAGGCCAAAATGTACGCCGGCAGCCGCCCCGATCTGAAGGAAAGCTTCATCTGGGGCCTCGACAGCACCACCGGTGCGGCCACCCCGGATGCTTATGGCATCCCGCCCAACCAGTGGCCGGATTTCCTGCCCGCCATGCGGCCGCTGCTGAACCAGTATTTCACCGAGGCCAACGCGGTCGGTTGGCGCCTGCTGCGGGCCTTCGCCACCAGCATCGATATTGATGCCGAAAGCTTCGTCCGCAGCATCACCCGCCCGACCTCGCGCGGGTCGATCATCTATTATCCCCCCCAAGCGCCTGACACCGATGGCGAGCAGTTCGGCGTCGCACCCCACACCGACTGGGGTTGCCTCACCTTGCTCTACCAGGATCAGACTGGCGGCCTGGAAGTGCGTGGCCGCGATGGTTGGGTGGCCGCAGCCCCCATCCCTGGCACCTATGTCGTTAATGTCGGCGATTTGCTGGCGCGCTGGACCAATGATCGCTTCCAGTCCACCCCGCATCGCGTCGTCAACCGATCCGGACATGAACGCCTGTCCTGCGCGGTGTTCGTCGATCCCGATCGCGATACGGTGATCGCCCCGATCACCCGCCCTGGGGAGGTTGCGCGCCACGCCCCGGTCAGCTGTGGCGACTACGTGCAATCGCGCTTCGATGCCGCCTTTGCCTATCGCCAGAAGCCGATAGCGTGATTTTCGATACCCACGCCCATTTCTACGGCGAGGCCCTGTTCCGCCATTTGGCAGCCCGCAGCGACGTCCCGCGGGTCGAAACCACTTCTGGCCGACGCTTCATGGTCACCCCCACCAGCCGCTTCGAACTCGGCGGCGGCTTCGTCTCGCTCGCCGACCGGCTGGGCTGGATGGATGCGCAGGGTATTGATCGCCAGGTGATCACCTTCCCCGGTGCGCTGGGGCCGGACGTGCTGCCGATCGAGGAAGCCCGCGCGCTGGTGGCGGAGGTGAATGACGAACTGGCCGCAACCTGCGCCGCCCACCCCGATCGCTTCACCGCCCTGGCCGGCCTGCCGCTGGCCGATCTCGATGTCAGCATCGGCGAACTGGAACGATCGGTCAGAACCCTTGGCCTGCCTGGTGCGATCATCCCGAGCAATTACTTTCTGTCGCTCGCCGGCATCACCGCCTTATGGCCGTTGCTGGAGGAGGCCAATCGGCTCGGCGCGCATCTCATGCTGCATCCCGGCCAGCGCCATGATGAAAGCCTGGAGCCCAAAATCTACCCCGACCTCACCATGCATCGCGCCTCCACCATCGATCTCCATGCCGGTATCACCAATGCGCTGCTGTCGCTGATCCATTCCGACGCGATGCGTGTGTTCCCGCATATCACCTGGCAGGTGGTCAATCTCGGCGGCACTTTCCCGTTCGTGGTGGAACGGATGGACCACATCGTCGCCACCCGCGATCCCGCTGCGCCGCGCCCGTCGCAATTGCTCGGCGATATCGTCTTCGATTGCGCCTCCCTCGGCCCCCGCGCACTGGAAATGGCGGTGACCGTCTTTGGTGCCGACCGGGTGATGTTCGGCACCGACTACCCGATTTTCACCAGCGATGTGTCCACCCGCGCCCTTGCCGATGCGCGCCTGTCCGATGCCGACCGCGCCATGGTCGCCTCCGGCACCGCCACGGCGATTTTCGCGCGCGAGGCAACGCGGCGGGCAGGGGCATGAAAATCGGCATTGTCGGCGCCGGCATTGCCGGGCTTTGCACCGCCTGGGCGCTCGCCAAACGTGGCCACGATGTTACGGTGTTCGATCAGGGACCAATCCCCAACCCGCTTTCCTCGTCCTTTGATGAGCATCGGATTATCCGCCACGCCTATGGGTCGATGCGCGGCTATGCGCTGATGATACCGCAGGCCTTTGCCGCCTGGGACCGGTTGTGGGCCGATCTTGGGGAAAGCCATTTCGTCCCCGCCCCGGCAACCTATTGCATGCGGATGGAATTCGATTGGTACCGCCATGTCTCCGCCTGCCTCGACCATATGGGCGTGGCCTATCGCGATGTGCCACTCGATGACGTTGCGGCCAGCCTGCCGATGGTCAACTGCGATGGCTTGCAGCGCGTGGTGCAAACCCATGGTGCCGGCATGTTGCGCGCCGACCGGATTGTGGCCGCGCTGGCACGCCATCTGCCAAAACTTGGTGTCACCTTGCGCCCGCACAGCAGGATTGCCGATGTCGATCCCGAACATGGCCGGCTTGATGGCTGGCAGGGCGATGCGGTCGTGATAGCTGCCGGTGCCTGGGTGCCACAATTGCTCGGCGCGCTGCCGGAAGCCGTGCGGACCACCGCGCAAACTGTGGTTTATCTCGAACCGCCTTCCGCACTTGCCGACGCGTGGTCGCGCGCGCCGATGCTGCTCAACCGGCTGCCAACCGCGTCAGGTGGCGTCTATATCCTGCCGCCGCGCGGCGGCACCCGGCTCAAGCTCGGCGACTATGACCACAACGACGATGGCGACCCCGCCGCGCCACGGGTCGCGAGCGCCCATCAGATTGAACGGGTGATGGAAGCCGGCCGGCTGGCGCTGGCGGATTTCGCCGCCTACCGCGTGCTGGAAGCCAAATCCTGCTTCTATACGGTGACAGCCGACCAACGCTTCGCCATCCGCCCGCTCGGCGCACGCGGCTGGCTCGCCAGCGCCTGTTCCGGGCACGGCTTCAAGTTCGGCGCCTTGGTGGGGGAGGCGGTGGCCGATGGCGTGACCGGTGCGCGGCCGGCGGGCGAGGTGACCGATTTTATGGCGGCGCGGCTGACCGATCCGATTTTGTCACCGCGCTAGAGCGTGATGACCGTAGGTGGAATCACACGAAGGTCTGGCCACGCGACCCAACAAAGAGTTAGAGCGTGATGACCGTAGGTGGAATCACACGAAGGTCTGGCCACGCGACCAAACAAAGGGTTAGATAGTCATGACCGCGCCTATCAGCGGTCATGACGATTTAACCGACGCTCCAACCGCCGAAACCCCAGCGACAACATCAAACATACGCCGAAATACAACACCGACGCCGTAATCCAGGTCTCAAACACCCTTGTGGTCGAAACCGCGACATCATTGGCCATGAAGGTCAGGTCCTGGATCGAGATCAGCGACACCACCGAACTATCCTTGATCAGCGAAATAAACTGCCCCGCGAGCGGCGGCACCATGCGCGCCAGGGCTTGCGGCAGGATCACTAGCCGCAGCGCACGCAGCCGCCCCATGCCGAGCGCCAGCGCTGCATCCCACTGACCAACCCCGATCGACTGGATGCCGGCGCGCAGGATTTCAGCGACATACGCGCCCTCGAACAAGGCCAGCACGATCATCGCGCTGAGGAAGTTCTTCAGCAGGCGTGGTTCGCCAAAAGCGACGTCGATGGCTGCAAGTGTGGTCGGGCTTGCAGTGCGGATCGCCGCGTCAATGCCAAGCAGCGGCATGATCTGGCTTGAAACGAAAAAATACCCGACGAAAATCAGCACCAATGGCGGCGTATTGCGCATCAGTTCGACATAGGCGCGCCCAACCAGCCGTGGCAGCAACTGCGCCGAGGATCGCAGCACCGCGATCACCATGCCGAACACCGCCGCCAACGCCATGCTCCACAGGCTCAGCCGCAAGGTGGTGAGCAATCCTTGCAGCAGCAGGTTGGCAACCCAGCCGCGCTGATCGTCCCAGCGTATGAGGTAGTTTGGGATCGACGCCCAGTTCCAGCGGTAGTTCAGCACCGACTGCACCCGAAAGGCGATAAAAGCGACGAATGCCGCGACCCCCAGAAGGATCACGGCATCCAGCCAGCTTAGTTTTTTAAGAGAAGAAATCGTCAGGCTTGGGTTTGCGGCAGCCAGGTCCGGCCTTCGAACCAGTAATGGAAGCGATCGGCCAGGAAGCCATCGGCCTTGCGCGCGGCAATCCAGGTGTTCAGCGCAGCAATTCCGGCCGGATCGCCCTTGCGGATCGCCATCGCATCGCGCTGCGGTTCGATCGCCTTTTCCACTGGCAGGTACAAGGTCGCCGCATTGTCCACGGCGGCAAAAGCCGGTTTGGGGGTCGAGGTAAACCACGCCATCGCATTGCCGTTGAGCAATTCCTGCAACGCCTGCGCGTCATCATCGAACTGGCGCAAGGTGGCTTTTGGCAGCTTGGCCTGCACCACTGTCACAGCATTGGTGCCACGGCGGGCCACCACGGTGAAATCGGCACGGTTGAACGCTTCAAGGCTGGTTAATCCCGGCGCCGTCTTGCGGCTGGCCACGAAGTGAACCCCGCTGAACGAATAGGCCTCGGTGAAGTCAACGCTTTCAAGCCGCGCCGGGGTCACGGTCATGCCGCCGATGATCACGTCGAAATTGCCGGCCAGCAGCGCCGGAATAATCCCGTCCCACGCCGTCGGCATCGGCTCGTGTTTGACACCCAGATCGGCGGCAAGCCGGGCGCCGACATCAAGCTCGTAGCCGATCAGCTTGCCGGTCTTGTCGCGCATCGCCCACGGCACAAACGTCGAAAGTCCGGCGCGCAGCACGCCGCGCGATTTGATGTCGTCGATCACGCTGCCGGCAGCGAAGGCAGGGCGGGCGACAGCTGCAAGGGCGGCGCCTTGCATCAAAGTTCTACGTTTCATGTTAGCTCCTTTGTTGATCAGTGCGTAGCCGGTGTTCGAGCCAGGTCGCAAGCCAGGACATCGTCGTGGTAACCACAAGATAGATCAAGGCAACGGTCAGCCATACCTCGAAAGTCATGAAGGTGTCGGCGATAATATTGCGACCCTCATTGGTCAAATCGAAAATCGCGATGGCGCTGACGATGGCGGAGTGCTTGACTAGGCTGATCGACAGGCTGGTCAGCGGCGGCAGCACAATCCGCAGCGCCTGCGGTAGAATGATGAAGCGATAGATTTGCCCCCGCGCCAGGCCGAGGCTTTGGCCCGCCTCGGTTTGCGCCTGCGGTACCGCCAAAATCCCGGCACGGATAATCTCGGCGGCAAACGCGCCCTCGAACAGCCCCAGCGCGAGCACCCCGGTCGCCTCGCGCCCGATGCCCAGTATCGGCGCCAAAACGAAATAGAACAGATAAAGCTGCACCAGCAGCGGCGTGTTGCGGATGACCTCGACATAGCACCGCGCCAATCCCCGCCCGACGATGCTCGAAGACAGCAGGAGCAACGCCGCCATCAGCCCGGCAAATATCGTCACCCCGAACGCCAGCGCCGATATCCGCAAACTGACCCCGAGGCCACGGATCAGCGGTCCGGCATAAACCTCCCCATCGATGACCCGGACAACAAATTGCGGGATCTTGTGCCACTGCCAGCGATACGGCATCGCCCCGGCCCCGAGCGTGATGCCCCATGCGGCAAGCACGATCAGCACCACGAACGCGCATGACTGCAGCAGGTCGGAACGGCTAAAGCGGCGGGACAAACGCGAAGGCTCCGTGTTGTGGGGCAGTGAAGTTGCGACCGCACGCAGTCTCGGTCAACATGGGGCATCGTCACAGGAGCATCGCCGCCATGACCGCCCTCCCGCCCAGCGACCGAGAACTCGGCCTTGCCGCCACCGCGCGCCGGGTTTTGCCGGCTGGTGGCTTTGGCAACCTCACCTCCGACATCATCATCGCCAAGGGCGCAGGTGGTCGGGTTTGGGATGAAACTGGCAATGAATATGTCGATTTCCTGCTCGGCTCCGGCCCGATGCTGGTCGGCCACGCCCATCCCGAGGTGACGGCGGCCGTCATCGAGCAAGTCAAGCTCGGAACAACGTATTTTGCCAATAACCGCCACGGCATCAATCTCGCGGCTGAAATTGTGGCGGCCGTCGCCTGCGCCGAACAGGTCCGCTTCGTCAGCACCGGCACCGAGGCCGATATGTACGCGCTCCGCGTCGCCCGCGCGTTCCGTGGCCGCGACCGCATCCTGAAATTCGAGGGCGGCTATCACGGCATGTCGGATCATGCGCTGATGAGCCTGGCCCCCAAGCAGCCCGGCAATTTCCCGCAAGCGGTCCCCGATGGCGCTGGCGTGCCGAGCCGGGTCCGCGACGAAGTGCTGGTCGCGCCGTTCAACGATCTCGCCGCTTTCGAAGCCCTGCTCGCCGCCCATCACGATGACCTCGCCGCTGTCATCATTGAACCCCTGCAGCGGGTCATTCCCCCCGCCCCTGGCTTCCTCGCAGGCGTGCGTGCGATCACCGCGAAATACGGTGTGGTGCTGATCTTCGACGAAGTCGTCACCGGGTTTCGCTTTGCCTATGGCGGCGCGCAGGAAAAATACGGTGTCGTCCCCGATCTGTGCACACTGGGCAAAGTCATCGGCGGCGGCTTCCCGCTCGCCGCCATCGCCGGCCGCGCCGACATCATGGCCCATTTCGATCGCGGACTGGTCGGCGATGACAAATTCCTCATGCAGGTCGGCACCTTGTCCGGCAACCCGGTGGCCGCTGCCGCGGGCCTTGCCTCGCTCGAAATCCTGCGCCGCCCCGGCGCCTACGAACAAATTTTCGCCACTGGCCGCACCCTGATGACGACAATGGCCGAACTGCTGCGTCGCTTCGGCATTCCGGGACAGGTGATCGGCGAACCACCGATGTTCGACGTGGTTTTCACCACTGCCCCGATCGCCAATTACCGCGACGTGCTGCGCGGCGATGCCGATCTCGCCCGCCGCTTCAACGCCAAATTGCGCCCGCGCGGCATCCTCAAGGGCGATAGCAAATACTACGTCTCCCTCGCCCATACCGAGGCTGACGTTGCCCACACCATCGCCGCCTGGACCGAGGCGCTGGCGGAACTGGCCCAAGATGCAGCTTGAACACCAGACCGTGCCGCAGATCGCGGATCCGGCTTTCCAGAGCGTGACCCCATCTGAAGGCGCGGATAGCGCCGCCAACCCGAGCAAGGCCGCCGTGCCCGTACCCGTGCCGGAAGTGCCGGCGTATCAGCCTGCCGCCCCGCTCGCCACCCAGGAAGGCCCGCTCGGCATCCGCTTCGACTTTAACGAAGGCTGCCGCGTCCAGGTGCCGCTCTCGGACAAGCCGTGGCGGGTGAAACTGACCGATCTCGATACCGGCAATATCCTGTTCGAATCCACCGCCGATTTTACCGGTGGGACAATTGCGAGCTCCAAACGCTACTATATCCGCTTTGGTGTCGAGGTTTGGTCGGCCGGGGAGCTGGTGCTCCACCACGAACACGACCCACGCGGCCGTGACGTGCTGGTGCAATTACCGGTCGGCACCATCGGCGATACCATGGGGTGGTTTCCCTATGCGGTGAAGTTCCAGGCCCGCCATGGCTGCCGCTTGACCTGTGCCATGGGCGCCAAGCTGATCCCGTTATTCCAGGATGCCTATCCCGACATCACCTTTATTATCCATCAGGCGATCAACGCCGAACAATTCTACGCCACCTATAATATCGGCCTGTTCTTCGATGATGCCGATAATGTGTTCCAACCCTGCGACTTCCGCTATGTCGGGCTGCATCGCACCGCAGGCTATATTCTCGGGGTTGACCCGACCGAAGTGGCGCCGAAGCTGAGCTACACCGATGACAGCCGGCCGATTGCCGAACCCTATGTCTGCATCGCCGTGCAAGCATCGATGCAAGGCAAACACTGGAATAATCCGGAAGGTTGGGCGGCGGTGATC
>CALQTN020000039.1 GCA_943333505.2 Asaia bogorensis | reverse complement strand
TCTCAAACCGCATCTTCCAGTCCTACGACGACATTGTCGACCACTGCTGCCAAGCCTGGAACAAACTTACCGATCAGCCATGGCGCATCATGACAATCGGATTGAGGGACTGGGCACATCGGTACTAGGCTGTGGGAATTGGTATTACGTGCTGGTCTATCGCAACACCAAGCTCGCCGTGATTGAAGCCAAAGCCTGGGGCAAACCGCTCACCGAAGGCGTCGCCCAGGCCAAGAACGACGCCGGCAAACTCGCCATCCGCTTCACCTATGCCACCAACGGCCAGGGCGTTTACGCCATCGACATGCAAACCGGCACGGAGGGCGAAACCGCCGCCTTCCCCGGCCCGGATGCGCTATGGGCGGCAACCTACGCCACCGAAAACCTCTGGCGCGACCGCTTCGCCGCAGTCCCGTATGAAGATAAAGGCGGCAAGGAACCGATCCGCTATTACCAGGACATCGCCGTCAGCCGCGTCCTGCAGGCCATCAGCGAAGGCCGCCAGCGCATCCTGCTGACACTCGCCACCGGAACCGGCAAAACCTCCATCGCGTTCCACATAGCGTGGAAATTATTTCAGGCGCGGTGGAGCCTTGGTGGCGAGACAACCCGCCGGCCGCGCATCCTGTTCCTCGCCGATCGCAATAATCTGGCGGATCAGGCAAAGCGCCAATTCAGTGCCTTCGGCGCCTTTAGCGAAGACGCGATGGCGCGGATTGAGCCCGAGGAGATCAAAAAGAAAGGCGTGGTGCCGAAAAACGCCAACATCTTCTTCACCATTTTTCAAACCTTCATGAGCGGTCCGCCCAAGGATGGCCAACCTTCGCCCTATTTCGGCGACTATCCGGCGGATTTCTTCGATTGCATCATTATCGACGAATGCCACCGCGGCGGCGCGCGGGATGAAAGCTCGTGGCGGGACATCCTCAACCGGTTTGCCCCGGCGGTGCAGATAGGCCTGACGGCGACGCCAAAGCGCAAAGACAACATCGACACCTACGCCTATTTCGGTGAACCACTCTTCAGCTACGCGCTGAAAGACGGCATCAATGACGGCTTCCTGACCCCGTTCCGCGTCAAGCAGATCGCCACCACGATGGATGACTACGTCTACACCCCGGATGACACGCTGATTGAGGGCGAAGCCGAATCCGGCAAGCTCTATATCGAAAAAGACTTCAACAAGATCATCGAAATCAAGGAGCGTGAGGAACACCGGGTCAAGCTATTCATGTCGCAGATCGATCAGACCCACAAAACCCTGGTATTCTGCGCCACCCAACTCCACGCGCTCGCGGTCCGCGACCTGATCAATCAGATCAACACCAGCAAAAACCCGAATTACTGCCAGCGCGTCACCGCCAATGATGGCGCATTGGGCGAACAGCATTTGCGCGATTTCCAGGATAACGAGAAAACCATCCCGACCATCCTGACCACCTCGCAAAAACTCTCCACCGGCGTCGATGCCCGCAACATCCGCAACATCGTGCTGATGCGGCCGGTCAATTCGATGATCGAGTTCAAGCAGATCATCGGGCGCGGCACGCGGCTTTATGACGGCAAGGAGTATTTCACCGTCTATGACTTCGTCAAAGCCTACCAGCATTTCAGCGACCCGGAATGGGACGGCGAGCCGCTGGAACCAGAACCTGCCACGCCAAAAACCCCAACGCCCGATCCGGCCGAGCCCGCCGATCCCGCGCCGCCGCCCGATCCCGGCCCGAAGCGCGGAAAGCTGGTCGTCAAGCTCGCCGACGGCAAGGCGCGCAACATCCAGCACATGATGTGCACCAGTTTCTGGCACCCGGACGGCACCCCGATGTCAGCAGCGCAGTTTATGGAATTGCTGTTCGGAAAACTGCCGGATTTCTTCGCCGATGAGGAAGATTTGCGCAAAATCTGGGGCGACCCCGACACCCGCAAAACCCTGCTCGAAAAACTCACCGATGCCGGGATCGGCCGCGCGCAACTGGCGGAAATGCAAACCATCATCGACGCGCCGAACAGCGATCTGTTCGACGTGCTGGCCCACGTCGCCTTCGCCGCTGCCCCGCTCACCCGCGCCGAACGGGCTGATGCCGCCCGGCCGGCAATCGGCTTGGGGTTTGACGCAAAGAAGACAGGCTTCCTAGATTTCGTGCTGTCGCACTACATCAGCGAAGGCGTCGAAGAACTCGACGGCGACAAGCTCAATCCGTTGCTAAAGCTACGCTATCACGATTCAATCCAGGACGCGCTCGATGATCTCGGCGACGCCGCATCAGTGCGGTCGGCGTTTCTCGGGTTCCAGAAACATCTGTATCCACCTCTCTAACCCGGCAACCCACACCGCACAGCCTCAGCGCACTCATACCGGTCGGATATTCCACGGATACGGGCACGGCCCCTGCAACATCCCGGTCAGATTGCTGCGAAACACCGTCTTGATGAAGAACTGCCCCAACGGCACGGTCGCCACCTCCGCCATTGCCAACTCATTCAACGCATCGGCCGCGCGCATCCGTCCGGCCTCGTCCGGCGCATCAAGCCAGGATTGCACCAGTCCCTCGGCCGGCTTGCTGTCCCACCAGCCGAACCAGCCGGTCTTGCCGCGCCCACGGACAATTTCGGCAACCGCCGGATTGGCCCAGCCCGATGCCGATCCGGTGCTGTGGAACATGCTCCAGCCGCCCTTTTCGACCGGTTCGCGCGACGCCCGGCGCTGCACCACCGTGCCCCAGTCGGTTTCCTGCAGATCCACATTCATCCCGATCGCCTTCAGCAGCGCCGCCGAAACCTGGCCGAGCGGGCCGATCAGCGGGAAGTCGGTCGGGTTGATGATCACCACCTTCTGACCGGCATAACCGAAATCCGCGAGCAGCTTCTTCGCCACATCGAGCTTGCCTGGCATCAGCTTCTTGCCAATCGCTTCGCGGCGGCGGATGTGATCAGCGTACGACGGCGCATGGCGCTCCCCCGGATAAATCAGCTTCCGGGCGCTATGCTACAGGAAATTCCACAACCCGACGCCAGTAAAATTCTGGAAGGTAATATGGGTGCCGTCGGTCAGGGTCAGGCTCTGGCTGCCACCGCTGGTGGTGGACCGTGCGATCGCGCTGCTTGCTTCGTCAGCCGCAAATCCAACCAGCGACAGGAAATCCGAACCGGATTTGAAGTTCCGGAGCAGCACGTCCGGATGGTTGCCGCTGGTAAAGGCATAGAGATCGATGCCGCTGCCGGCGACGATCGTTGCCGGCCCGTTGCCGACCAGCACGCTGGTATTGTTATCGCCAGTGCGGATCAGGTTCGGCCCGCTGCCGCTATAGATTTTATGGACGCCATAGGTGCCAGCCGCCGAAATGGTTTCCGCGCCCGTCCCGGCCTTGATGGTGTCGCCCGCGCCGGTGCCGGCGGTCAGCACATCGCCATCGCCGCCGCCGAAAATGATCGAGGTGCCGGTTCCGCCGGTGATGGTGTTATGGCCTGACGGGCCGCCAAGAAACAACGCCCGCCCCGAACCGCCAACCGCATTCAGCGCGCTGCCAGTGCCAAACGCCGCAATCGTATCAGCGCCCTGGTCGCCAATATAACGCATCGGCGCGTAGGCGAGCGCGATCACAGATCCAACGCCGCCGCGCAACGTAACCGGCCCGGTGGCGCCAAGCACGGTCGATATGCCAACCCCCATATGGAAATCGAGCGACCCGCTGCCAGCGAAGACAAACATGTTGCCGGCGGCAGCGTTAACGGTTGCCGCCCCGGTGCGCGCGATCACCGTGTCAGCACCGCTTGAGTTCACCACATCGGTGTTCGACCCGAGCCAGAGCTGGCCATTGCCGGGGCTGTTGATCGTCGCCGCCCCACCGCCGCCAACCACGGTCGCCCGGCCGCCACCACCGTTGAACACCGATCTGCCGGTGCCGAGATAAATCACCGGCGCATTGCTGCCGCTGCCGATCGTCGCGGTCCCGTTGCCGCCGGAAATCAGATCGTCACCCGTGCTGATGACCTGGTTGGCGCCACTGCCGAGCAGGATCTGATTGCGGCCCAGCCCAGCGGCAATGGTGTTGTTGCCGGCAAGTCCGATCACCGTATCGTTGCCACTGCCAAGATCGACATTCTGGCTGCCGGCGCCGGCCTCGGGATACATACTGACCAGATTATCGCCACCGCCGGCCATCACCGTGCCAGTGCCTGGACCGCCGTTGAACGCCAGGCCACCCAAGCCCGCCATCACCAACTGCCCCGATGCCCCGCCGCCGCTGACGGTTACCCGCGATGGCGCATCGATCAGTGCCGTGAGGTAACCGTTCGCCATCACATAGGCGCCGACGCTATGCACCAGCATCTCGCCGGATTTGCCGCTCGGCACCGCAGGCACGGTCCCACCGGGCGTAACCGTCACCGCGCTGACCGTGCCCGCCCGGACCCCGTCATTGACCCGATCGATCAGGCTTTGGCCCTTGGTCCCGCGGACCGAGCTGTCAAATTCGACATTGATGACCCCACCCCCGGGCAGTGAGGCCGCAATGGTTGTTGGCGGCGGCGGCGGTGGCGGAGATGGCGGCGGTGGTGGAGGCGGTGGCGGCGACGCCGGAGGGGGCGACGCGGGGGGGGGCGACGCGGGGGGGGGCGACGCAGGAGGGGGCGACGCAGGAGGGGGCGACGCGGGGGGGGGCGGGGAAGCGGGCGGGGGGGACGCCGGGGGCGGTGGGGACGCGGGAGGCGGCGAAATCGAACCGGTGGTTGTCGCGATCACCGCGCCCGTCATCGACCAGTCGGTTCCGTCAAACGCCTGCATGCCGATCAGATCGGTGCCCGCACTGGTTGCGCCGAAATACTGCACCTTGCCGACATCGGCGGGTGCCACGACTGTGCCATAACCGTTCGGTTTCTTTTGACCGTCGATCGCAAAATACCCGTCATTCTTGCCGGCGTAATAAAACGCATAAAGCAGAATTGGGTCGCCATTAGGGTCACTGACGGATGTGATCAGCGACGCCCCACTGATCGGTTCCCCGGCCGCAACGCTGATATCATGGACTTTGACCACTGGAATCTGGTTTGGCGGCGGCACAGGCGGCGATCCGGGTGGCGGGGGCGGCGACGCCACCACCGGTCCCGTTGTCGCGGTCAGAGACCCGGCCGCCGAAAACTCCACCCCGTCCGAGACCGCAACCGACAGGGTTTCAACCCCGTCAGTCGCACCGGCCACATACTGCACCGTCGCAAGTGCGCTGGCCTCGACGTAGAAAAATTCCTCCGCCGGCTTCACCTCGCCCACAACAACGAAGTGCCCCCCGCCAACGCCATTGTCGTAGAACGCATATTGCAGCGGCGGATTGCCGTCCGGATCGGTCACCGAGCGGATCAGAGACGCCGCAGAAATCAACGCGTTCTGCGTCAAAGTCACGTCCTGCACCACGATAACCGGCGCATGATTGGCGCTTGGCGGCGCGGTCTCATCTGTCGTACTGGCGTTGACCGAGCCGAAATTCGATTCCCCATTGGCGCTGAACGCCTGGACGAACAGTGATTCCGCGCCAAACCCCACGCCGCCGATATAGGCGATGGTCGCGAGTTGGTCCGCCGCGATGAATATCCAGTTTCCACTGGGCTGGGTCACATCATTGACGGTGAAATGTCCGTCACCGCTGCCGCCGTCCCAGAAGCCATATTGGGTGATCGGCGACCCGCTCACATCGTTCGCAGACACAATCATCGATGCAGCGCCAATCCGCTGGCCGGGCGCGACGCTTACGTCGCGCACGACAATCACAGGTGGTGAACCGACAGTGCCCGACATACAGCCCCCAGGCCCGATCAGCCACCTGCCCATTGCAAGTCCATCGAACGCGCGTTGCGTCTTATGCCACCGCATGTGCGCCAATACAACTTAGCCTTTATTAATCCAGCAAAATGGGCAAATGATGAACCCGCTCCGGCAACCGGCGAAAGACCCCAGATGCGGCTGATCTGCTACCCGACCTCCGCCATCCCACCCAGCATCATTCCAGCGCCGATCGAGCGTGGATGGATGGATCAGGCCGGCGACGGCTTTGCCTATCGTTGCCTGCCACTCAACATCGCCAACGCCCATGGCTGGCTGATCCTCAATCCCACCCCCTTCATCGCGGAATGGGACGGCAATGCCGGGCTCGATGCGGTGACCGTCCGCCCGATCGGACCAGACGGCACAACCATCGCCGCCAGCCATTTCGGCGTCGGCGTGCTGACCCTTCAGGTCAATGCCCTGTTCCGCACCGAACCCGGCTACGACCTGATGGTCACCGGCCCGTTCAACCAAACCAAAGACGCCCTCCAACCGCTGACCGGCATGGTCGAAACCGACTGGTCGCCCTTCACCTTCACCATGAACTGGAAATTCACCCGCAAACACACCCCGGTGAGCTTCGACCGGGGGGAGCCGTTCTGCATGATCGTCCCGGTCCGACGCGGCTTGATCGAAGCGGTGCAGCCCGAGTTCCGCGCCCTCGACCAGGACCCCGAGGTGCGAGACGCCTTCGCCGCCTGGGCCGATAGTCGCCGCGCCTTCAACGCCGCGCTGCAGGTGCCGGGTTCGGAGGCGCAGGCCGAAAAATGGCAGAAGGATTATTTCAAAGGCGGCGCACGCTTTGGCGAAAGCCCGCCCGACCACCGCACCAGGCTGCGTCCGGCGCCGTTCACGCCCCTAGAGCCCGATGACCGTAGGTGGAATCACATAAAGGTCTGGCCACGCGACCAAACAAAGAGTTAGAGCGTGATGGCCGCGCCTATCAGCGGCCATCACGCTCTAACGCGCTGACCGACCGGCCGAACAGTACCGGGTGGATAACGCTGGTCGGGCCAGCAGCCGGCGGAAACCGCAGGCCCGCGATGCGGTCGAGCAATCTTGCCCGCAACATTTCCCAATCGGCATGGCCGGCATCGGGATGGATAACCCGGTCGAGCAGCACCTCGACCGCGCCGACCTCGCCGCCCGGCGCAATCGTCACCCGCAGCGAGAGCGGGCCGTGATAAAGCGCCACACTTGCCGCCGCCTCGGTCGCAAAATCTGCCAGCGCCGCGCCGATCAACGGCGCCACCATCCGAGCCGGAAGCGCGCCGGCAACGGCTGCGGGTGCCTCGGATAAATGGCCGTGCAGTACAAAGCGGCCCTCAGCCGGGTTCATGTCGCCCACCACTGCCGCCACCGCGTGCGGCATGCGGTCATCGAACACCACCAGACGGTTGAAGCACGGCGCGATCGCTTCATAGAAGCTGCTGCCCGCCGCGGGGCGGCGCAAATGGCTCCGCATCGGATCACCTTCGCGCATCACCAGCGTTTCGCCGCCCGTGCTCCGCCGCGTATCGCTGGTCAGCGAATAGACAAACGCAAACCGGCCATTGGTGGCATCATTATGCCAGCCCTGCTGGCAGCCCGCGACATAAAGGCTCAGATACGGTGCCGAAACCGTGCCCATGCCGATGGTTGTCAACGCCATACCGCGCAGCGCCTGCATAAACCCGTCGAGCCGGGAGATTGCGATAATCCGCTCCGGTGCGGTGCGCAGATAGGTGTAAAGCCCCGGCACGAACCAGTAATTCCACACCTGATGGCTATCCGCACGATGGCGATCCGGATGGGCGAAATGCGCATCGATATCGGCCCGCATCGCCTGGGCCTGGGCGAGCGGCAGAAAATTATCGGCAATCAGCACAGGCGCACGCAGGATCGGTTGGGACATGATGGCGCAATACTGCGCAATCATGTCGGCCGACGCCAGCCCGCCTTACGCCAACCCGTGCGCCGCCAGCCGCTGATACTGCAACAAATCCAGCACCGGTCCATCCTTGCCATGCCCGGTCAGCAGGGCATGCACCTGGCCGCGATGATGGGTCTGGTGGTTGAACACATGCGCCAGTGCCTCGATCAGCCTCTGGTCAAATTCATCCGGTGTCGAGATCCGGCGATAGCGAATGCTGCCCTGATAACCGGCTTCATCCAGGCCATCGAGATAGGCAATGATGCGGGCATCCTCGGCCACCCGCGCCCGGCGCAGCACGGCAAACGCGTCGAACAGAATGGCATCGAGCCGATCTGGCACCGGCCCGGTCGCGGTGCTGCCGGTAAAGCGCTGAAACCACACCCGGTCAGTGGTGAGCAAATGATTGAGCGTGCCGTGCACCGAGCCGAAAAACGCCCCCCTGTCGGCGCGATATTCGGCATCGGTGAGGCTGGCTGCGGCCTCATACAACGCCATGTTGGCCCAGGCATTGTAGCGGGCGAACATCTGGAAATAAGACTTCATCGCGGCCTCCTGGTTCGGTATTTCGCAGTTTTTCGTCGGCACGATCAATCGTCAATATTAATTGGATGGATCAACCTACGACACACAGCGCCACGCTCTGCGCCCAGGTTAGTCGCACCCTGAGTGTCGCCCCGCCATGGCGCGTCTATGTTGGCGTCCGCCCGCGCAGCCTGTAGACACCCCCGATACCCGAGCCGGAGACCGCATGCATGGCCATCACCGCCCCCCCCGCTGAAACCGCCTGGCTGCTGGCGCGCATTATCGGCTACAGCGCAATGGCCGAGGACGACATCGCCGCCATCCTGGAAGAAGCCACCCGCACCGCCGAAGGCGTGCTCGCCCCCCTCGATGCGCCCGGCGATCGGATCGGGGCGAAATGGGATGCCGGCCGGGTGACCTTGCCGGACGGGTTCAACGCCGCCTTTCGCGCCTATGCCGATGCCGGCTGGATCGGCATCGCCGCCGACCCCGCTTTTGGCGGCCAGGGCCTTGACGAGGTCATTGCGCTGGCAGCGTTTGAGCCGGTGTCGTCGGCCAATATGGGCTTCGGCCTGTGCCCCATGCTGACCCAGGACGCCATCAAGGTGCTGACTGTGCACGGCACCGCCGATCAGCAGGCGCGGCTGCTGCGCCCGATGATCGAAGGGCGCTGGACGGGCACGATGTGCCTGACCGAGCCGCAATCGGGGTCGGACCTGTCCGGCGTGCGCACCACCGCCCGCCCCAACGGCGATGGCACCTATGCGATCACCGGGCAAAAGATTTTTATCACGTATGGTGACCATGAGCTGACCGAGAACATCCTCCATCTCGTTCTCGCCCGCCTGCCCGATGCGCCGGCCGGCAGTGGCGGGATTTCGCTGTTCGTGGTGCCCAAGCGTCGCCCTGATGGCAGCACCAACGGGGTTGCCTGCCTGTCGATCGAACGCAAGCTTGGCATCCACGCAAGCCCAACCTGCGTGATGGGGTTCGAGGCGGCGCAAGGCGAGTTGGTCGGCGCCGAACATCGCGGCCTGGCCTGCATGTTCGCGATGATGAACGCGGCCCGCCTGGGGGTCGCCATGCAGGGCGTGGCGGTGGCCGAGCGCGCCTTTCGCCGCGCCACCGAATTTGCCGCTGGACGCGCCCAGGGTGGGGCCGCCATCATCGACCACCCCGATGTCCGGCGCATGCTGTGGACAATGCGCGCTTTGGCGCTCGGGGGCCGGCTGCTGACGCTGTACGCCGCCAATTGCGACGAGCCGCGCGCCAGTCTTCTGATCCCGGTGGCCAAATCCTGGTGCACGGATGCCGGCGTCGAAGCAGCCTCGACCGGGGTGCAGGTCCATGGCGGGGTTGGCTTCATCGAAGATACCGGCGCGGCCCAGCATCTGCGCGATGCCCGCATCGCCCCGATTTACGAGGGCACCAATGGCATCCAGGCGCTGACCCTGCTGCGGCGCGGCCTGCTGCGCGACCAGGGCGTCGCCGTCGCTGCCCTGCTGGACGAAATCGCCGATGACGCGCCCTTGCTGATCCCGGCGGTCGAGACCGCCCGGGCTGCCGCCGATGCCATGCGCCAGGCCGAGGCCCGGGTCGCCGAGGCCGGGGCGACCGCGTTTCTTGCCATCATCGGCACGCTCACTGCCGGATGGCTGTGTGCGCGGGTGCTGGCCGAACCCGACGCCCCGCCGCCGGCGCGCAGCGCGGCGTCGGTCTTCCTCGACCAGTTGCTGCCGCGTGTTGCCATGCATGCGGCCACCATCACCGCAACGCCGGCCCTGATCGGCCGCGGCGCCATCGCCTGACCGGAGACTGTTACATGCGCCTGCTACCCGTCCTGTTCGCGTTCGCCCTCCTGCCGCTCGCCGCCTGCCAAATTGTCGATAATCAGGCCGGTGCCTGCCAGATCGCCCCGCCGCTGCGATCGGAGGAGCGTCCGAAGCCACCGGTGTCCGAGGAGGAACAACTCTGGCAGCCCGGCCATTGGGACTGGACGGGCGGGTCCTACGCGTGGCGAGCCGGGGCCTGGGTCAAGCGCGGCAACGGCAGCAATATGTGGATGGACGGGCATTGGCGCCGCGAAACCGTGCCGCAGCCGTGCTTCTGGGTGCCGGCCCATTGGATGGGATAGCATAACGCAGGGCCGCTGCTTTTCGGGGGAGACCAAGAAAAATGATCGTCGTGCCAACGTCACGCATTGCCGACTACACCGCAAAAGGCTGGTGGGGCCCATGCCGCATTCAGGACGGCATGACCGATGCCGCAGCATTGCTCGGTCCCCAGGACCGCCTGCCTTGCCGCCAACGGCCTGCGGCGCGACGACATACTGCTGATCCAACTGCCCAATATTGTTGAACTGCCGTTGCTGCTGCTCGCCTGTTTTCGCCCTGGCTGATCACGGCGGGGAAATGGGTGATGCACCACCCGTTCGACCTCGCGCGGTTTCTTGGTCAGATCGCCGAGGAAGTCATCGACTACATCGTCGTGCCGCCCGCGATGCTGGCGATGCTGGCGCAGAACGACTTGCCGACCTCGTGACTTTCCTGCACGACGAAAAGCACATTGCCGCCTTCAAGCTGCCGGAGCGATTGGAACTTGTCGCAGCCTTGCCGCGCAACCCGGTCGGCAAAATCATCAAGCGCGATCTGCGCGAACGCTACGGAGCAGTTGATTGACCACAACACCCCTCGCCGGCATCCGCGTCCTCGATTTCGGCCACACCATCATGGGCCCCTGCGCCGGCATGCTGCTCGCCGATCTTGGCGCCGACGTCGTCAAGATCGAACCGGTCGAGGGCGACACGACCCGCCGCCTGCCAGGCTTCGCCGCCGGTTTCTTCGCCACCTTCAACCGTAACAAACGCAGCATCGCCGTCGATCTCAAGCGGCCCGAAGGCCAGGCTGTGGTGCACCGGCTGGTCAAGACCGCCGATATCGTGCTGGAAAATTTCGGTCCCGGCACCATCGAACGGCTCGGCTGCGGCTGGGACACGCTGTCGGCGCTCAACCCAAGGCTGATTTATCTGGCAATGAAGGGCTATCTTGCCGGCCCTTACGAGCACCGGACCGCGCTTGATGAAGTGGTGCAGATGCAGACCGGCCTCGCCTACATGACCGGCCCGCCCGGCCAACCCTTACGCGCCGGGGCATCGGTGATCGACATCATGGGCGCGACCTATGGCATTGTTGGCGTGCTCGCGGCGTTGCGCGAACGCGACCTCACCGGGCGCGGCCAACGGGTCGGCAGTGCGCTGTTCGAAGCCTCAGCGTTTCTGGTCGGTTCGCATATCGCGGGCGCGGCCGTTACCGGCGCGCCCATGCCACCAATGCCGGCGCGGCGCGGCGCCTGGGGAATTTACGATCCGTTCAACGCCAGCGAAGGCACCCAGATATTCATCGGTGTGACGTCGGATGCCCATTGGCGGCGCTTTTGCGACGGCTTCGGCTTTGCCGACCTGTGGGCGCAGGCGCGACTGGCGACCAACCCGCTGCGCTGCGACGCGCGAAGCTGGCTGATCCCCGATCTGCGCCAGCGCTTCGCCGCGATGCCAGCCGCCGAGATTCTGGCAATCTGCGAAGCTGCCACCCTGCCTTATGCCCCGGTGAACCGGCCCGATGATCTGACCACTGACCCGCAAATGCTCGCCGGCGGGTTGCTGCCAACGATGCTGTCGACACTTGGCGAGGCCGGCCCGATGGCCGGGCTGCCAGCCCTGCCGGTGGAATTCGGCGATGACCGTGCCCGGCCGGGTCTGGTCCGCCAGCCACCTGGGATTGGCGCGCATACCAGCGACGTGATGCGGGCCGCAGGGTGGAGCGCGGCGGAGATCGCAGCGCTCCTGGATAACGGGATTATCGCGGGCCGTTAAGGCAGTCCAACCTGTCCTGCCTCAATACCGCCGCATCAGCCCGATCAGCTTGCCCTGCACCTTGACCCGGTCGGCCGGATAAATCTGCACCTTATGGGTGGTGTTCGCCGGCTCCAGCGCGACCGACTGGCCACGCCGGCGCAAGCGCTTGAGGGTAACCTCGGCATCATCGACCAGGGCCACCACAATTTCCCCGGTATCGGCGCTTTCGGTGCGGCGGATGATGACGGTGTCACCGTCCTGGATGCCGGCATCGACCATCGAATCGCCGGTAACCTCCAAGGCGAAATGTTCCCCGCTGCCCAGCATCGACGCCGGAACATCGACGTGATGGCCGCCATCCTGCATCGCCTCGATCGGCATGCCGGCGGCAATCCGGCCATAAAGCGGCAGCTGGATCGATCCTGAGGTTGCCGCCGAGTGCACACCGGCCAGACGCGGACTGAAATCGCCACGGATCACGTTGGGCGCGAACGGCACGGCAGGCGCCGCCGGGGCCGGGTCCTGCATCATCGCATCTGGCAGCTTGGTCACCTCCAGCGCGCGGGCCCGGTGGTGCTTGCGCGCCAGAAAGCCGCGTTCTTCCAAGGCAGAGATCAACCGGTGGATGCCCGATTTCGACCGCAGATTGAGCGCCGCCTTCATTTCCTCAAAACTCGGGGAAAACCCCGTGCTGCGGAGATGGCCATCGATGAAGACTAGCAATTCATGCTGTTTACGGGTTAACATGCGGCACCTCCTGCGGACGAAAACGGCAGCGGCTCGATTAGAACAAAGCAGCAACCTTGCGATGTTCTACTTAAGTTCCCCGAATCCGGTCAAGCAAAACAATCAGCGCCTCGCAAAAACCGTAAAACGACGCTAAATCAGCCGTATGATAGCGCCGTTATCCCGTCGTCGCCTGATCGCCACCGCCGCCACTGGCCTTGCCATGCCGGCGGCGGCCGCATCATCGCAGCCATTGCGGTTTGTGCCGGCCGGCATTGTCGGCCGGCCCAACCCGGCCCTTGCAACCCCGGTCGCGCGCGCCCAGTCCAGCATGATTTGGGACATGCTCTACGGCCAAACCGCATCAGGTATCGCCACGCCGCAAATGGTGGCAGGGCATGATCTGTCGGCTGATGAACTCACCTGGCGTTTCCGGCTGCGCAGCGGATTGCGGTTTCACGATGGCACCAAAGTGCGGGCCGCCGATTGCGTCGCCTCAATCCGGCTCTGGGCCAGGCGGCGGGCTTTTGGGGAGCGCTTGCTGAAGCAAACCGAACAGCTCAGCGCGCTCGATGACAACACCTTTGAAATCCGGCTCAGCAAACCTTTCCCGTTGATGTTGACCGCGCTCGGCGGCGATCTTTGCGTGGTCTTGCCGGAACGGCTGACCCTGGGCGACCCGCTGGCCCTGCCCGACGAGGTCATCGGCAGCGGACCATTTCGCTATGCGCCAGGACCCGATGGCCAACCCGGTTTCGATCGGTTCGACGCCTATCGTCCGGCCCACGGCGCGGCCGAGTTCACCAGCGGCGGCAAGCGGGTACTTGTCAGCCGGGTTGACTGGCTCAGCCTGGCCGACCCGATCGCCGCCGCGGCCGCCCTCCAGCGCGGCGATATCGATTGGTGGCACGACCCGCTGGTCGAGCTGTTGCCGGCGTTGCGGTCGTCCCCTGGGGTCCGCGTGAGCGCCGGTGACCCCACCGGGGTGATGCCGATCCTGTGCTTCAATCACACCCAGCCGCCGTTCAACAATCCGCGTCTGCGTCGCGCGATCCTGCTCGCGGTCGATCAGGAGGAATTCCTGCAAGCCGCGATGGGCAGCGAACCGGAAATGACCCGCTCTGGCATCGGGGTTTTCACCCAGGGCCACCCCTACGCAAATGAAGCCGGGCTCGACGTGCTGACCTCGCCGCGGGACATTGATCTGGTGCGCAAACTGGTGATGCAGAGCGGCTATCGCGGGGAACCAGTGGTGCTCCTCGCACCCAACGACATCCCGCGCATGCAGGCGCTGGCGCATGTCGCCAATGACACGTTCGAGCGTATCGGGCTGAAGGTCGATTACGTCAGCATGGAATGGCAGACCCTGCTCCAGCGGCGCACCAGCAAGGCCCCGACCGATGCCGGCGGGTGGAGCGCGTTCTGCACCAGCTATCCCGGCACCGCCACGGTTTCACCGGCCAATCATCTGCCATTGCGGGCAACCGGCGAGCAGGCAACCACCGGATGGCCGACCAGCAGGCGCCTTGAGTCGCTCCGCGAGGCCTGGTTCGATGCTGGCGATCTCGCCAGCCAGCAAACCATCTGCCGCGCCATTCAGCGGGTGGTGTGGGAGGAAGTTCCGTACATCCCGCTTGGCCAGTGGTTCACGCCCACCGCGACGCGGACGAATTTGACCGGGATCGTGCGCGCGCCGTTCCCGGTTTTTTGGGGCGTGGATCGGCTGGGGTAGTCGGGTGCGGCCCGCGAGATCAACATTCGTTCAATCGGCTTCGATTGGACGGATAAAATTGTGAACATGCTCTAAATCCACAAAAATGGCAGCACAACCCGCAGCGCCTGGCGAACCATCGCCTTGAGCCGCTGCCCGGGTGCGGCATAATTTCGCTGGTGGCGGCCGCTGACGCCCTCGATCATCGGCTGCACCGGAAATCGCGGCATCACCCGGCGCGATTTCCTGGCGGCCAGGGTCGTCGCATACATCGTCGCCTCATCGAAGCGCGCCGTACCGGCCCATATCCCGCGATAGACCTTGGCGAACGCCGCGGGCCGGAACGCGAACAGGCGCAGATCCATGCGCTGATTGCCGCGCCAGCGCCCCGAGCCGATCAACGGCACATTATGCAAGTCGCAGGCGATATCCACGCCGGCACACGTCACAGCGCGATGCAAAGCATCCAGATTTAAAATCTTCAGCCGGCCCGTGGTCTTCCAGACCATATCGTCCGGCCGGATCAGGCTGGCATGGGCGAGCGCAATATCGATCAGCTTGAACTCGCCATAGGCCTTGCCCGCCGATACCGGATGGTCGTTGCCCGCAAAACTCAAGATTTCAACCGCTTTGTCATGCGGGAAGCTGGCAACGATGTCGCGGATCTCGGCGATGCCGCTGGCGGAATTATCGGCGAAGACAATCCGGTCCACGGTTGTCGCCGGCATCGCCAGATAGAATTTCAGTGCCGCCGCATAGTCCAACAGCCGCGCGGCAGGATCGGCCCTTGCAACCGCTTCGGGCGGTGGACGCAAGGTCGCGGTCATCAGCAGCACCGCGCCACGCGGCGTATCGGCGCGTCGCAGACTGCCAGACACGACCGCGTGCGTCAGGTTCAAATCCGGACTCGTCGTCTGTAGCATCAGGTCCTCAGCGCCCCGCATTTTGGGTTTCCAGCAGAATAAGCTGCCGCGACAAATGTCGCAGCAGACTGCGCAGATACCAGCCGGTTATCCAGATTTTTGGCGGTTTCGACCAGACGTGACTGTGAATAAGGGTTCGCAGCCCATGGTGGAGGCGGGTCCATGCCAAGGGCAATGCCGGCAACACCACGCCGCCCTGGGCCGCACCTTGATGGAAGGCCGCCTCGACAAACCCGATCCAATCCTCCCGCGCCAGGCGCCACGGGCGCTGCAGGGCGGCATGGTTGAGAAATTGTGCCGCATCCACGATACACGGCCCGGGCGGGCGGTAGTCGATATCGATGGCCGCGACCGTATCGCCGGATAAAATCAAATTGCCCGGCTTGAAGTCACCGTGCTGGCGGCTCCACGGCATGGCAATGACGCCAACCTGTGCGGCGGTGCGATGCAGCAACTCGGCCGCCCCGAGCAGCAAGGGCATCCGCGCGTCTGCCTGCTGGGCCCTCGCGATCACCGCATCAAGCTGGCCGAGCACTGGCGCCATGTCCCAGGTCTGGCTGGTCAGCCCGGAAGCTGAGTGAAAGCGCGCCAGCCACGCGCCTGATTTGATGATCGCCGCCCGCGCTTCGGCGGCGGTTCCGCGCTGGAGGACATGTTCGACCGTCGGGCCGTCAATCCAGCTGGCAACCACGATCGCCTGGGCTTCGAGCAGCAGCAGCGGCTTCGAACAGCCGATCCGGGGATCCCCGGCCGACAATTCCAGCACCCCCTGCATGGCCGCGAAATAAGCCGCCGCATTGGCGCAATCGGGCGCGCCGGTCGCCGGATCGATGCAAATCTTGATGACAACCGGCTGGCCATCGCCGGTACCGTCGCCGCGGAATACCCGCGACAAGCTGCCGCGCCTGATCGGGCGCACCACCAGGCGCGACGGCGCGCCATCGGGGCCGGGCATCAACGGGCGCAAAATCTGTTGCAGACGGTCGGCCTCGGCGCGCATCGTCATCTCCATCGCGACGTTTCAATTGCGTTCATCGGCGCGGTGTTCGTCAAGTCGGGTAGGGTGGCCCAAGCAAGCCGGGCCGCGCTAGTCGATCCGACGCTGCTTGTGTAAACCTCCCGCGCAATCACCAAGGGACTCGCCGCGTGCTCACCCCGAACCGCCATTTGCTGCAAATCGAGGGCATGCACCCGCCGGAAATCTCGGCGCTGCTCGACCTCGCCGAGAGCTACGTCCTGCTCAACCGCTCCGGCACCACCCAGCGCGATCTGCTGCGGGGGCGAACGTTGATCAATCTGTTTTTCGAGGACTCAACCCGCACCCGCACCAGCTTCGAAATCGCTGGCAAGCGATTGGGCGCCGATGTGATCAACATGTCGGTCGCCAATAGTTCGGTGAACAAGGGCGAAACCCTGCTCGATACCGCCACCACGCTCAACGCGATGAACTGCGATCTGCTTGTCGTGCGCCACGGCCAGTCTGGCGCGCCGGCGCTCCTGGCCCAAAAAGTTGATGCATCGGTGATCAATGCCGGCGACGGCACCCATGAACACCCGACCCAGGCGCTGCTCGACGCGCTCACCATCCGGCGCCGACGTGGAAGGCTCGAAGGGCTGGTCGTAGCGATCTGCGGCGATGTGCTGCATTCCCGCGTCGCCCGATCCAACATCCATCTGCTGCTGGCGCTCGGCAGCCGCGTCCATGTCGTCGGCCCGCCAACCCTGATCCCGACCGAGGTGGCACGCCTTGGGGTCGAGGTGTTCCATGACATGAAGGCGGGATTGGCGGGCGCGGATATCGTGATGATGCTGCGCCTGCAAAAAGAACGCATGACCGGCGGCCTGGTGCCGTCGGCGCGCGAATTCTTCCGCTTCTGGGGGCTCGATGCCGAAAAACTCGCCTATGCCAAGCCGGACGCGCTGGTGATGCATCCCGGCCCGATGAACCGCGGGGTGGAGATCGCCAGCGACGTCGCCGACGATCCGCATCGCAGCCTGATCAGGGAACAGGTCGAAATGGGTGTCGCGGTGCGGATGGCGGTGCTCGATGTGCTGTCGCGGCGGGCGAAACGCAATGACTGACCTGCTCATCACCAATGTCCGCCTGCTCGATCCCTCGGCCGGCCTCGACACGCATGGCGCCTTGCTGGTGCGCGACGGAAAAATCGCCGATTTCGGCACCAATCTTGGCCGTCCCGACATGCCGACGCGCGATGGCGACGGCGCAATTCTGTGCCCCGGGCTGGTCGACATGCGCGCCGAGCTGGGTGAACCGGGCGGCGAATATCGGGAAACCATCGCGTCGGCCGCAGCGGCGGCGGCCTTTGGTGGCATCACCACCCTGGCCGCCCTGCCCGACACCATGCCGGCGATCGACGATCCCGCTTTGGTCCGCCTGCTGCGGGTACGCGGCGACGAAACCGGCAGCCTGACCATTCTGCCCTATGCCGCCGTCACGCGCGGTTGCCGGGGCGAAGAAATGGCCGAGCTTGGCCTGCTGTCCGAGGCCGGCGCGGTCGCGTTCACCGATGGGGCGCGCGCGATCGGCTCGGCACGGATGATGCGGCTCGCGCTGTCCTATGCGAAGGGCTTCGGCGCGCGGATCATCCAGCATCCGGAAGACCCCAGCCTGGCCGCCGGTGGTGCTGCCACCAGCGGCGAACTGGCGACCCGCCTTGGCTTGCCCGCCATTCCCGCCGCCGCCGAGGCAATCCTGGTGGCGCGCGATATCCGCCTTGCCGAACTCACCGGCGGGTCGCTGCATTTCGCCCATGTTTCGACCGGCGAAGCGCTCGGGCTGATCCGCGACGCCAAGGCGCGCGGCCTGAACGTCACCTGCGACACCGCGCCGCCCTATTTCGACCTCAACGAGACCGCGATCGGTAATTTCCGCACCTACGCGAAACTTTCGCCGCCATTGCGCGCCGACAGCGACCGGATCGCGGTGGCGGCAGCCCTTGCCGACGGCACCATCGATGCGATTGCCTCCGATCATCAGCCGCGCGATGCCGATGACAAGCGCCTGCCGTTTGCCCAGGCGTCGGCGGGTGGCACCGGGCTTGCGACCTTGCTGGCGGTGACCTTGGCGCAGGTGCATGGCGGCCTGGTGTCGCTGAGTGCCGCTATCGCGTTGCTGACCTGCCGTCCGGCGGCGCTGCTTGGAAGCTCCGCCGGCACCCTGCGCAAAGGGGCCCTGGCTGATCTGTGCCTGTTCGACCTCGAGCGTGCCTGGCAGGTCGAAGCTGGCAAGCTGCCGGGCAAGGCGCAAAACACCCCGTTCGATGGCCGCGCCCTTGAAGGCCGGGTGATCGCAACCTTCAAGGCGGGACGAAAGGTGTTCGGATGATCGACCAAACCAGCATGATGATTTTCGCCGGCTTATGCGTGATGGGCTATCTGTCGGGCAGCGTGCCCTACGGGTTGCTGCTGGTGCGCGCGGCGGGCTTGGGCGATGTCCGCAAATTCGGCTCAGGCAGTACCGGCGCCACCAACGTGCTGCGCGCCGGGAACAAAAAAATTGCGGCCGCGACCTTGCTGTTGGATGCGCTGAAAGGCGCGGTTGCCGTCTGGATCGGCAGCTATATAGCCGGCGCGTTCGGCATGGCCTTTGCTGGTTTCGGCGCGGTGCTCGGCCATATGTTCCCCGTCTGGCTCGGCTTCAAAGGTGGCAAGGGAATCGCGACCGGGGCAGGCGTGATGCTGACCGCGATGCCGCTGATCGGGCTGATCGGGGCCGCGATCTGGATCGCATCGGCGGTGGCGACCCGGTTTTCGTCGCTGTCGTCCCTGCTCGCCTGCGCGGCTATGCCGGTGCTGGCCATCACCCTGCAACGCCCGTTTCCGCTCCAGGCCATGACAGTGCTGATCGCGGTGCTGATTTATGAACGCCATCGCGGAAATATCGCGCGATTGATTGCGGGCACTGAACCGAGGATAGGCCAAAAATCATGACCGACGCCGACCGGCTGCGCCTCGCGCGCAGCGAAGGGGTCGGCCCAGTCACTTACCGAAAACTTATCGCCCGCTTCGGCACGGCCGCCGCAGCGCTTGACGGCCTGCCACAGATCGCCCGCACCGCCGGCCGCGCCAAGCCGCCGGCCATCCCCAGCGCCGATAATATCGCCCGGGAAATCGAGGCGGTCGGCAAATTTGGCGCGCAATTCATCTTTATCGATACCCCGGCCTACCCGCCGCTGCTCGCTGAACTGGCAGATGCGCCGCCGGTGTTGATGGTGCTCGGCGCGGTGGCTCTGCTGTCGGCACGCGGCATCGCGCTGGTCGGCAGTCGCAACGCATCGGCCAACGGCCAGCGCCTCGCCGGCCAGATCGCCGCAGACCTCGCTGCGCAAAACCTCGTGGTGACGTCCGGCCTGGCGCGTGGCATCGATGCCGCCGCCCACCGCGGTGCGCTCACCCGCGGTACCACCATCGCCTGCGTCGCCGGCGGCCTCGATATGCCTTACCCGGAAGAAAATGCCGCGCTGCAAGCCGAAATCGCCGGCGCGGGCGCTGTGGTCTCCGAAGTCCCGCTCGGCACCACGCCCCTGGCGCGCCACTTCCCGCGCCGCAACCGGCTGATCGCCGGGCTCGCACTTGGCACCCTGGTGGTCGAAGCCGCGCTGAAATCCGGCAGTCTGATCACCGCCCGCATCGCGCTCGAAGCCAACCGCGAGGTCTTTGCCATTCCAGGATCACCGCTCGACCCGCGCGGGCGTGGCGGCAACGCGCTGATCCGCGCGGGTGAGGCCCGGCTGGTGGAGTCTGCCCAGGATATTATCGACGATGTACCATTGATCCCGCGCCTGCGGATCGCACCATCACCCCCTCCGACCCAGCTTGTTCTTGCCCCCCTCGACCATGCCGCCGCAACCGCTGGGGTGCTTGCCCTGCTATCCCCCGAACCGACCCCGGTTGACGATCTCATCCGGCGCTGCCAGTTCTCTGCCGCCGAGGTCGCCACGGTCCTGCTGGATCTGGAGCTCGCCGGTCGTATTGAGACGCTGCCCGGCAATCGCGTGGCATTGCTGACGTCCCCATAAGCGCACGAGTTTTCATGTCGGATTTATTGGTCGTTGAGTCCCCCGCCAAAGCCAAGACCATCGAGAAATATCTCGGCCCCGGCTTCACTGTATTAGCAAGCTTCGGCCATGTCCGCGATTTGCCACCGAAAGATGGCAGCGTCCGGCCCGAGCAGGACTTTGCCATGGACTGGGCCGCCGATGACCGCGGCGCCCGCCAGATGGCCGCGATCGGCAAGGCGCTCAAAGGCGTCAAGACGCTCTACCTCGCCACTGATCCGGATCGCGAAGGCGAGGCGATTTCCTGGCATGTCCACGCCATGCTCGCCGAGAAAAACCTGCTGAAGGGCATCGCGGTCAAGCGCATCACCTTTAATGAGGTGACCAAGAATGCGGTCCGCTACGCTATCGACCACCCGCGCGAACTCGACCAGCCGCTGATCGATGCCTACCTCGCCCGCCGCGCGCTCGATTACCTCGTCGGCTTCACGCTTTCCCCGGTGCTGTGGCGCAAATTGCCCGGCAGCCGCTCCGCCGGACGGGTGCAATCGGTTGCATTGCGCCTGATCTGCGAACGCGAAGCGGAAATCGAAGCGTTCAAGCCGCGCGAATACTGGACGATTGAGGCTGCCCTGATCACCCCTGCCGGCGCGCCATTCGCGGCACGGCTGGTGGCGCTCGATGGCAAGAAGCTCGACCAGTTCGATCTGAACACCGCAGCGAAGGCGCTTGCCGCCAAGGCCCAGGTCGAGGCCGGCAAGTTCAGCGTCGAAAGCGTTGAACGTAAAAGAGTACGCCGCCATCCGCCGGCGCCGTTCACCACCTCGACCTTGCAGCAGGACGCCAGCCGCAAGCTCGGCTTCACCGCCCAGCACATCATGCGCCTCGCCCAGGGGTTGTACGAAGGTGTGGCGATTGATGGCGAAACCACTGGCCTGATCACCTATATGCGCACCGACGGCGTGCAGATGGCCCGCGAAGCCATCGATGCCGCGCGCGACCATATCAAATCCGCCTTCGGCCCGACCTATCTGCCCGGCCAGGCGCGTGAGTACACCAGCCGCGCCAAGAACGCCCAGGAAGCCCACGAGGCGATCCGCCCGACCGACTTCTCGCGCACCCCGGATCAGGTTGGGCAATACCTCAACCCCGAACAGCGCCGGCTCTATGAGCTGATCTGGAAGCGCGCCGTCGCATCCCAGATGCAGTCCGCCGAGTTCGACCAGGTGGTGGTCGAAATGGCCGAGCCCGGCAAGCCCGCCGGCCCCAAGCTGCGCGCCAATGGCTCGATCCTGGCGTTTGACGGCTTCCTCAAGCTCTATCGCGAAGACGTCGAGGACGGCGAGGACGACGACAACCGCATGCTGCCGCCGATGACCGAGCGCGACCCGCTCAAGCGCGACAAGGTCGATGCCAGCCAGCATTTCACCCAGCCACCGCCGCGCTACTCGGAAGCGTCCCTGGTCAAGAAAATGGAGGAACTCGGCATCGGTCGACCTTCGACCTATGCCTCGATCCTGTCGGTCCTGCAGGACCGCAACTACGTCAAGATCGACAAAAAGCGCTTCGTGCCGGAAGACCGTGGCCGGCTGGTGACCGCGTTCCTCACCAGCTTTTTCGAACGCTATGTCGATCCCGGCTTCACGGCGGGCCTGGAAGAACAGCTCGATGATATTTCCGGCGGGCGCGCTGACTGGCGGGCGGTGATGCGGCAATTCTGGGCGGCGTTCTCGGGTGCCGTTGAGCAAACCCGCGACCTCAAGATCAGCGACGTGATCGATGCATTGGATCGCGATCTCGGTGGGCATTTCTTCCCGCCCAATGCCGACGGCACCGATCCGCGGGTCTGCACCGCCTGCGGCACTGGCCGGCTCGGGCTTAAACTTGGTCGCCACGGCAGCTTCATCGGCTGTTCGAACTACCCGACCTGCCAGTTCACCCGTCGCCTCGCCATCAACGCCGGCGAGGAAGGTGGCGATCAGCTCAAAGAGGGCATGCGCGAACTCGGCCACCACCCCGAAACCGGCGAAGCCATCACCGTCCGGCGTGGCCCGTACGGCGTTTACGCCCAGCAGGGCGAACAAGTCCCGGACAGCAAGACGAAGCCCCGCCGCACCAGCCTGCCCAAAGGCATGGATGGCGATACGATCGAGCTTGAAGCCGCCCTCGCTTTGCTGGCATTGCCCCGTTTGGTTGGCACCCACCCGGAAACCAAGGACGACATCACCGCCGGCCTCGGCCGCTTCGGGCCGTTCGTGAAAATGGGCAGCGTGTTTGCCTCCCTCGATCGCGACGACAACGTGCTGGTGATCGGACTGAACCGCGCCGTCGATCTGCTGGCGGCCAAACTTGCGTCGATCCGCAGCCTCGGCCCGCACCCCAAGGACCAGGCGCCGGTCGTGGTCAAGAAAGGCCGCTTCGGACCTTACGTGCAGCACGGCGACATGATCGCGAATTTGCCGCGCGATGTCGGGATGGATGATATCACCCTCGACGAAGCGGCAGCGCTGGTCGCCGAAAAAGGCAAGAAGATGAAGCCGCGCGGGGGCAAGAAGCCCACCAAGGCGGCGGCAGCGAAGCCGGCCAAGGCGGAAAAGCCTGCCAAGGTCGCCAAGCCTGTGGTGAAGAAGAAGGCCGTCGCCAAGCCGAAGGCGGCGGTGAAGAAGAAAGTGGTTAAGTAAGCCGTTCTTTTTGTGAACAAAAAGAACCAAAAAAACTTCCTCCCCATTATTGCCGTTGGCTCGGGTCTGCGGAAGAACCCGAGCCAACGGCAAAAAATGATTGAAGTTTTTTGCCTCTTTGTTTTCAAACAAAGAAGACCTTCCTCGCCTGAACCTGCCTAAAAAAGGACTTCCCAACATGAAGCGCCGCCCCCCCAACCGCGCCGGCGCGCCCACTACCAAGGGCGAGATGCCGAGCCGCGAGGCGATTGCCGCCTTCATCAAATCCAGCCCCGGCCGGGTCGGCAAGCGCGAAATCATCCGCCATTTCAAGCTTGGCCCCGATCACCGCGCAACCTTGCTCGCGATGCTGCGCGACCTTGCCGGCGGCGGGCATGTCGCACCGGCCGGCCATCGCCGGTTTGCTGCGCCGGATCGCACGCATGAGGCGATTATCGTCGAGATCATCGGGTCCGATCCGGATGGCGATGCGATTGCCCGCCCGGTGGAATGGCCTGCCGGCGAACGTCCGCCGCGCATCTTCATGGCCCCCGAGCCAACCGGACAACCCGCACTCGCCCCTGGCCAGCGCGTGCTGGCGCGCATCCGGCCGCGCGGGCGGGACATGTACGAAGGCCGCACGCTGCGCCGCATCGAGGGCACCACAGGGCGCATCGTCGGGGTGTTCCGCGCCAATGCCACTGGGGGTGGGCGGATCGAGCCGACCGACCGGCGCGCCAAGGCGGAATGGACGGTGACCGCCGAAGACGCCAACGGCGCCGAGGATGGCGAGGTGGTGCGGGCCGAGCCCTTGCCAGGCAAGCCGCTCGGGCTGAAGCCGGCGCGGGTCATCGAACGGCTGGGTCAGGTGACCGATGCGCGGGCGGTCAGCCTGATCGTGATCGCAACGCATGATATCCCGACCGAGTTCACCCCGTCCGCAATTGCCGAAGCCGAGCACGCGCGCGCCACGCCCTTGGAAAACCGCACCGATCTCCGTGACATCCCGCTGATCACCATCGACGGCGCCGACGCGCGCGATTTCGATGACGCAGTTTATGCCGAACCGCATGAGGACGGCTTCAAGCTGATCGTCGCGATTGCCGACGTCGCGCACTATGTCCGCCCCGGCAGCGCGCTTGATCGGGTGGCGCGACTGCGTGGCAATAGCTGCTATTTCCCCGATCGCGTTGTGCCCATGCTGCCGGAGGCTTTGTCGAACGGCTGGTGCAGCCTGCGCCCGGATGAGGATCGCGGCTGCCTGTTTGTCGAGATGTTCGTCGGCCCCGACGGCCAGAAGCACCGCCATCGCTTCGGGCGCGGCCTGATGCGCAGTGCGGCGCGGCTGACCTATGAACAGGTCCAGGAGACCCGCGACGCTGGCACCGACACCCATCTGCCGATCGACACGCTCTACACCGCCTATCACGCGCTGCTCGCAGCCCGGCAACGGCGTGGCACGCTCGATCTCGATCTGCCGGAACGTCTGGTCAAGCTCGATGCCGATGGCCATGTCGCCTCGATCACCCCGCGTCCGCGGCTCGACAGCCATCGTCTGATCGAGGAGTTCATGGTGTTGGCCAATGTCTGCGCCGCGGAAGAACTCGAAAGGGTGCACCGCCCGTGCGTCTATCGGGTCCACGCGCCGCCGACCGAGGGCAAGTTGGAAGGACTGCGCGACTTCCTGCGCAGCCTCGACATCAAGCTGCCGCCGGAAGGCGTACTGACCCCGGGCGATCTCGACCGGGTTTTGAAACAGGTCGCCGGCACCCCGGAAGCGCCTTTGGTCAATGAGATGACGTTGCGCAGCCAGTCCCAGGCGGCTTACGACGTCGATAATGTCGGTCATTTCGGCCTGGCATTGTCACGTTATGCCCATTTCACCAGCCCGATCCGCCGCTACGCCGATCTTCTGGTGCATCGGGCACTGATCGCGGGGTTGCGACTCGGTGCCGACGGGTTGTCTGACGGAGCCTTGCCGGGTCTGGAAGACGACTGCGCCCACATCACCGCGACCGAACGCCGCGCCCAACTGGCCGAGCGCGACGCGATTGATCGTTATTTGGCCGTTTTCATGGCTGACAAGGTCGGAACGCAGTTCCCAGCGCGCATTTCCGGCGTGACCCGGTTCGGATTGTTCGTTACCCTGGCTGAAAGCGGTGCGTCCGGGCTGGTACCCGTGGGGTCGCTGTTGGACGATTTCTGGATGCACGATCAAAATGCCCAAACTTTGACCGGACGCCGCAGCGGATTAGTGTTCCGCCTTGCGCAGGAAGTCGATGTCCGGCTGTCCGAAGCATCCCCAGTGACCGGCGGATTGCTGTTTCAGGTCCTGCAGGGCGCACCTTCCGGTCAGCCGAAATCCCGTTCTGGTTTCGGCCGGACATCTTCGAGAGGCGGAAGCGCCCGGCGTTGAAGCACCTGCGCCCTCTGCTGCTGGTCGTGTTTCTCGGCTGGGGCTCGGCGGTGATTGCGGCATCGGCCGCGCCGAATGCCTATCAGCAGGTGCAGTTTGCCCAGATTGCGGCGACTGCGCTGGCGTTCATTGCGCCGCGCAGCCTCGACGCCGTGCCAGTGCGCCAATTGGCGTTGTGGGGCCTGCAAGGGGTCGCGAGCCTCGACCCGCGCCTGACTGTCGAGCATCGCGCGGCTGGACGCGGCAATGCCGACAGCAAGTCTGGCAGCCTGGTCCTGTTGCTGGCGAGCGGCAGCGCGCCGTCGCGAGAAATCTTCGCACGACCTGCACCTGCGGATGATGATGCGATCAGCTGGGGGAGCGAGGGTGCCGCGCTGACGCAGGCCGCCTGGGACGCGTCGGACCCGATGCGCCGCGCCGGACATATGCGGATCGTCTCGGCCTTTTTCGACGAAATCTTCACCCATTTCGATCCATATTCGCGCTACGTGCCGCCAGCGGAAGCGGCGGCCGACCGAACCAGGCGCAACGGCCGCGGCGGCATCGGCGTTACCGTGGAAACCAGGGCCGGCGCATTTGTGATCGCTGCGGTGCAAACCGGCGGGCCGGCGGCCGAAGCCAAGGTGGTGGTGGGCGAGCGCATTCTGGCGGTCGATCAGCAAACCATCCAGGGCGCAGATCAGCAGGCGCTGACCGCGCTGCTCGCCGGACCGGAAGGCACCCCTGTCATCCTGACCTTGCGCGGTCGCGATGGAAAACCGCGAAATGTGACGATGGAACGCGCCTTGCTGCCGCCCGAAACCGTCTTCGCCCACTACCAGGACGGCATGCTGGTGATCCGGGTCAGCGCATTCGTTGCCAATACCGCCGGGCGCATCGCCCAGGAAATCATTCGCGGTGCCGGGGATGGCGTGTCCCCCCCACCGGTGCCCACGGCCGGTATCGTGCTCGATCTACGCGGCAATCGCGGTGGATTGTTGCGTCAAGCCGTGGCGGCAGCGGCGATGCTGCTGTCGGACGGCAGTGTCGCCATCACAATTGGCCGTGATCCGGCCGCCGCCCATGACTACCGCGCGGATGGTCGCGACCTGTCGAGCGGCCTGCCAGTGGTGGTGCTGGTCGATGGCGGCACGGCGAGTTCCGCCGAGATCGTCGCCGCAGCACTTGCCGACCAGCGCCGTGCGGTCGTGGTGGGCAGCGCCACCCTCGGTAAGGGGCTGGTGCAAACCCTGGCGCCCCTTCCTGATGGCGGCGATCTGGTGCTGACCTGGAGCCGGGTGCTGGCGCCGCGCCTGTGGCCGATCCAGGGTCTTGGCGTGCTGCCCCAGCTCTGCACCAGCATGGGCGCGGCCAGCACCGCCCGGCAGATCGAGTCCCTCGGCGAAGGACGCCAGCTCCTGGCCGCCGCCTTGCAGCGCCATCGCGCCGCGCGCCCGAGCACGCCGCCGGCCGAAGTACTGGATATCCGCGCGCCCTGCCCGTCCGGCGAAGGCAACCCCCATGACCTGTCAGCGGCCCGCAGCCTGCTTTTGTCGCCCAGCCGCTACAACGCAGCCCTGCTGCCGCCAGCACCGCCGCCATCCCGCCTGGGCATAGCAGCACCGGCTGCGCGCCCGGCTTCGGCCCAGATTGTCACGGTGGGCAACGGCAATGCGCGCTCGGCACGATCTCAAGACTTGACGACCCCCACTGCGGTGAGCGATTAGACGGCCCTTGCGCGCCCACTCGGCCGCCCCCACTCGCTTTGGACTCAGATCATGGCCAAGAACAACGTCGTGCAGATCAAATTGGTATCAACCGCTGATACCGGTTATTTTTATGTCACCAAGAAGAATGCCCGGGCGCAGACCAACAAGCTCGAGCTGAAGAAATATGATCCCGTTGCGCGCAAGCACGTTGTGTTCAAGGAAGCCAAGATCAAATGATCGTCTGGGTGATCTAACACAGGTCGTTGGGCGGTCTGATTGAGATCGCCTTGGCGACCGGTATTCAGATCGCCTGAGATACCTGGTTGCGCCCGGCCCGCTTGGCGGCATAGAGCGCAGCATCGGCTTGCCGTAACAGAGCCTCGGCGCTCGGTGTCTGCCCGCCAGTATGGGCGACACCGATACTTATGGTCAGCGTCAGCCTGGTTCCGTCAGCCGTCCGGCAATCAAGACTTTCGATCGCGGATCGCAGACGCTCCGCCGCCACCAGGGCCTCCGGTGGCAAGGTGCCTGGCATCACCACCGCGAATTCTTCGCCGCCATAACGTGCGATTGCGTCGAATGCGCGCAGCTTGGACCGCATCGTGTCGGCAATCGCACGCAACGCCCGATCACCCTCAGGGTGGCCGAAGCGGTCATTGACCGCCTTGAAATGATCAACGTCGATCATTAGCAGCGACACCGCGCCGGCGTTGCCCTGGCCCGGCCGTGGCGCCAACAACCCAGTAAGATGGCGGTTGAGGTAACGCTGGTTGTAACATCCGGTCAGCGGGTCGGTGAGCGCCATTTCAAGTGCGCGATCAAGGTCCGCATGCAGCCGGTCCTGGTAGAATTTGCGCCGGATCTGGTTGCGCACCCGGGCGCGCAGTTCGTTGGGCTCCAACGGGCGCACCAACCAGTCATTGGCGCCCAGATCGAAGCCGCGCAGCAGCTTGTCCTTGCTTTCCGCGTCAGCAATCAGCAGCAGCGGCACCGCCTGGGTCGCCTCATTGGCACGCAATTCCGATGCCAGGCGCAACGGATCGCCGGACGCCATCGAGAGCGACAGCACCACCAGATCAAACGGCATCGCGGCCAGCATCATCGTGGTTTCGTCAGCACTTTTGGCGCGGGTGGCGACGATGCCGTCAGCCGTCAGCGCGCTGATCGCGGCGTGGGCGGTGGTATCGACATCATCGACCACCAGAGCGCGCGCACCCGCGACCGAAGGAGCCACCATTGTATCGCCCTGCAATCCCAGCGCCCTGGCTGTCGCCCCGCGCATCCGCCATTCATCGAGCAGCCGCTTCAGCCGCACCAGCGGCTTGAGGCGGGCGAACAGCGTGTCGAAATCCACCGGCTTGACCAGAAAATCATCGGCGCCGGCTTCAAGGCCGCGCACCCGCTCAGCGACCAGACTGAGATCGGTGATCATCACCACTGGAATATGCATCGTCGCGTCGGCCGTCTTGAGGCGCCGGCAAGTCTCGTAGCCATCGATCCCCGGCATCATCACGTCGAGCAGGATCACGTCGGGCTGCCAGTCATTGGCGCGGTCAATAGCGGTCAGCCCGTCATAGGCGCTGCTGACCAGATAATATTCCGCTTCCAGCTTCGCCGCTGTCAGGCGGTTGATGGTCGGTGCGTCATCAACGATCAGGATGCGGGCGGTCATCCCGCAATCAGACACAATCGATTTGCCTATGCAAGGGGGGAAGCCTAGCGTCGGAGCAGGGCAGACGCTCCAGGAGCCATCGATATGACCACAAACCCGTATGACATGCCCAAAACTGCGGCCAATCACGCCCAGCTTTCCCCGCTGAGCTTTTTGACAAGGACAGTTGCGGTTTATCCTGCGCGCATTGGTCTGATCCATGGCGAGCGGCGCTATAGCTGGGGTGAGCTTGGGCAGCGCTGCCGCCGCCTGGCATCCGCACTCGCCGCACGTGGCATCGGTCGTGGCGACACCGTGGCAATCATGGCGCCCAACGTGCCGGCACTGTTCGAAGCCCATTTTGCCCCGGCAATGGTTGGCGCGGTGCTGAATGCCCTGAATTACCGGCTCGATGCGGCAACCATTGCCTTCATCCTTGGCCATGGCGGGGCCAAAATCCTGATCACTGATCGCGAGTATTCCGCGACCATGGCGCAGGCACTCGCCATGATGCCGGCGGATGCCCGCCCGCTGGTGATCGATATCGATGACGCATTGGCGCCCCCCGGCGCCTTGCTCGGGGAAATGGATTACGAGGCGTTCCTGGCAAGCGGCGATCCGGATTTCGCGTATGACCTGCCGCCCGATGAATGGGACGCGATCGCGCTGTGCTACACATCCGGGACCACCGGCAACCCCAAAGGCGTCGTCACCCATCATCGCGGCGCCTACCTCAACGCGATGGCCAATTCCGCGACCTGGGGCATGGCGCTGCATCCGGTCTATTTGTGGACCTTGCCGATGTTTCACGCCAATGGCTGGTGCTTCCCATGGACAATCACCGCGATGGCCGGCACCCATGTCTGCCTGCGCCGGGTTGATGCTGGTGCCATCCTGGCGATGATCGCCGAACACCGCGTTTCCCACATGTGCGGCGCGCCGATTATCGCCAACATGCTGGTCAATGCGCCAGACAGCCAATGGCCGGATCTGTCGGCCCGCCCGGCGATCAAAATGATGGTCGCCGGCGCCCCGCCGCCCGCGGCCGTCATCGAGGGCATTGAACGTCGCGGCTTTGAGGTCACCCATGTCTACGGCCTGACCGAAGTCTACGGCCCGGTCACCGTCTGCGCCTGGCAGGACGACTGGAACGACCTGCCGCTGGCCGAGCGCGCCCGCATCAAGGCGCGCCAGGGCGTGGCATATATTTCGCTCGATGGCCTGATGGTCGCCGATGCCCGCAATATGGCACCGGTGCCCAAGGACGGGGTGACGATGGGTGAGGTCTTCATGCGCGGTAATCCGGTGATGAAAGGCTACCTCAAGAACCAGCCAGCAACCGATGAGGCGTTCGAGGGCGGATGGTTCCACACCGGCGATCTCGGGGTCTGGCACGCCGACGGCTATATCGAACTGAAAGACCGCAGCAAGGACATCATCATTTCGGGCGGCGAAAACATCTCCACCATCGAGGTCGAGGACGCGCTCTACCAGCACCCGGCGATCATGGAAGCCGCCGTGGTCGGCCGCCCGGATGAAACCTGGGGTGAAACCCCCTGCGCGTTCGTAACCTTGAAGCCCGACGCCGCCGCCACCGAGGCCGAGATCATCGCCCATTGCCGCGCAAATCTGGCCCGCTTCAAAGTGCCGAAAACCGTGGTGTTCGGGGTGTTGCCGAAGACGTCGACCGGCAAAACGCAGAAATATATTCTGCGCGAGCGTGCGGGGGCGTTGGGGAAATAGATGGGCCCCGAGCCACTTTCGCAAAATCGCAAAATTCAGCCGTAACCTGTGTCCGGCGGCGGCGGACGGCCAAATAATACCAAGCGCCCGAATGGCTGACTCTTCCAGCCATTTTGGCGCTTGGTATTGCGCACCGGGTTGGCTGGCGGCGGTGCGCCGAGCAAAGACTTATACCGAGCGCCGTTGACCCATTCTTCATGGGTCAACATCAAGGGCGCTTGGTATAAAGCCCCTTCCTTCCCCTTGCCCCCTGGCGCAGAGCGTGCATGCTACGCAGCACAGATATGCTGCCGCCCGAACCAGGAGATTACCCATGAACCGTCGTACCCTGATGCTGTCCGCCGGCGCCCTCGCTCTGTCGGGCGGGGCGGCCCATGCCGCCGATGATGTGGTGATCGGCGTGGTCTATCCGCTGACCGGCAATGGCGCGGCGGTCGGCCTCGACGCCAAAGCGGCGTACGAGGTTGCAGCCGACATCATCAACGGTACCCACGCCCCGATCCCGATGCTGATGGGCGCCGGCGGCGGCCTGCCCAAGCTAGGCGGCGCCAAAATCAAGCTGATCTTCGCCGACAGCCAGGGCGATCCACAGAAAGCCCGCGCCGAGGCCGAACGCCTGATCACCCAGGACAAGGCGGTCGCCATCGTCGGCAGCTACACCTCGGCGACCGGCGCCACTATCAGCCAGGTCACCGAGCGCTACGAGGTGCCTTACCTCGCCGCTGACAACTCGTCCCCCAGCCTGCATACCCGCGGCCTGAAGTGGTTTTTCCGCACCAGCCCGCATGATGAGATGTTCACCGTGGGCATGTTCGACTTCTTCGCCGGCATCGGCGCCAAGACCGGCCGCAAAGTCCAGACGGTGGCGCTGTTCTATGAAGATTCGATCTTCGGCACCGACAGCTCCAACGTCCAGCGCAAGCTCGCCGAAGCGGCCGGCATGAAGATCGTCGCCGATATCCGCTACCGTGCGGCATCGCCATCCCTGTCGACCGAAGCGCAGAAGCTGAAATCGGCCAATGCCGACGTGATCATGCCGTCATCCTACACGTCGGACGCCATCCTGATCCTGAAAGCCATGGCCGAAATCGGCTACAAGCCGAAAGCGATCATGGCGCAGGCGGCCGGCTTCCAGGAGAGCGCCTTCCTCCAAGGTGCCGGCGCACTCGCCGAAGGTGCCATGAGCCGTTCGAGCTTTGCCGGCGACGCGATCAAATCGCGCCCGGCGATCGTGCCGGTCAACGCGCTCTACAAGGCGCATAATAACAAGGACTTGAACGATAACACCTCGCGCCAGATCACCGCGATGCTGACCATGGCCGATGCGATCAACCGCGCCGGTTCGGCCAAGCCCGATGCCATTCGCCTGGCCCTGATGGCAACCGATGTACCGGGCGATCAGACCATCATGCCGTGGAAGGGCATCAAGTTCGATGCCACCGGGCAAAACACCCTCGGCACGCCGGTGATGCAGCAGATTTCTGGCGGGGTCTACAAGACCATCTGGCCGTTCGAGTTGGCCGTCATGGAGCCGGTCTGGAACGTCGGCCAGTAAGCGGTGACCGCCGCTGATCTGTTGCAGGTCGCCGCTGGCGGCCTGCTGATGGGGCTGGTCTACGCGCTGGTTGCCGCCGGGCTGAGCCTGATTTTCGGGCTGATGGACGTGGTGAACTTCGCCCATGGCGAGCTGATGATGCTCGCCATGTATGCGGTCTTCGCGATCTGGGCGGTCAACGGCACCGATCCGTTGCTGCTGCTGCCAATCGTCGCGGTGCTGCTGTTCGGCACCGGTATCGCGATTTATCACGGGCTGATCGCGCGCGCCCTGTCGGTGCAGTTCAACCGCGGCATGGTGCAGATCTTCGTCACCTTTGGTCTGGCGATCTTCATTCGCGGCGCCTGCCAGTTTTTCTGGGGCGGCGATTTCAAATCGGTCACCGGACATTGGCTCGCCGGCCGCACCATCGAACTTGGCGGGGTCTATCTGCCGCTGCCGCAAATGGCGGCGAGTGCGATTTGCCTGGCGGCCTTTGCCGGGCTGCTGGCGATCGGGCGCACCGAATTCGGTCGCGCGCTGGAAGCCACGCGCGAAGACCGCGACGCGGTGGCGCTGATCGGCATCGACCGCAACCGTATTTTTGCCCTCGGCTGGGGGCTGGGTGCCGGCGCGGTGGGCGTGGCCGGGGTGATGCTGGCCGGGTTCTACTATGTCGGGCCCAATGTCGGCGCGTCATTTGCGGTGATCGCCTACGTAACGGTGGCACTCGGCGGGTTTGGCTCGATGCTCGGGGCATTGGTGGCAGGCATTCTGATCGGTGAAGTTGAAGCGTTTACCGCTGCCTTTTGGGAGCCGTCATTGAAGCAGGTTGGGGTGTTTGCGGTGTATCTGGCGGTGTTGATGCTGCGCCCGCGCGGATTGTTCGGACGGCTGTGATGGATAATGCAATCGTCAAACGGCGCCGCCAGGAACTGATCATCGGTGGCGTGGTGCTGGCCGGCCTCGCAGTGCTGCCGGTGCCAATCAAGGACGTCTACACCCAGAACCTGATTATCATTACCGTGCTGTTCGCCGGGCTTGCCCAGGCATGGAACATCCTGGGCGGCTATTGCGGGCAGATCTCGTTAGGCCACGCGCTGTATTTCGGCATCGGGTCCTATGTTTCGACCTTGCTCTACCTCAAGCTCGGGGTGCCGCCGACCATCGGGCTGTTTGCCGCAGGGATTGTCGCCGGGGCTGCTGCCCTGCTGATCGGCTGGCCGTGCTTCCGGCTGTCCGGGCATTATTACGCGATTGCGACGGTGGTGGTGGGGGAAATCGGCTATCTGCTGTTCCTCAACTGGGATTTCATCGGTGGTGCCACCGGCGTGTTCATCCCGTTCAAGGGCGAATCCTGGGCCGAATTGCAGTTCAAGACCGCCAAGCTGCCCTATCATTTCGTGGTGTTGGCGTTTGCGGCCGCAACCTGGCTTGCCGCGTTCTGGCTGGAAGGCTCGCGCTGGGGCTTCGCGTGGCGCGCGGTCAAGGATGACGTGGTGGCGGCGCGTTCCCTCGGGGTGAACATCTTCGCCTCCAAAATGGCGGCAGCCGCGGTGTCCGGTGGCTTCACCGGGATGGGTGGCGCGCTTTACGCGCAATATGTCGGCTATATCGACCCGGACAGCGTGCTGGCCGGGCATTTTTCGGTGCTGATCGCGCTCCCCGCCGTTCTTGGCGGCGTCGGCACATTATGGGGGCCGCTGATCGGGGCGGCGGTACTGATCCCAGCGAGCGAGCTGAGCCGTTCGTATCTCGGCGGTTCCGGCCGTGGGGTGGATCTGATGTTGTATGGCGGGCTCATCGTGCTGGTGGCCCTGGCCCGGCCGCAAGGGCTGGTCAGCCTGTTCGGCTGGCGGAGGAAGCAGAATGTCCCCGCTGCTTGAAATCCGATCGGTCAGCAAGCGCTTCGGCGGTGTGGCCGCCAATGTCGATATCAGCTTCGATGTTCGCCGTGGCGAAATCCTTGGCCTGATCGGGCCGAACGGCGCGGGCAAGACCTCGCTGTTCAACGCGATCGCCGGGGAGGTCACCCCCGATAGCGGGGAAATCCTGCTGAACGGCACGAAGCTGTCTGGCCTCGGGCCGGTTGCCTGTGCCGAGCTTGGGGTTGCCCGCACGTTTCAGGTGGTGCGCAGCTTCGATACGATGACAGTGTTGGAAAACGTCATGGTTGGCGCCTTCCTGCGCCACAAGGCGCCTTCTGCCGCGATGCGGGCCGCGACTGCGATGATCGGGTTTTGTGGCCTCGATAGCCGGATTGATCGGCCGGCCTGGGGGCTGTCGCCGCCTGAGAAACGCCGGCTGGAAGTTGCCCGCGCCCTGGCAACCGAGCCGCAATTATTGCTGTTGGATGAAATGCTGACCGGCCTTACCCCAACTGAAGCCCAATCCGGGGTACAGTTGATCCGCGACGTCGCAGCGCGTGGCGTTACCATCATCATGGTCGAGCACGTCATGGAAATTGTCTTGCCGTTGGTCGAACGCGCGGTGGTGCTCAATCTCGGCCAGGTGCTGACCATCGGCACCTCAGCCGAAATTGTCCGCAACCCCGAGGTCATCCGGGCCTATCTTGGCGACCGCTATGCCGCATAGCCCGATCCTGGCGTTGGATAATGTTTCGGCAAGCTATCGCGGCCTGAAGGCGCTGCAAGGCGTCAGCATGACCGTCGCCAAAGGCGAAATCGTCGCGGTGGTGGGCGCCAATGGCGCTGGGAAATCGACCCTGCTGAAAGCGATTTCCGGCCAGGTGGCGACCGAGGGCCGTATAAGCTTCGATGGCAAGCCGCTCACCGGGGTGCCCGGCCATATGATCACCCGCGCCGGCATCGGGCTGGTGCCGGAAGGCCGCCGGTTATTCCCGCGCCTATCCGTCGAAGATAATCTTCGCCTTGGCGCTTATGCGCGGCGCGGCGATCCCAACCGTTTCAAGCCGCTCGATCTGGTGTTCACCTTGTTCCCGCGCCTATCCGAACGGCTGGCCCAGCGCGCTGAAACCCTGTCGGGCGGCGAGCAGCAGATGCTGGCAATCGGGCGCGCGCTGATGACCCAGCCGCGCCTGCTGATGCTGGACGAACCGAGCCAGGGGATCATGCCCAAGCTGGTCGATGACATCCTTGCCGCCGTGGTGCGCATCCGCGATTTGGGCGTGACCGTGCTGCTGGTCGAACAGCGCCTGGTCGAAGCGCTGGAAATTGCCGACCGCGCCTATGTGCTGCAAACCGGGCGTGTGGTGATGCAGGGCACCGCCAAAGAAATTGCTGCCAATGAAGATGTCCGACGCGCCTATTTGGGCATGTAATCGAGCCGAGGAGTTCCTGCCATGACCGCCCCTTTGTCCCGCCATCTGCTTGCCGCAATGGCGGTCGCAAGCCCGGCCCTGTTCATCGGCCGCGCAAATGCCCAAACCACCACCACAAGCGCGTTTGACCGGGTGACCCGGACCAAGGTGCTGCGGGCAGATATTCCCAGAGATTTATCATTTTAAGATAAGCGTGTTTTTTGTTTTCAAACAAATAAGGCCTTCCCTTAAAGATGCTGCCATCGGTTGACACAATTCTGCGGGCGCCAGAAGGCCTGGTGCTGATCGAACGTTTCGGGCGCATCGCCACCACCGATGCGGTTCGTGCGAGCCTTGCCGGGTTGCGCGATCAGCGGAATTTCGCCGCCACCCTGCCTGATGCCGTCGACATCGCCGCCGATCATCTCGCGCGGCTCTTTGCCCCCGGCCAGCGCCCGGTCTTCAACATGACCGGCACGGTGCTGCACACCAATCTCGGCCGTGCGCCGATCCCGCCCGAGGCCGCCCACGCCGCCGCCGCCGCCATGTCGCAAGCAACCAACCTGGAATTCGACCTTGCCACCGGCAAGCGCGGTCAGCGCGACAGTCGTGTCGCCGAATTGCTCTGCCGATTAACCGGCGCCGAGGCCGCCACCATCGTCAACAATAACGCCGCCGCGGTGCTGTTGATGCTTAACACGCTGGCCAAAGGCCGCGAGGTTGCGGTTTCGCGCGGCGAATTGATCGAAATCGGCGGTGCCTTCCGGATCCCCGACGTGATGGAAAGTGCTGGCGCCAAGCTGCGCGAAGTCGGCACCACCAACCGCACCCATCCAAAGGATTTCCGCGCGGCCTTCAGCCCCGCGCTTGCCGCGATCATGCATGTCCACCAGGCCAATTACGCGATCACCGGCTTCACGGCGTCGGTTTCACCAGCCGAGCTCGCAGCGATTGCGCGGGAAGGTGATGTGCCGATGCTCGATGATCTTGGCAGCGGCAGTCTGGTGGATCTGGCGCGTTGGGGCCTGCCGCGTGAACGTACCCCACGGGACAGCCTGGCCGACGGCGCCGATCTGGTGAGCTTTTCTGGCGACAAGCTGTTGGGCGGACCGCAGGCTGGGCTGATCGTCGGGCGTGCCGACCTGATCAGGCGGCTCGATGCCAATCCGATGAAACGGGCCTTGCGGCTGGACAAGGGGCGGCTGGCGGCGCTGGAAGCGGTGCTGCGGCTGTATCTCGATCCCGAGCGGCTGGCGGCGCGCCTGCCGTCCTTGCGCCTGCTGACCCGAACCGATGCCGATATTGCCGCCACTGCCGCCCGCATCCTGCCAGGGTTGGCCGCCGCGTTTCCGACCCTACACGCCGAGATTATGCCGTGTGCCAGCCAGATCGGCTCCGGCGCGTTGCCGGTGGATCTGCTGCCGTCACGCGCGGTGAGCCTGGCCGGCTCCGGTCTCGACACTGCCGCCGCGTGGTTGCGCGCCCGGCCGCGCCCGGTGATCGGGCGGATTGCGGATGGCCGGCTATGGCTGGATTGTCGGTGTTTGGAAGCGGATGACGAAGCTGCGTTCCAGAAGAATTTAGACCAATAGAAGGCATAGGATGTGGAACTGCACAGTTTTCTCCTGTTTCTGATGGCCGCCGCGGTGATTGCGCTGACACCCGGCCCAGGGATTTTCTATGTCGCCGCACGTACCCTGGCGAACGGCAAAGCTGATGGACTGGCGGCCAGCTGGGGTAACGGCCTGGGCGGTTTCGTGCATGTCGGCGCCGGTGCGGCCGGGGTGTCGGCATTACTGATGGCCAGTGCCGAGGCCTTCATGATCCTGAAATTCGCCGGGGCGCTCTATTTGCTCTGGCTCGGCATCGCGACCATTCGGGCCGCCGGGGCGCCATTGGAGAGCGACACACCGATCATCGCCAAGGGTTCTGCGTTTCGCGAGGGGGTGTTGGTTGAGGCGTTGAACCCCAAAACCGCGATCTTCTTCCTCGCCTTCATTCCGCAATTCCTCGATCCAGCACAAAATATCGCGGTCCAGTTCGCCGTGCTCGGTGGGATCTCGGTCGCGCTTAATACGGCCGTCGATGTTGGTGTTGCCAATATGGCGGCCAGGATGCGCGATGGCATGCTGCGGCATGGCGGGGCAATGCGCCGGCTGCGGATCGGTTCAGGGGCGGTGATGTGCGGTCTGGGGGTATCGTTGCTGTTTGCCCGGCACGCGGATTAACCCCAGAAGGCGAAGGCGCCGCGAGTTGCGCAACGCCCGGCGCGCCTTGTAGGGTCTGCCGCCCTGGGGCGGCGCAATTGCCGTCCCCCATCTTTGAGGATTTATGATGATCGACCACACCATCGGCAGCGGCGCCGAAGCCGTCGCTGGCAAGACCGTTTCGGTTCACTACACTGGTTGGCTGTTCGATGACGCGGCACCCGAAAACAAGGGCACCAAGTTCGATAGCTCACGCGATCGCAACGACCCGTTCCAGTTCCGCCTCGGCGCCGGGATGGTGATCGCTGGCTGGGACCAGGGCGTGGCGGGCATGAAAATCGGCGGCCAGCGCACCCTGATCATCCCGCCGGAGCTCGGCTATGGCGCACGTGGCGCCGGCGGGGTTATTCCGCCGAACGCCACGCTGGTGTTTGATGTGGAACTGCTCGGCGTTAGCTAGGGTCTGTTGAGGTTCACCGTGAATTGATGATGGCTCCTGCGAGATAGATCAACGCGGAGAAGCTTTGGTCTGTCTTGTCGGCCCGCATGGCGATCCTCTTGAACTCTTTAAGTTTACCAAAGAAGTTCTCGATAAGGTGACGCC
>CALQTN020000038.1 GCA_943333505.2 Asaia bogorensis | reverse complement strand
TCCGGCACAGGCATGCCCCCCTCGGCTTGACGAAGGATCGAAAGGATCTGCGGGTCACTGTATCGGCTCGTCTTCATACAAAATCTCCTCATGCATCTTGCCGAGAAAATTCTACTCGTGAAGCCCCCTAAATTCCGGAGGGATTACCCATAGTGGTTCCCGTTCTGGCGTTAAGATCTTGCATCGGATTTATTCCTTGCGTGCGTCTTTCAGTCCGCCAATGGCGTTCTGGATTTTTCCTGCTTTCCGGCGGGCAGGTCCGCCATCAGAGTGGGAAAACGCGGGCAATGCGCGCCGTGACCGCACCCCCGATGAAGTGTTCCGCCGAAGGGGCCGGGCACGCACCATCAGCAAGGCCGGTGCGCCCCCCTGAAGATCCAAGCTGACCGAGAAGCTATGTGCAAGACAACACGCGCGTTTCCAGACAATAGGCTGACTGATGGTCGCGCCGGAATCACCTGAAGCGCGACCACAGCAAGGTGTCGCCCACTCTATGTTGCCCCAGCGGTGCCCCACGGATTTTAAGGCGCCCCAATGGCGGGCGAAAACCCCTCGTAACTCATTGAAAAAAATGGTGCCGACGCCCGGGATTGAACCGGGGACCTACTGATTACGAATCAGTTGCTCTACCGCTGAGCTACGTCGGCTTGCCGTTCCTCGACCCCGGAAAGGCCTGGTCGAGCCTTGCGATTGTCGGTTGCCAATTGAGGTTCCAAACATGCAGTACGGCTCATAGCAACAAAGCCGGTAGGCCGAAAGGCGTATTTTGCGACCCTCAAATGCCTGCCGAACACGTGGCCTTATCTTGCAACGCGGTGCGGTCGGATCGCGCCATTCGCCCTCGATGCCGGACGCATCGTCAAGATCCTGCACCCTCTGGAAGGTGCGAACCGCCTCGGCGCGCATGATGGCCGATGCGCTCGGGTCGGTGGCGCATTGCGACAACTGGCCGAATAATCCGCAGTCACCGACCGATGGACGCCCGCCGAAGAAGTAACGGGTGCCTGTAGCTGGGTCTCGACTGCGGCCAGAACCTCACGATAGGTCGCGCGCAGGACGGGCCGGTTCGCCTCCCGGTCCCCCATCGCCGCCAGCACTTTGGTCTGACGATCCCGAAAGCGCGCGATTATGGCTTCAAATTCCTCCGCCGGCATCGCGCCAAGCCAACCCGCCATCTGGCGCCGGGAACAGAGCGCCTGATCAAGCTTGGCATCCCAGCGATAGTCGAACATCGGCATGAGGCGCCATTCGTCGGCAAATTCCTCAACCAGCAGGGCAAGGAAACGATCGGCTTGGCACGGCCCGCATTTTGAGGCTGTAGGGCGAACCTGGGCCGCCCTACAGACGATAGCGGAGTTCGCTCATGCGCTTGCTGCTGGATCAGGCGAGGTAGCGCTAGGGCAGCAGCACCGTGCTACCGGTTGTTTGCCTTGCTTCAAGTGCGATATGGGCCTTCGCGGCATCCGCCAGGGCAAAGCTCTGATTGACGCGAATTTTCACGACACCAGACGCCACGATATCGAACAGGTCTTGGGTCGTGGCCAGCAGATCGCTCCGCTTGGACGTGTAGCTCGCGAGCGTCGGCCGGGTCAGGAACAGGCTGCCCTTGGCCGACAACATGCTGATATCAACCGGCGGCACCGGGCCTGACGCGTTGCCGAAGCTTACCATCAGGCCGAGCGGGGCGAGACTGTCGATGCTGGCCATGAAGCTGTCGCGGCCAACGCTGTCGTAGACCACCGGCACCATGGCACCACCGGTGATGCGCTTAACCTCGGCGGGCAGGTTGCCGTGGCCGATCAGCACGTGGTGGGCGCCGTGGGCGCGGGCAAGTTCGGCTTTATCCTCGGTTGAAACGACACCGATCACGGTCGCGCCCAGATGTTTCGCCCACTGGCACAGAATTAGCCCGACCCCGCCTGCCGCAGCGTGGATGACGATGGTCTCGCCCGGCATCACCTTGTGGGTGCGGCGCAGCAGGTACTGCGCGGTCATGCCTTGCAGCATCATTGCGGCCCCAGTGGCGAAATCGATGCTGTCAGGCAGGCGCACCAGCTTGTCAGCAGCAATGCAACGCTCAGTGGCATAGGCCCCGATTGCGCCGCCAGCATAGGCAACCCGGTCACCTACCGCGACCTCGGTCACGCCGGCACCAATGGCCAGAACCGTGCCAGCGGCTTCCATGCCGAGGGTGGCGGGCAGCGCTGTCTTGTAAAGACCGGTGCGGAAATAGACGTCGATATAGTTCAGCCCCACCGCGCCATGGCGGATAAGCGCCTCACCAGGTGCGGGATCCGGCGTTGGCACATCTTCCCAGCGCATCACTTCGGGGCCGCCATTGGCATGGATTCGGATAGCTTTGGTCATAGGTCGGTCCGTCTCGTGAAAGGGTCAGAAGGGAAGCGTGGTGCCGGCCAGCCGGGCTTCGAGGTCGAGCAGTATATGCTTGGTCGGGAGGCCGTCACCGCCGGAGTAGCCGCCAATACCGTTGGTGGCGACCACACGGTGACACGGGATCAGGATCGGGATCGGGTTGCGGCCATTGGCGCCGCCGACCGATCGCGCCGACCCACCGGCAACCCGGGCGATGTCGATATAGGTTCGGGTGGCGCCGGCGGGGATATCGCATAAAGCGGCCCACACCAGGCGCTGATAGACGGTCCCGACCGGCGCGAGCGGGAGATCGAAATCCACTCGTTTGCCGTCGAAAAAATCGTGCAACTGGTCGCGGGCGCGCAGGAGCAGCGGCGTTTCGGCCTGATCGCGGCCCCAGCCCCAATCCAATGCGACGATCGCCCCGTCCTCCTCGGACACGGTGATGTCGCCGACCGGCGTATGCAGCGAAATCTGCGGCAAGCTTGCGACACTCCTGGCATCAATTGTGGCGAAGCGATGGCACTGGCCGGGGATAAAAGTCAAGCCGGCATGCATATCGTTTGCACATCGCGGCGCGCCGGGTTAGCGTTTCAACCAACGTTCAAACGCCCGGAGGAAACAATGAAGTTCACCTGGTTCAATCTGATGCCATGGCCTTATTTGCCGGATGACTTCCGCGAGAAGAACCGGTCGGTCTGGGTCGATATCGACAGCAATTTATACGATCCGGTGCGCGGGCACGTGGTCTATAACGACTACCTCGATCTGCTCGAATACGCCGACACCCTGGGCTTTGATGGTGTTGGCATCAACGAACATCACCAGAACGGCTATGGTCTGATGCCGTCGCCGAATATCATGGCGGCAGCCCTTACGCGCCGCACCTCGAAGGCTGCCGTGGTGGTGCTGGGCAATTCGATCGCGCTCTATAATCCGCCGATCCGGGTCGCCGAAGAATTTGCCATGCTCGACGTGATGTCGGGCGGCCGACTGGTCGCTGGCTTCCCAGTTGGCACATCGATGGATACGAATTTCTGCTACGGGCAGATCCCGGCGCTGACGCGTGAAAAATACACCGAAGCGCATGAGATGATCATTCGTGCATGGACCGAGGATAAACCCTTCGCGTTCAACGGTCGCTATAACAAGCTGCGCCACGTCAATATCTGGCCGAAATCGCTGCAGAAGCCGCACCCGCCGATCCATATCCCCGGCGGCGGTTCGGTTGAAACCTATGATTTCTGCATCGACAATACCTATTCGTATTCCTACCTGAGCTTCAGCGGCTATCTGCGTGCCAAGGCGCTGCTGGCGGGCTACTGGGATCAGGTGGTGAAGCGCAATGCGCCGGATACCTCACCATACCGGGCGGGTTTTGCGCAGACCGTGTTCGTCGCGGAAACCGATGAGGAAGCCGAGCGGCTTTATTCCGAGCACGCTTTTTACTTCTATAATCGCTGCCTGCACGTGTACGCGGGCTTTGCCGATGCGCCGGGCTACCGGACGGTGAAGACCATTCAGTCTGGTGCGTTGAACCAGTATGGTCGGCCGGAATATCCCAAGCTGACCTGGAAGGACCTGGTTGATGGCGGCTACATCATCGCCGGCAGCCCGGAAACCGTGCGCCAGCGCTTTGAGGACCTGATCAAAGGCCTCAATGTCGGCAACATCTTCCTGCTGCTGCATGTCGGCAACATGCCCAAGGATTTGTGCATGTATTCGACCAAGCTGTTCGCGGAAAAGGTCATGCCGCATCTGCGTAACATGTGGCCGGAATACGAGGACGATAACCGCTTCTGGTGCAGCCCGCTGGCCGAACGCGCACAGCCGGCACCGCTGGGTCCTGATTTTGCCCCCACAACCCAGCCGCAGATGGTGCCCGCGAAATGATCGAGAACAAAACGGTTCAAACCCCGAAAGGGGTGGTTGAATATCTCGAAGGCGGCAGCGGCCCCGATCTGGTGTTCCTCCACGGTGCCGGTGGCGTGACCGCCGACAGCCCGTTCATGACGGCGTTGGCGGCCAAGTATCATGTCTTCGCGCCGTTCCTGCCGGGTTATGGCGAGTCCGAGGACAACCCCGATATCCGCGACATGCTGGACGTGACGTTACATACGTTCGACGTGCTCGATGCGCTGGGGGTGTCAAAGCCCATCCTGGTTGGGCATTCGCTCGGCGGGATGGTGGCGGCGGAAATGGCGGCCGTGGCCCCGAACGATGTCGATCGGCTTTGTCTGATCGCCGCGGCCGGGCTTTGGATTGATGCCTACCCGGTGCCGGACATGTTCAGCCTGCTGCCGCGCGAGCTGCCTGAATATTTGTTCCATGACGTGGCCGCCGGCACCGCGATGATGACGCAGAATGTCAGCATGAGCGATCCGAAATTCCTCATCCCGTTTTTGGTGCGCAATGCGCGGCAATTGGGCATGGCTGGCAAGCTGCTGTTCCCGATCCCGGAACGCGGGCTGAAAGATCGCATTCACCGCATCAAGGCCAAGACCGTCCTGGTGTGGGGCGATAGCGACCGGATGTTTCCGGCCCCGTACGCGCAGGCGTTCAAGGCGGGGATCAAGGGATCGGAACTGGTCAGCGTGCCGGAAGCCGGCCATATGGTCATTGTCGAACAAACCCAGGCGGTGATGGCCGCGATCGGGCGGCTGGGGTAACAGCACGCTTCGGCATAGGGGAAATGCAGGGCGCCGGCTTGTTTGCAAGGGCCGGCGCACCTACTTGATCGCTCGCCCTTGCCGATCATGGATCAAAACATGCAACCCGAAACACCCGCCGAAAACACCACCCCAACCGCCGCTGAACCGGTGACCCTGCACGGGTCCGAGTTCATCATGCAGGCCGCCACTGATCGCATTGCCGAGCTTGAGGCAGAAGTGGCCGAAATGAAGGAACGCTGGATGCGGGCCGAGGCGGAAACCGCCAATGTTCGTACCCGGGCCAAACGCGATGCGGATGATGCGCGCCAGTTCGCGACGCAGAAATTTGCCCGCGACGTCGCCGAAGCCGCGGAAAACCTGCGGCGTGGGCTTGACGCGATCCCAGCGGCTGCCACCGATGAACCTGCGATTGTCGGGCGCGTCCGCGATGGATTTACCGGTGTTGAACGCAGCTTTATCGATCTGCTGGAACGCAACGGTGTCAAGCGCGAAGACCCGACCGGCGCGGTGTTCGACCCCAACCTGCATCAGGCGATGGCCGAACAGGAAACCGACGCCCATCCGCCCGGCACGGTGATCCAGGCATGGACCCAGGCCTGGACGCTCAACGGGCGCTTGCTGCGCCCGGCGATGGTTGTGGTGGCCAAAGCGCCGGCGACCGCGCTCGGCACCGATACGCCGTCGCTCGACACCAGCGCATAAATGGCAAATTAGGAAAAAAAACTTTTAGATCAGCCCTTGCCCCAGGGCCGATCGGTGAATACATCCGGGGTGTGAAACCATAGGGATGCGAACGGTGCTTCGGGCCGATCGCGATCCGCTGCAAAGGAGCCTGCCATGAGTAAGGTTATCGGTATCGATCTTGGTACCACCAATTCCTGCATCGCGATCATGGAGGGCAAAGATGTCCGCGTGATCGAGAACAGCGAGGGCGCCCGCACCACCCCCAGCATTGTCGCGATGTCCGACAGCGGCGAACGCCTGGTCGGCCAATCCGCCAAGCGCCAGGCGGTGACCAACCCGACCAACACGCTTTATGCGGTCAAGCGCCTGATCGGCCGCCGCTTTGAAGATCCGCTGGTCGCCAAGGACAAGGGCATGGTGCCTTACGACATCGTCAAGGGCGATAACGGCGACGCGTGGGTTGCAGCCCGTGGTGAGAAATACTCCCCGAGCCAGGTCAGCGCCTTCATCCTCGGCAAGATGAAAGAAACCGCTGAGGCGTACCTTGGCGAGCCGGTCACCCAGGCCGTCATCACCGTCCCAGCCTATTTCAATGACAGCCAGCGCCAGGCGACTAAGGATGCCGGCCGCATCGCTGGTCTTGAAGTGCTGCGCATTATCAATGAACCGACAGCCGCCGCGCTGGCATACGGGATGGACAAGAAGAAGTCCGGCCTGATCGCGGTCTACGATCTCGGCGGTGGCACGTTTGACGTATCGGTGCTCGAAATCGGCGACGGCGTGTTCGAAGTGAAATCGACCAACGGGGACACCTTCCTCGGTGGTGAAGATTTTGACATGCGGGTGATCGAATATCTCGCCGATGAATTCAAGCGCGACCAGGGCATTGATCTGCGCAAGGATAAACTGGCGCTGCAACGGCTGAAGGAAGCGGCGGAAAAGGCCAAGATCGAGCTTTCGTCTTCCAAGGAAACCGAGATCAACCTGCCCTTCATCACCGCCGACGCCTCCGGGCCGAAGCATCTGGTGCTGAAACTGACCCGCGCCAAGCTCGAAAGCCTGGTCGACGACCTGATCAGCCGCACCATGGCTCCGTGCAAGGCCGCTTTGAAGGACGCGGGCGTAACCGCCGCCGAAATCGACGAAGTGATCCTGGTCGGCGGCATGACCCGCATGCCCAAGGTGATCGAGGCGGTGAAGCAGTTCTTCGGCAAGGAACCGGCGCGCAACGTGAACCCGGATGAAGTCGTCGCCATTGGCGCGGCGGTCCAGGGCGCGGTGTTGTCGGGCGATGTGAAGGACGTGCTGCTGCTCGATGTCACCCCGCTTTCGCTGGGTATTGAGACGCTGGGCGGCGTATTTACGCGGTTGATCGACCGCAACACCACCATCCCGACCAAGAAAAGCCAGGTCTTCTCGACCGCCGATGATGGCCAGACTGCGGTTACCATCAAGGTGTTCCAGGGCGAGCGCGAGATGGCGGCCGACAACAAGATGCTGGGCAATTTCGACTTGCAGGGCATTCCGTCGGCACCGCGCGGCGTGCCGCAGATCGAGGTCACGTTTGACATCGACGCCAACGGCATTGTGTCCGTGTCCGCCAAGGACAAGGCGACCAATAAGGAACAGCAGATCCGCATTTCCGCGTCCGGCGGCCTGTCTGACCAGGAAATCGAGCGCATGGTGCGCGAAGCCGAGGCCAACGCCGAAGCCGACAAGGCGCGGCGTGAAACCGTGGAGGCCCGCAACGGTACCGACGCGATGATCCATCAGGTGGAAAAAAACCTGAAGGAACATGGCGACAAGGTGGAGGTTGCCGACAAGACCGAGGCTGAGGCCGCAATCGCTGCCGCACGCACCGCGCTTGAGGGCACCGATGCCGAAGCGCTGAAGGCAGCGACCGAACGGCTCAGCCAGATCGCGATGAAAATCGGTGAGGCGATGTACAAGGCCCAGCAGGCCGAGGCAGCCAGTCCGGGCGCGGGCCCAGGCGGCGGGGCGCCGCATGACGACAAAGTGGTCGACGCTGAGTTCGAGGACGTCGACGACAAGAAGAAAAAATCCCACTAATCCGGGATTTCAGGTAGATCGTTAGAGCTGCCGCCATCGCGCCCGCGCTTCAAACTGAAGGCGGGCGCGAAACGGTATGCGGAGCGTCGCATTCGCGCTAAGGGCGATTGCGTCACATGAGGGCTGGCATGGCGAAGCAAGATTTTTACGCGACCCTTGGGGTTGCGCGCGAAGCGGATGGCGATGCGCTCAAGAAAGCCTATCGCAAATTGGCAATGCAATTTCACCCTGACCGCAACCCCGGCGATGCAAGCGCCGAGGCCAAGTTCAAGGAAGTGAACGAGGCGTATGACGTGCTCAAGGATGAGCAGAAGCGCGCCGCCTATGATCGCTTTGGCCACGCCGCGTTCGAGAATGGTGGGCCAGGCGCTGGCGGTGGACAAGGCTTCGAGGGCGGCGGCTTGGGCGATATTTTCGACCAGATGTTCAGCCAGTTCGGCGGCGGCCAACGCCGCGGGCCGCGCACCGGCAACGACATCCGCGCCCAGGTCGAAATCGAGATGATCGACGCTTTCAATGGCACCAAGGTACCGTTGCGGGTGCCGACACGGGTGTCGTGCGAGGCCTGCACTGGCACCGGGTCGGAAAACAAGGAACAGACAGCAACCACCTGTACCGGCTGCAACGGCGCCGGCAAAGTGCGGGCGCAGCAAGGCTTTTTCCTGGTCGAGCGCACCTGCCCGACCTGTGGCGGCAGCGGCCGCACCATTCGCAATCCGTGCAAGATCTGCCGTGGCGCCGGCACCGTCCAGCGCGAACGCTCGCTCAACGTCGCCATCCCGGCCGGGGTTGACGATGGCACCCGCATCCGCATGACCGGCGAGGGCGAGGCCGGTGGCCCCGGCGCTGTGCCAGGCGATCTCTATGTCCATATCGCCATCCGCCCGCATGCGATTTTTCAGCGCGACGGCAACAACATCTTTTGCCGGGTGCCACTGCGGATGAGCCAGGCGGCGTTGGGGGCGGATATTGATGTGCCGTCGATCGACGGCTCCAAGTCACGGGTGAAGATTCCCGCTGGCACCCAGACCGGCGAACAATTGCGCCTGCGCGGCAAGGGATTTTCGGTCCTGCGCAGCAACCAGCGTGGTGACATGTTCATCCAGGTGGTGGTCGAAACCCCCCAGCATCTCACCAAGAAGCAGCGCGATTTGCTGGAGGACTTCGAGAAAGAGGCGGTTGGACATAAAAAGGGCAGTCCGGACTCGGAAGGCTTCTTTGCCAAAGTTCGCGACTTCTTTGACACAAGCGGCCGGTCATGATCGCGCGCATCGGCATTGCCGGCGTTTCCGGCCGCATGGGCAGGCTGCTCGCCGAGGAAACCCTGGCAGCCGGATGTGTGCTGGTCGGCGGCACCTCGCGCACCCATAATCCGGCGACTGACATCGCGTATTTTGTCGATACGCCGACCCTGGCCGCAGCCTGCAACGTGTTGATCGATTTCACCCATGCATCCACTGTCGCGAGCCATGCTACGGCGGTGACGGCGGGGGGATGCGCCTGGGTGCTGGGCACATCGGGGCTTTCAGCGTCGGATGAAGCTGCGGTTGCAGCCGCCGCTGAAAAAGTGGCTGTTGTCTATGCGCCGAACTTCTCCCCCGGCGTCAACCTCGCGCTCGCCCTTGCTCAACGCATGGCGGCCGCCCTGCCGGCTGACAGCTACGACGCTGAAATTGTCGAGATGCATCATCGGCAGAAGGTTGATGCACCGTCGGGCACGGCTATCGGGCTTGGTCGCGCAGTCGCGCGCGGGCGGGGCGTGAAGCTTGAGGATGTCATGGAAAGCGGGCGGGATGGCCATGTCGGTGCCCGCAAGACCGGCGCGATCGGCTTTGCGGCACTCCGTGGCGGACAGGTCGTGGGCGAACATACGCTGATATTCGCCGCCGGCACTGAACATATCGAACTGACCCACCGCGCCTATGATCGTCGCGCCTTCGCTACCGGCGCCGTCCGCGCCGCATTATGGGCGCGGGGGCAGAAGCCAGGACTGTATAGCATGATGGACGTCCTCGGGATGGCTTGACCCCTCCTTACCTTTAGGCCAAACAGCGACGACTTTGGCTTTTAGCCGGATCTGGCGGCCATTTTTAACCAGCAGGCTAGGACACATTATGCGCGACAAAGGCGAGTATCTGTTCACTTCCGAGTCGGTCTCGGAAGGTCATCCCGACAAGGTTGCCGACCGTCTCAGCGATACCGTGCTGGATGCGTTCCTCGCCGCCGACCCCTATGCGCGGGTGGCCTGCGAGACCCTGGTGACCACTAATCGCGTGGTGCTGGCGGGCGAAACCCGCGGCCCGGGCAGCGTGACCCACGAATACCTCGCGCATCTCTGCCGCATGGCGATCGAGGATATCGGCTACGATCAGTCCGGCTTCTCGTGGCGCAATGCCGATATCGCTGTCCATCTGCATGCGCAGTCCGCCGATATTGCTGCCGGCGTCGATAGCGCCGGTAACAAGGACGAAGGCGCCGGCGATCAGGGCATCATGTTCGGCTATGCCTGCACCGAAACCCCGAGCCTGATGCCGGCGCCGTTGCATTATGCGCATGACGTGCTGCACCGCATCCGCAACATGCGCCGCGCGGGCGACAAGGAAGTGGCCGGCCTGCTGCCGGACGCCAAAAGCCAGGTATCGTTGCGCTATGTTGACGGCAAGCCGGTGGGTTGCACATCGTTTGTGATTTCGACCCAACATGAAGAAGGCATGAGCCAGCGCGCCATCAAGGCGGCCCTGGTGCCGATCATCGAAGCGAGCCTGCCGAAGGGCTGGATGCCGCCGGAGAACGAGATTTACATCAACCCGACCGGCAATTTCGTCATCGGTGGCCCCGACGGCGATTGCGGCCTGACCGGGCGCAAGATCATTGTTGATACGTACGGCGGCGCGTCCCCCCATGGCGGCGGCGCGTTCAGCGGCAAGGACCCGACCAAGGTTGATCGTTCCGCTGCTTATGTTTGCCGTTATTTGGCGAAGAATGTCGTGGCGGCCGGCCTCGCCGACAAATGCACCCTGCAGATCAGCTACGCGATTGGCGTTTCCGATCCGCTGTCGCTTTATGTCGAATTGCACGGCAATCCGTACGACGTCGACGAAGGCAAGTTGGAAAAGACCCTGCGCGAGCTGGTCAATCTGCGGCCGCGCGGCATTCGCGAACATCTCCATCTCAACCGGCCGATCTATGTGCCGACATCCGCCTACGGGCATTTCGGCCGCACGCCGGACGAGGACAAAGGTACTTTCACGTGGGAGAAGACCGATCTGGTGAGCCAACTGAAAAGCGCGTTCGGGCGGTAAAACCGCCGCCGGACCGACTTTATGGCCGCCAACGTGGCCAGACCTTGCGTGCCCGCCAGAAATTACTGCTAACCGATACCTTGCCGCGCTTGCGCCTCGCCGACCCGGCCGCCCCTCCCCAGGGGCGGCCGCTTTGGTTGGAGGTTGGCTTCGGTGGTGGCGAGCATAGCTGGGCGCAGATCAATGCCCATCCGGACATCAATCTGATCGCCTGCGAGGTGTTCGAGAACGGCCTGTGCTCGCTGCTGTCACGGCTGGTGCCGGAAGGTGGGGAAGCGACCGCGACGCTTGCCGATAATTTGCGAATTTGGGATGATGATGCGCGGACACTGATCCGGGCCCTGCCGGATGCGTGCCTCGATCGGGTATTTTTGCTGTTCCCAGATCCGTGGCCGAAAGCACGGCACACCAAACGGCGCTTTGTACACCCGGCGCTGATGCCGGAACTTGCCCGCGTGCTGCGGTCCGGTGGGGAATGGCGGATCGCCAGCGATGATCCGACCTATCAGGCGTGGGTCGCTGATGTGCTGGCGGGGCAAACCCTGTTCAGCGTGCCGGCGCCGGCGACGATGCGACCCGATGGCTGGCCGCCGACGCGGTATGAGGCCAAGGCTTTGGCCGCTGGGCGGGGCCCGCTCTACTGGACGCTCACCCGGGTTACTTCCGCCGCCAGGTGAACACCGACGACACAGCATAATTCCAAACCAAACTCATCCCGGCGCCGACGACGCCCGCCACCCACCAGGATGACCCGGCAGGACCGAACAGGAAACCCGCGACACCGAGATTGCCGATCGCGCCGACCGCACAAATCGCAGCGAAGGTCAGGAAGCCGCGCAGCAGGCCCCAGCCGCGCAGGCGCCGGTCGCCGAAGGTGAAAATATTGTTGAGTATAAAATTGCCGAGAATGGCGACCGCGGTCGCGACCAACTGCGCCTCGGAAAACGGCATATGCCCCAAGGTCAGGGCGAGCCGCAGCACGATCAGATGGGCGGCGATGCCGAGCGCGCCGACGGAGGCGAACATCACGAAGGTCACCGGGACAAGGTGGCCGATCATTTTATCGAGCAGCAAAAGCGCGAAATCGCGCAGCACGCCGGCATCGAGCTTGCTTTCGCCCGCGACCCTGGTGCGGAACACGTAAGGCAGTTCCTTGATCCGCGGCGGGGTTGGCAGGGACGCAATAATGTCGAGCAGGATTTTGAAGCCGATCGCCGACAGGCCGCGCACGGCTTGCTCGAAGACCGGGCGGCGGATCATGAAAAACCCGCTCATCGGATCGCTCACCGGGGTTTTCAGCACCATGCGGGACAATCTCGTCGCCAGATCGGACATGCCGGCGCGGGTCTTGTCCCAGTCGCCGAGACCGCCACCGGCGACATGCCTGCTGCCCATCGCGATGTCATACGCGCCGCCGCGCAGGGCTTCGACCATTTGCGGCAACAGCCGTTCATCATGTTGCAAATCGCCGTCCATGGCGGCGATCAGGGGTGCGAGGCTGGCCTGAGCGCCCTCGACAAAGGCGCTGGCGAGACCGCGACGGCCGATCCGATGCAGCAAGCGAACATTGGGATGCTGGGCGGCAACTTCCGCAATCGCGGTTCTGGTACCATCGCGGCTGTCGTCATCGACAAAAATGACTTCCCACGCAATACCGGCAAGCACGCCGTCGATCAGGGCAACCAGGGGAGCAATATTGTCCCGTTCATTCAGCACCGGAATGACCAGGCAAAGCTCGGGGCGTAGGGATATGGCGCTCATGGGCATGCTGACACCTAACGCATTTGTGCGCATCGGGGCTAGCCGCCTCTTGCATTCGTGCTTGCCGAAGCTTACATGCCGATCACTCTACATCTTCCATCCGCTACGGAGGGTGGCCTTAACCGGCCGCCTTTTTTTGCTTGGAGCTAGTTCCGCGCTTGACCGAGGCATACCCACCACCGACTGAAATTGATCTCGACCTGCCCCAGCATACCGGGTTGGAGGGCAAGATCGCCGACATCATCGTGCCGACTTTGATCGATCTCGGCTATGATCTGGTGCGCGTGGCGGTGCTTGGCCGTGAACGCCCGACGGTGCAAATCATGGCTGACCGCGCTGATGGGGCCATGATCACGGTGGAAGATTGCGAAACAATCAGCCGCAGCGTTGGCGCCGTGCTCGATGTGAATGATCCGATTCCGGGCATCTGGACGCTCGAAGTCAGCTCCGCCGGGATTGACCGGCCGTTGACCCGCCGGCGGGATTGGAACCGGTTTATCGGCCATCTCGCCCGCGCGGAAACTCAATTCCCCATCGATGGCCGCAAGCGTTTTAACGGCACGATCCTGGGCGCAGACGCCAGCCATGCCACCATCAGGCTGGATGACGGGAGCGATATTGCGTTGCCGCTGGTCGATATCCGCCGCGCCAAGCTGATCCTGACCGATGCCTTGATCGATGCCACCGCAATTACCCCAAACCTGAACTAGACACGAGGTTTCCCGATGGACACCGCCATTGCCCGCCCCGAACTTCTGCTGGTCGCTGACGCGGTCGCCCGGGAAAAATCGATCGATCGGGAAGAAATTCTCGAAGCGATGGAGCAGGCCATCCAGAAAGCCGGCCGCGCCAAATACGGCCACGAGAAAGACATCCGCGCCACCATCGATCGCAAAACCGGCGACGTCCGCCTGTCGCGCTGGACCGAGGCGGTTGAAGTTGTCGAGAACGAGGAAACCCAGATCCCGGTCCACATCGCGATCAAGTTCCAACCTGGCATCAAGGTCGGTGAGCACATCGTCGATCCGCTGCCGCCGATCGATTTCGGCCGCATCGCAGCACAAACCGCCAAGCAGGTGATTGTGCAGCGGGTGCGCGAGTATGAACGCAAGAAGCAATACGACGAATTCAAGGATCGCGTCGGCGAAGTGATCAACGGCGTGGTCAAGCGCACCGAGTATGGCAATCTGATGGTCGAGGTTGGCCGCGCCGAAGCGCTGCTGCGCCGCGACGAACTGATCCAGCGCGAAAGCTTCCGTAATGGGGATCGCGTGCGTGCCTATATCTACGACGTGCGTGACGAACAACGCGGCCCGCAAGTGTTTTTGTCGCGCACCCATCCTGGGTTCCTGGCCAAATTATTCGCCCAGGAAGTGCCGGAAATCTATGACGGCATCATCGAAATCAAGGCCGTTGCCCGCGACCCGGGCAGCCGCGCGAAGATGGCAGTGATCAGCCGCGACAGCTCGATCGACCCGGTTGGCGCCTGCGTCGGCATGCGCGGTTCGCGTGTCCAGGCGGTGGTGCAGGAGCTTCAGGGCGAAAAGATCGACATCATTCCCTGGTCGCCGCAGGTCGCGACCTTCGTGGTTAACGCGCTGGCGCCGGCCGAGGTGACCAAAGTGGTGATCGACGAAGATGGTGGTCGGGTTGAAGTGGTGGTGCCGGACGACCAGTTGTCGTTGGCAATCGGCCGGCGCGGACAGAACGTGCGCCTGGCAAGCCAGTTGACCCGTTGGGACATCGACATTCTGACCGAGGCGGAGGAAAGCGAGCGCCGACAGGAAGAATTCCGCCGCCGCACCGGGCTGTTCGTCGAAGCCCTGGACGTTGATGACATGATCGCCGGCTTGCTGGTGCAGGAAGGCTTCAATACGATCGAGGAACTTGCGTTCACTGCGGTCGATGAACTCGCTGATATCGAAGGCTTCGACGAACAGGTCGCCGAAGAACTACAACGCCGCGCGGAGGCTTTCTTGCTGAAACGAGACAATGAATTGCACGATCGTCGGGTTGAACTCGGGGTTGCCGACGATGTCGCGGCGATCGAGACGTTTACCCCGGCAATGCTGGTGACACTCGGCGAAAAAGGCGTGAAGACGCTTGATGATCTGGCCGATCTGGCATCGGACGAATTGATCGAAATGCTGGGCGAAGGCGCACTCGACGAAGCCACGGCCAACGATGTGATCATGGCCGCGCGCGCCCATTGGTTCGCGGACGACGCAGCCAAGGAGGACGGTCACGCCTGATATTGATACCGATGACGAGCCCGAAACCGGACCGCTGAGGCGCTGCGCACAAACCCGTGTGCGGCGACCGAAGGAAGAAATGATCCGTTTTGTGGTTGGACCCGATCGGTGCATCGTTCCTGACCTTGCCGCAGACCTGCCCGGACGGGGAATATGGTTGAGCGCGCGGGCCGATGTGCTAGAAGCGGCTCGTACTAAGGGTGGTTTTGCCCGGGCGGCGCGTGGTCAGGTGGTTGTACCGCCGGACCTGGTGGCGTTCATCGCGACCGCGCTCACCAGGCGAATCGTCGAGACTTTGGGGCTTGCACGTCGCGCCGGACAGGCCGTCAGCGGTTTCAGCAAGGCGCGGGAATGGTTGGTTGCTGGTCGGGCCGCCCTTGTGGTGCAAGCGTCCGATGGCAGCCAGGATGAGCGGGCGCGTTTCCTCGGTGGAGATCGGGGCCGGGCGCCAGTGATTACGCCGCTCGACTCGTGGGCGTTGGGTGCGATTTTCGGCCGGGACCATGCGGTGCATATCGCGGTGGCGCCGGGCCGGTTGGCAGAGCGGCTGCGTGTCGAAAGCGCGCGGTTGGCGGGCGTGCTGGGTTTGGAGCCCGATCTGGGTTTGCAGGCCAATAGTGTGACTAAGATTGGGACGACACCCGAGGCGCCGCCTGGGGAAGCGATGCAGAATGGTGACGATTAGATGAGCGAAGGCAACGATCAGGACGCGGGCAAAACCAGACTTTCCTTGCGGCCAGCAGGCCGTCTGGAACTGGGACGGACCGTGGACGCTGGTTCTGTAAAGCAGAGTTTCAGCCATGGCCGCACCAAGACGGTCCAGGTCGAGGTGCGCAAGACCCGCGGGCCGGGATCGGTGCCGGGCAAACCGTCGCCCGCCCCTGCCCCCGCCCCCGCACCGGCACGCGCGTCTCCGGTGCCGAGCGTGCCGCGCCCGCAAACCCCCGCTGGCCGACCGCCAATTGGTGCCGGCCGGGCGCTGACCGCCAACGAGCTTGCGACCCGCCAGCGGGTGCTGGCTGAACAGGCACGCGAAAACGCCAAGCGCGAGGCCGAGCGCCGCGAACAGGAAACCATTTCGATCCTGTCCGCCGCCGAGGAAGCGCGCCGCCGCGAAGAAGAAGCCAAAAAGACTGCGATTGAAGACGCGCGCCGTGCAGCCGAGGAACAGGCCGAGGCCCGTGCCCTCGAGGAAGTTCGCCGCGCTGCCGAGGCCGCTGCTGCCGCGCGCCGCGCAGCCAACCCGGAAGCGGTACCCGAACCTGAACCGGAAGACGTTGCGCCGCCGGCCGTCGTGGCACCTGTTGCCGCAGCGCCGACCGCCGAAGCCCCGGTTGCTGGCCAAACCACCCAAGTACCGGCCGAGACGCTCCGCTTGCGCCCGGCACGTGCAGACGAAGAAGAAGATAACCGGCCGCGTCGCGGTCCGGGTGGCGTCATGGTGCCGCCGCGCAAAGCCGCCGCAGTCGTCGCCAAAAAAGGTGCCGATGGCCGCCGTGCCGGGCGCATCGACGTCCAAGCCGCAATCGAAGGCGAGGATGACCGCGTCCGCAGCCTTGCCTCGGTTCGCCGCCAGCGCGATCGCGATCGCCGCCAGGCCGAGCTCGAGCGTTTGCGCGCCGATCAGGTCAAGGTCGTGCGCGAAGTTGTGCTGCCCGATACAATTTCGGTGCAGGAACTCGCCAACCGTATGGCCGCCCGCATCCCCGACGTTATCAAGGCATTGATGCGGATGGGCGTGATGGCGACTGTTACCCAGGCGCTCGATGCCGATACGGCTGAGCTTGTGGTGCAGGAATTCGGCCACAAGGTGAAGCGCGTCAGCGAGGACGATGTTGAAATCGGCCTCGAAGGCGCAGTTGATGTCGATGATGCACGGCTGGCGCGCGCGCCGGTGGTGACCATTATGGGCCATGTCGATCACGGCAAGACCAGCCTGCTGGATGCGTTGCGTTCAACCGACGTGGCGGGTGGCGAAGCCGGTGGCATCACCCAGCATATCGGCGCCTATCAGGTGCAGCTGAAATCGGGCGACAAGATCACCTTCCTCGATACACCAGGCCATGAAGCCTTCACCGCGATGCGGTCCCGTGGTGCTAGTGTGACTGACATTATCGTGCTGGTGGTCGCCGCCGATGACGGGGTGATGCCGCAGACGATCGAGGCGATCAAGCACGCCAAGGCCGCCGGCGCGCCGATCATTGTCGCTATCAACAAGATGGACAAGGCCGACGCCAACCCAGAGCGCGTGCGCCAGGAACTGCTCAGCTACGAAATCGTGGTCGAGGAAATGGGTGGCGACACCCAGAATGTCGAAGTTTCGGCTACCAAGCGCCTCGGTCTCGACAAGCTTGAGGAAGCCATTCTGCTGCAGGCCGAAATTCTCGATCTGCGCGCCAATCCCGATCGCGGCGCCGAAGGCTCGGTGATCGAAAGCCGGTTGGATCGCGGGCGTGGCCCGGTGGCCACCGTGCTTGTGCAAAAAGGCACGCTGAAACAAGGCGATATCATTGTCGCTGGCGCCGAATGGGGCAAAGTCCGGGCATTGCTCGACGACAAGGCACGCCAGATCAAGTTTGCCGGCCCCTCCACCCCGGTCGAAGTGCTTGGGCTGGGCGGCGTGCCGATGGCGGGCGAACCGTTTGTCGTGGTCGAAAACGAAAGCCGGGCGCGCGAAATTAGCGAATTGCGCCAGCGCCGGGTGCGCGAGAAAGCGTCGGGCGCCATGACCGCCGCCCGCGGCACGATGGAAGAAATGCTCGCCCGCATTCAGGCCGGCGCGCAGAAAGAAGTCGCGATTGTCATCAAGGCAGACGCCCAAGGCAGTTCGGAAGCCATTCAGGCGACCGTTATGAAGCTCGCGCACGAAGAAGTGCGGGTTCGGGTGCTGCTGGCCGGCGTGGGCCAGATTACCGAGAGCGACATCCAGCTGGCCAAAGCGTCCCAGGCGGTGATTGTGGCGTTCAACGTGCGCGCCACCAGTCAGGCGCGTGAACTGGCGACCCGGGATGGCGTGACGATCAGCTATTACAGCATCATCTACGATGTGGCTGACGACATCGAAAAACTGGTCAAGGGCAAGGTTGCGCCCAAGGCCCGCGAGCGTTTCCTCGGCTACGCCGAAATCCGCAAGGTGTTCGACATCACCAAGACCGGCAAGGTCGCGGGCTGTATGGTCACCGAAGGTCTGGTCAAACGTGGCGCCGGCGTGCGACTGCTGCGTGAGGGCGTGGTCGTCCATAATGGCGAACTGACGCAGCTGAAGCGCTTCAAGGACGATGTCCGCGAAGTGGCGCGCGGCTACGAGTGTGGGTTGTCGTTTGCCAACTTCAACGACCTGCGTGAAGGCGACATGGTCGAATGCTTCGACGTCGAGATGGTGCCCGGGTGAGCAACGCGGGCGGGCGCGCGGCGGTCAAAAAGGCCGGGCGCCCCAAGTCTCCTTCGGCGAAAGCCCCAAGCCAACGGCAATTGCGCGTCGGCGAAGAAATTCGCCATGTACTGGCGGGAATTTTCGGACGCGGGGAATTGCGGGATCCGTCTTTGGCCGATGTCGTGGTGACGGTGACCGAAGTGCGGATCGGGCCGGACCTGCGGCGGGCGACAGCGTTTGTCACCCGGCTGGGGCGGTCCGATATCGATCAAGCGCTGCCGGCGTTGCGCCGGGCAGCACCATTTCTGCGTGGGCAATTGGCCAAAGAGTTGCGTTTGCGGGTTGCCCCCGATCTGTCTTTCCAGGCCGACACCAGCATCGATTACGCGATGTATGTTGACAGCCTGCTGCGCAATCCGGTGGTGGCGCGCGATCTCGCCTCCGCCGCCGATGAGCAGCCCGAATAGGATTTTTCCGATGCGTCGAGGTAAAGTGCGTGGCCGTCCGTTGGATGGCTGGCTGATTGTTGACAAGCCTGCGGGCATGACCAGCACTGATGTGGTGAACCGGGTGCGCCGCTGGTTCGATGCGCAGAAAGCCGGACATGGCGGGACGCTTGATCCGCTGGCGACCGGGGTGCTGCCGATTGCGTTCGGGTCGGCGACCAAAACCGTGCCTTACGTCATGGACGGCACCAAATTATACCATTTCACCCTGAAATTCGGGGAGCTGCGCGATACTGACGACGCCGACGGTCAAACCATCGAAACATCCGATGTGCGCCCGACCGATGCCGAGATCGCCGCTGCCCTGCCGCCATTTCGTGGCGATATCATGCAGGTGCCGCCGATCTACTCCGCGATTAAAATCGCTGGCGAGCGCGCCTATGACATGGCGCGCGAAGGGCGTGCGCCGGTGATGGAGCCGCGCCCAGCCCGCGTCGATCGGTTCGAACTGATTGAGCGGATCGATGCCGACACCGCGGTCTTCGAAGTGCAATCCGGCAAAGGCGTTTACATGCGCAGCCTCGCCCGCGATCTGGCGCGCGCCTGTGGCACTGTTGGCCATATTGCAGCCTTGCGCCGGCTGCGGGTGGGACCCTTCAACGAGGCCGGGGCGATTCCACTGGACAAATTGCAGCGGGAGGACGATACCCCGCCCACTTCTCCGGACTTCCTGCTTGAAGTCGCGACCGCGCTGGCCGACATCCCGGCGCTGGCCTTGACTGAAGCGGAGGCCAATGGCTTGTCACACGGCCAGGCAATCAGCCTGGTGCAACTGATGGGCCGCATTCCACGGACGGCCGATCCCGAAGGGGGCCTCGCCCGAGCCATGGCGGGGGGTCGCGTGCTTGGGCTTTGCCGTCTTGAAGATGGATGGTTGAAACCCGAACGTCTGCTCTAGGCGCTGCACGCGCTGTTTTAACCCCTATCAGGAGTATCAAGATGTCGCAGACCCCGGAGCGTCGCACGACGCTCATTTCTGAGTATTCCACTGGTGCGGCCGATACTGGCAGCCCCGAAGTGCAGGTGGCGTTGCTGTCCGACCGGATCAGCAGCCTGACCGAGCATCTCAAAATCCACGCCAAGGATTTCCACAGCCGCCGCGGCCTGCTCATGCTGGTTGGCCGCCGTCGTCGCCTGTTGGATTATCTGAAGAACAAGAACCAGGCCCGCTACGCGACCTTGATTTCGCGCCTCGGACTGCGTCGGTAATTTCCGACAGCCAGCCTTTGGATGGAAGTTTTTCGGTTCGGTCTTGGCGGAACCGGAAGACTTTTGTCTGGCTGGTGCGTGCCTAACTCCCGGCTGAGGCATCCCGCCCCCGCCTTTGCGATGCGGCTTTGTCGCGCCTGCTCGATCCGCCATTTGGGAGCGTGACGGCGGCTCCGGCTACATGGACCACCCCAGCGGCTGCACATCAATGCAGTCCGCCCCATGTGCCCCGAGACGCCGTTTCCCTTATGCCATCGGATCGCCTGGTCGTTGCCCTGACCGCGTCGCGCATCGAAGAAAGATGGAACGTCATGTTCAATTACTTCCGCAAGGAACTCGACTGGGGTGGGCGCAAGCTCGTCCTTGAAACTGGCAAGATCGCCCGCCAGGCTGATGGCGCGGTGCTGGCCAGCTACGGCGACACCATCGTGCTGTGCACCGTGGTTGGCGCGCGCAGCCAGAAGCCGGGGCAGGATTTCTTCCCGCTCACGGTCAACTACCAGGAAAAGACCTTTGCGGCCGGCAAGATCCCCGGCGGTTTCTTCAAGCGTGAAGGCCGGCCGACCGAAAAGGAGACGCTGACCTCGCGTCTGATCGATCGCCCGATCCGTCCGCTGTTCCCCGCCGGCTTCCGCAATGAAGTCCAGGTGATCGCGACCGTTCTGAGCCATGATCTGGAAAACGATCCCGATATCGTGGCGCTCGTCGGTTGTTCGGCAGCGCTGACCCTGTCCGGCATTCCGTTCTTTGGCCCGGTTGGCGCATCGCGCATCGCTTATATCGATGGCGGCTACGTGCTGAACCCGACGGCTGAACAGCTGAAGACCTCGGCGCTCGACATGGTGCTTGCTGGCACCGTTGAAGGCGTGCTGATGGTTGAATCGGAAGCCAAGGAACTGAGCGAAGACGTCATGCTCGGCGCCGTGACCTTCGGGCATGCCGCCTTCCAGCCGGTGATCCAGGCGATTATCGAGCTTGCTGAAGTGGCCGCCAAGGACGCCTGGGCGATGCCCGAGGTTTCCGCCGAGACGACCGCACTGGCCGCCCGCGTTGACGCGCTGGCACGTGCTGGCATCGCCGAAGCCTACCAGGAACGGGTGAAGCAGGTTCGCTACGAGAAGGTTGGCGCCGCCAAGAAGGCCGCATCGGCCGCGTTGACCGCCGAAGGGCTCGATGCCGACAAGGCGAAGGGCCTGTTCAAGGACCTTGAAGCCGACATCGTGCGCAATGCCATTCTCGACACCGGCCTGCGCATCGATGGCCGCGACACCAGGACCGTGCGCCCGATCATCGCCGAAGTTGGCGTGCTCCCGCGCGCCCATGGCAGCGCGCTGTTCACCCGTGGCGAGACCCAGGCGCTTTGCGTCGCGACACTTGGCACTGGCCAGGATGAGCAGGTGATCGACGCGCTGGAAGGCGAGTATCGCGAGCATTTCATGCTGCATTACAACTTCCCTCCGTACTCGGTCGGTGAAGCTGGCCGCATGGGCTCGCCGGGCCGTCGTGAAATCGGCCATGGCAAGCTTGCCTGGCGCGCGCTGCACCCGCTGCTGCCGGAGAAGGCCAAGTTCCCCTACACCATGCGCGTGGTGTCCGAGATCACCGAAAGCAATGGCTCGTCGTCCATGGCGACCGTGTGCGGCACCTCGCTCGCGCTGATGGATGCGGGCGTTCCGCTGCTGCGTCCGGTGGCGGGCATCGCCATGGGCCTGATCAAGGAAGATCGCGGCTTTGCGGTGCTGTCGGATATTCTCGGCGACGAGGATCATCTTGGCGACATGGACTTCAAGGTGGCCGGCACCGAACTGGGTGTCACCAGCTTGCAGATGGACATCAAGATCACCTCGATCACCCCCGCGATCATGGAAGTGGCGCTTGGCCAGGCCCGTGAAGGCCGCATCCACATCCTCGGCGAAATGGCCAAGGCGCTGACCGGCGGCCGCACCGAAGTCGCGGCGACCGCGCCGCGCATCACGGTGATCAACGTGCCGAAGGAAAAAATCCGCGAAGTGATCGGCACCGGCGGCAAGGTGATCCGCGAGATCGTCGAGCAGACCGGCTGCAAGATCGACATCAACGATGATGGCACGATCAAAATCGCCTCGTCCGATCCGGAAAAGGCGCAGATGGCGATCGACAAAATCCGCGGCATCGTCGCCGAGCCGGAAATTGGCGTGATCTACAACGGCAAAGTGGTGAAGACCGCCGAATTCGGCGCGTTCGTGAACTTCCTTGGCTCCAAGGACGGGCTGGTTCACATCTCCGAACTGCAGCAGGGCCGGGTCCAGAAGACCACCGACGTGGTCAATCAGGGCGATGCGGTGAAGGTCAAGGTCATCGGGTTCGACGATCGCGGCAAGGTAAAGCTGTCGATGCGGGTGGTCGATCAGGCGACCGGCGCCGATATTGGCGACACCGTTGGCCCGAAGGGTGGCGATCGCCCCGAGCGCGGCCCGCGTCCGCCGCGTGGCGAGGGCGAGCAGCAGGTTGGCTAGGCTTCGCGCGCATCGATAATCAGGGCCCATCCGTGCAATTTTGTGCGGGTGGGTTTTCTGGTATTAAGGGCGAAGACAAGGAAGCATCTTCTTTTTGTGAACAAAAAGAAGCAAAAAACTTCCTACTTTGGTTCCGAGTGGACGCCGGCGGCGGTGAGCCATGGGTGAAAAGTTTTTTTGGTTCTTTTTGTTCACAAAAAGAACTTCTTACTGGGACGAAACCAACGATGAAGCCGATCAACACAATTCGCATGGGTGGTGTGGACGTGCTGCCCTTGGTTGAAGGCGGCAAGGGCGTGGCGGTGTCGAATGGCGTCACCGCCGGCCATTGGGCGGCCGGTGGCGGCGTCGGCACATTTTCCGCAGTTAATGCCGACAGCTATCGCGAGGATGGCAGCATCATCCGGCAGACCTACACGGCGACCACGCGGCGCGAACGACACGAGGAAATGGTCGCCTACGGGATCGCCGGCGGGATTGCCCAGGCGCAGCGCGCGCATGACATTGGCGGGGTTGGTGCGCGCATCCATACCAATGTTCTGTGGGAGATGGGCGGTGCCGAGCGGATCGCCATTGGTATGCTGGAAGGCGCCAAGGGGCTGATCCATGGCATCACCTGCGGTGCCGGGATGCCGTATCGGCTGTCGGAGATCGCCCAGCGCTTCAACGTGCATTATTATCCGATCATCTCGTCGGCTCGGGCCTTTGGCGCGCTGTGGAAGCGCGCCTATCACAAGGCATCCGAATTGCTTGGCGGGGTGGTTTATGAGGACCCCTGGTTGGCCGGCGGGCATAACGGGCTGTCGAATTCGGAAAATCCGCTGGTGCCGGAAGACCCGTATGGCCGGGTGCTGGCGCTGCGCAAACTGATGCGCGAGTTCGGCTTGGGCGAAACCCCGATCATCATGGCCGGCGGGGTTTGGTGGCTGGAAGAATGGGAGCATTGGATCGACAACCCTGAGCTTGGCCCGATCGCGTTCCAGTTCGGCACACGGCCGCTGCTGACCCAGGAAAGCCCGATCGGTGGCGCCTGGAAGCGCCGGCTGCTGACGCTGAAGAAGGGCGACATCTACCTCAACCGGTTCAGCCCGACCGGGTTTTATTCATCCGCGGTCAACAACCCGTTCCTGCGTGAGTTGCAGGCGCGCAGCGTGCACCAGGTTGCCTACACCTTGGAAACCATCGGTGAGCACCAGGCGGCCTACGGCGTTGGCCCGCGCAAGCGGCTGGTTTACCTGACCGCGACCGACCTCGCCCGGGTGCAAGGCTGGGAGGCCGAGGGCCTGACCGAGGCACTGCGCACGCCGGACAACACGCTGATTTTTGTGACCCCGGAGAACAGCCGGCATATCCTTGCCGATCAGGCCGCCTGCATGGGCTGCCTCAGCACCTGCCGGTTTTCCAACTGGTCGCAGCACGGGCCGGATTTCGACAATGGCAAGCGCGCCGATCCGCGCAGTTTCTGCATCCAGAAGGCGCTGCAGGATGTCGCGCATAACCAGGATGACGAGCAGGTTCTGGACAGCAACCTGATGTTCTCCGGCCATAACGGGTATCGTTTTGGGTTGGACCCGTTCTACTCGAACGGGTTCGTGCCGACGGTCCGGCAATTGGTTGAGCGTATTCTGACTGGGCGCTAGGGCATGTCGGATTCACAAGCGTTCACCCGCCCTGCCCTAGCGCTTTGTTTGAGCGGGCGATTCATGTTTGCGGTAATAACACCGAAAACGATCGCGCGCTGATGTCAGGCATATCGGTTGAGAAACGGGCCCAGGTTATTGTCCTGGGTAACGAAAAAGGCGGCAGCGGCAAATCGACGGCGGCGATGCATGTTATCGTTGGGCTGTTGCGCGATGGCTACAAGGTTGGGGCGATCGACCTTGATGCGCGTCAGGCGACGTTGGGGCTGTATCTTGAAGCGCGGTTGGCGTTCGCCAAGGCGCGCGGGATAGACCTGCCACAGCCGCTGGCGGCCGCCGTGCTGCGGAGTGAGCTGGATAGCCGGGCGGAAGCGGAGGCCGATGAGACAACACGCTTCATGGCGGCCCTGGGCGCGTTATCGGCGAGCTGCGACATTGTGGTGCTGGATTGCCCAGGGTCTGACACGTTTCTCAGTCGGCTGGGCCATGCGCAGGCGGATACGCTGATCACCCCGATCAATGACAGCTTCGTCGACTTCGCCATGCTGGCCAAGGTTGATCCGGATAATCACGACGTGGTGCGGCCGAGCATTTACAGCGAAATGGTGTGGGAAGCGCGCAAACGCCGCTTCAGCCGCGACCGCGGGCGGATTGACTGGATTGTGATGAGGAACCGGCTGGGGGCGACGGAGGCGCGCAACAAGCGCGATGTGGGGGCGACGTTGGATGCGCTGGCCAAGCGGATTGGGTTTCGCACGGTGCGCGGGTTTGGCGAGCGGGTGATTTTCCGGGAGTTGTATTTGCAGGGGCTGACCTTGATGGATGTGAAGGAGGTCGGCGGCCTCGGGATCCATATGGGGATGAGCCATGTGGCGGCGCGGAATGAGGTTCGGGCGCTGATCGGGGCGATTAAGAAGGCAGCGCCGGGGTTGGAGTTACGGTAGGGGGCGAGGGTAGCAAGCGAGACATCTGCCATAGAGGGTAGAGGAGGGGTTTGTAACTACTCCGAGCGGCTGAAAATCTGGAAATTGTCAATCCGCCGCTTGTCATTGCGAGGCGAAGCCGTGGCAATCCAGGGGTTTAAATTCGGATTTCGGTGCGGTTCCCCTGGATCGCCACGCTTCGCTCGCGATGACGAATTTTTGGCAATATTTGGGTTCGCAATCGGATAGAATAACGATCAGGCCGAGCCGGCTGGTCATCCCGCGGCTCGGAAAGCCTCTCGGATTAGGGCCCTACCACGTTCACGGGCAGCGACATTTGGACCATCCATCGGGGCCATTGGTTGCCGCAGGCCCAACGCACCGAGGGCTGCCAGCACGTCGACATAACTGCAGAAGCCCTTTTCGCGCAGGGTTGACCAGGCGATATCGCCGGCGGCGTAGCTGCGGATCAGGCGTTCGGCTTCGACGTCGGTCATGGCGGGTTTCCTTGTGCGCGCAGTCTAGCAAGGTTGCGGACCGGCGTCAGCTTTGTTGTCCGATGTCCCAGCGGGGCGACGTTGGATGCGCTGGCCAAGCGGATTGGGTTTCGCACCGTGCGCGGGTTTGGTGAGCGGGTGATTTTCCGGGAGTTGTATTTGCTGGGGCTGACCTTGATGGATGTGAAGGAGGTCGGCGGCCTCGGCATTCATATGGGGATGAGCCATGTGGCGGCGCGGAATGAGGTTCGGGCGTTGATTGGGGCGATTAAGAAGGCGGCGCCAGGGTTGGAGTTGCGGTAGGGGACAAGTCACCTGCTCGCTCGCAACGCTTCCTGGGTCACCGCATTTTGATTTATGGGTGAGCGGCTATCACGGGGCTATTATGGATTGCCCCGCCAGGGCACGTGATTTTAATCGGGGCGATTTGGTGGAGCCAAGCGGGATCGAACCGCTGACCTCCTGAATGCCATTCAGGCGCTCTCCCAGCTGAGCTATGGCCCCATTCCCTTGCGGGAGGGGGGCATATACAGTCCGCTTTCCTGGTGAGCAAGGCCCCTTGTCGATGTCCAAGCTGAAATGGCGCCCGGCCGATGAGCGGGAGGCGACCAGCAATGTCGCCGCCTTCATCGAATTTGCCCGAGCGAGCGGGGTGGCCGAGCTGACGCCCGCGGAAATCCCGTGGTTTCAGGCGGAAAACCCGGTGGAATTCCGCAGTTTGCTGGCCATGATCGCTGGATTGGATCCGAGCGCGGATTTCGATCTGCAACTCGCCCGAATTTCAAGCAATGCCGCCATGCGTGTTCGCGCCAGCTGGGAGGGGGTGCTCGATAGTTTTGCGCATTATTTTCTGGTCGCCGAGCTGCGCCCCGACGATGTTTTTGTCTGGGATGGTGCGCCTGACGACCCGGCCGTGCTTGGCGTGATGCTGACCGGGGCGCGGGTGGAATTCAGTTCGCCAGGGTAAAAGCAGCCTCGGTCTTGGCGCGCACTTCGTCGAGGGTGACGCCCGGGGCCAGTTCGACCAGGCGCATGCCGCCGCCGCGGCGGTCGATGTCGAAAACGGCGAGGTCGGAGATCACCATATCGACCACGCCGGCGCCGGTCAGCGGTAGGTTGCAGCGATGCAGCAGCTTGGGTTTGCCGCCGGCGGTGTGTTCCATCAGCACCACCACGCGGCGGACGCCGGCGACGAGGTCCATCGCGCCGCCCATGCCTTTGACCATCTTGCCCGGGATCATCCAGTTCGCCAGATCGCCGTTCTCGGCCACTTGCAGCGCGCCGAGGATCGACATGTCGATATGCCCGCCGCGCACCATGGCGAAGCTTGCGGCGCTGTCCATGAAGCTGGTGGAGGGCAATGCGGTGACGGTCTGCTTGCCGGCGTTGATGAGGTCGGCATCCTCATCACCTTCGAACGGGAACGGGCCGATGCCGAGCATGCCGTTTTCCGATTGCAACTGCACCGCAATCCCGTCGGGGATGAAGTTCGCCACCAAGGTGGGAATGCCGATGCCGAGATTGACGTAGAAACCGTCTTGAATTTCCCGCGCCGCGCGGGCGGCCATTTCGTCGCGTGTCCAGGGCATGTCGGTGGTTCCTTTACGCGGCGCGCTTGCGCACGGTGCGCTGTTCGATGCGCTTTTCAACATGATCGAGGCGCACGATCCGTTTGACGAAAATGCCGGGGGTGATGATGTGGTCGGGATCGAAGGCGCCGAGCGGGACAAGTTCCTCGACCTCAACCACCGTCATCGCGGCCGCGGTCGCCATCATCGGATTGAAGTTTCGCGCGGTTTTGCGATAGACCAGATTGCCTTCCGGATCGGCTTTCCAGGCATGGATGATGGCGAGATCGGCGCGCAACCCGCGCTCCATCACATAGGTCTGGCCATCGAAGTCGCGCAATTCCTTACCCTCGGCCACCGCGGTGCCGACCCCGGTGCGGGTGAAGAACGCCGGAATGCCGGCGCCCCCCGCCCGAATGCGTTCAGCCAGAGTGCCTTGCGGGTTGAACTCAATTTCCAGTTCGCCGGCGAGGTATTGTTTCGCGAAGGTGGCGTTTTCCCCGACATAGGAGCTGATCATCTTGCGGACCTGCCGGGTTTGCAGCAGCAGCCCCAGCCCGCAATCATCCACCCCGGCATTGTTTGAGATGCACACCAGGTCCTTCACGCCCGACAGCTTGATCGCCTCGATCAACGCTGACGGGATGCCGCACAGGCCGAAGCCGCCGGCCATGATGGTCATGCCATCACGCAACACGCCGGCCAGCGCCTCGGTCGTCGAACCGTAGATTTTGTTCACCGCCATGATCGGTGCCCCTTATTTCAGTTCGAAGCCGAGGCGGCGCATCGCGGCGCGCATGGCTTCGCGGCCATTGGTGCCGGACAGGCGCTGGATGACGCGGCCGGTCCAGGTGTCGCTGTCCATGCCCTGGCGCTTGGAGAACGCGCTGAGTTCGCTGTCGTAGCGCGCGATCTGGGCGGCTTCATCGGCGAGGGTATATGTTTCATGAAACAGCACCGTGCCCTGGGGCAAGCGCGGCTTGATGTCGGACAGACGCGCCAGATCGGGGTAGCCGATGCACAGGCCGAACACCGCCATGACATGGGGCGGCAGGCCGATGGCAGCGGCCACACGCTCCGGATCATTGCGCAGCGCGCCGATATAGACGGTGCCGAGGCCGAGTGATTCTGCCGCCAATGTCGCGTTCTGGGCCGCGAGCGCGGCATCGATCGCCGACACCGTGAAGGCTTCCTGATAATCGCGCGTCGGCATGGTCTTGCCGGCTGATACCAGCACCCGGTTCAGGCGCGACAGGTCGGCGAGGAACACCAAAAGCACCGGGCATTCCCGGATGTGCTGCTGGTTGCTGGCAACGCTTGCCATGATGTCCTTGGTTGCCGGATCGGAGACTGCAACAACGCTCCAATATTGCATGTTCGACGATGTGGCGGCCGATTGCGCGGCGGCGACCAGGGTTTCGATGGTGCCAGGCGGCAGGGCGGTCGGCAGGTAGCCGCGCACCGAGCGATGTTCGAACATGGTGCGGATGACGTCATTGATCGGGCCGGTGGCGGGAATGTCGGCGGCGCCGTAACGGGCGGCGAGCAAGGATTGGTCGGTCACGGCGGGTGAAATATTATCAGGCATTGTCGGTCCCCATTTCGAAGTTGTCCCATCCTAGCCGGACGCGGCGGCCCGGGCTAGGCTGGGCACAGGGAGGATTTTTTCATGCGGTGGATCAGGTTCAGCAGTGCCGGACGGCACGCAGTGGGGATTGTCGAGGGCGATCGGATTGCGGAAATCGACGGCAACATGTTCGCCGAATGGCGCCGCACCGGGGCGATGCACGCGCTGGCCGATGTCACCATCGAAGTCCCCAACGTGCCGCCGACGTTTTATGCGGCGGGGTTGAACTACGCCAAACACGTGCTGGAAGGCGCGGCACGGCGGGGGGAGGTCGCGAACCTGCCCAAGGCCGCCGATATTGGCTACCGCGCCAATAACGCGCTGGTGGCGCATGGCCAGGACGTGATCATCCCGGCGGACGCGACGGACGCGATCCATTACGAGGGCGAACTCGCGGTGATTATCGGCAAGCGGGTGAAAAATGTCTCGGAAGCCGAGGCGATGGACTGCATCTTTGGCTACACGATCGGCAATGATGTGTCCGAACGCGCCTGGCAGAAAAATGACCGCACGTTTTTCCGCTCCAAGAACGCCGATACGTTCAAGCCGATGGGGCCGTGGATTGAGACGGATTTCGATCTTGAAAATGCGGAAACGACGGTGCGGGTGAACGGGGCCGAGACCATTCGGTTCGCCACCAACGCGCTGCTGTTTTCCATCGCCACCTTTATCAGCCGCACCAGCCAGTATTGCACCCTGGTGCCTGGCGACATGCTGTGGATGGGCACTGATGGCACGTCACCCAACATTAAAAGCGGCGACGTGGTTGAAATCGACATCACCGGCATTGGCACATTACGCAACCGGTTCGTAAGGGAAGCCTGATCCATGACCGCACCGTATGAAGACCATCGCCGCCAACTCGAACTGATCCTGCGGGCCTGGGGCATGCCGGCGATCAACGCGGCGGTTACTGCCGACATCATGGCTTGGGCCGATCTGCACGGCATCGACAGCCACGGGCTATCGATGATCCCCGGCTATGACGAACGGCGGCAGACCGGGAAAATGGTGATGTCGGCGCAGCCCAAAGTGGTGGTCGATCGCGCGGTTGCCGCCCTGATCGATGGCGGTGGCGGGCTTGGCCATTTCAGTTCTTATACCGCGATGAATTTGGCGATTTCTAAGGCACGCACTCTGGGCGTTGGGATTGTAGGGGTGCGCAATTCGGCACATTTCGGCGCGTGTGGCTATTACGCGAAGATGGCGGCCGATGCCGGGTTCATCGGGATGGTGACAACATCGGCATCGGGCGTGCAGGTGGCGCCGACTTTTGGGGCGGAAGCCAAATACGGCACCGACCCAATTGCGTTCGCCGCACCTGGGCGGGATGGTGAGCCGTTCCTGCTCGATATGGCAACGACGACGGTTGCCGCCGGGCGTATCCGCAACAAAGCCAATGAAGGGGTGCCGACGCCGGATGGCTGGGTGGTCGATCGGGATGGCAACCCGAGCAACGATCCTCTGATTGCCAGCAAGGGCGGGTTTTTGACCCCGTTGGGCGGGACGGCGGAGTCCAGCAGTTACAAAGGCTATGGGCTCGCCGCGATGGTGAATATTCTGTCGTCGGCGCTGTCAGGCGCGACGATGGTAACCGATCCGATGCATACGAAAAATCCGGGGACGATGGGGATCGGGCATTTCTTCCTGGCGATCGATACCGGGTTGTTCCGCGACCCGGCCGATTTCCGCCGCGATGTGGTGGACTTCACCGATAGCCTGCGCGCCACCCGCCCTGCCGATCCGGCGCGGCCGGTGATGGTGGCCGGCGATCCGGAACGGCGCAACGCGGCACGGCGGAAGCAGGAGGGGATCCCGGTGGGGGTTAATCTGCTGGCCAAGGTGAAGGAAATTGCGGCGGCGAGCGGGGCAGAGTGGGTTTTGGGGTAAGGTGCCAATGCTGCTTGGGTGTTGCCCCACCCAAGCAGGCCCTCCAGGCTGATAACGAGGAGGGCACCCCTGAATTCAAGACCTTCGGATAAAATACGTCAGGACATTTTCCAGGTCGGTCTCTGCCACGTCGGGTAGACGCAGGTAAGGCACGGGCGGCCTGATCCGATTCAGTTTTGCCCTGCTCCCAGTCCAGCAAATTACCGACAGGGATATGGAGCCGCGCTGAAAATTCCTCCTGCGGCAGACGAAGTACCCGTCAAATCATCCTGGTGCTTGGCGTCGGTCGTGCCCACGCAAACTGCGCAGCTGTCAGGGGCCGTCGTCATTCTACCGTTTGGCTATGATAATGTTGTCTTCGCTTATATCTGGTCGCGTTTCTTTCGGATAGGATGGCGCGCTGTAGCTCTCGGTTCCCGGCGGATCGCGCGTTGCTCGTTCATCCGGTGAACCCACCATGGTCCGCAATAGCGGCAGCATCGCGCGCGCCATGCAGCACACGAATGATGATGATCGCGTCGGCCGTTGGTCGGAAATAGACGGCGTAAAACCGGTGGAAGGTCACACGCAAACCAGGGGCGAACTGATCACGGGCTGGGGTGGCGAAAGGGAAGTGCCGCACCGGTTCAAACGCAGTTTCGATCGCGGCAACGAACTGCGAAGCGACGTCCTCCGAAGCCTCAATGGCGAGGTATGTCCAGATATCCGCAAGGTCCGCCTCGGCAGTTTCCGTCAGGCGGAGTGGGAGCGGCTGGCTAATAGCTTTCTCCCGCGTTCAATGATGCGGCCAGCGTCAAAGTCCTGTACACGGCCGTCAGCGAGGTCTGTCAGCCCCTTCTCAATATCGCGTTTGATGGCCGTAAGCTCTAGCAACTGCAACGCGCGCTTCATCTTCCAGTCGCGCAGTGCCTCGCGCACCACTTCGCTGCTTGAGGCATAGTCACCGCCGTTGACCGCATTTTTCACCAGCGCCGCCATGTCGGACGGCAAGGTGATCGTCATTCGCTCGATCGCAGGCATCCCATCCTCCTCAGGACTATGGCGTCATACTTAGTCATACTTATGGAGTGGGTTCAATGTCGGTTTTGCCGTCTGCTTGGGAATAATAGGGGCGCGAAGACGCTCAACCCGGCACTGGCCAAAATTTGCGGCGGAGGTGTACAAATTTTCTTGCATGTTAGGAGTCTATATGTTATTTAATATATCATGACGCATCTCCCCTGCCCTTCCTCGCTGCCAGCGACCGCGCCGGAATTGGTGCGGCGTTTTGGCGCGATTTTGATGGCGTTGGCGGCGGTGGTGGCGCGACGGTTTTATCGTGACCCGAAATTGATGGCGCTGACTTTGCCGCTCTGGAGTTGGTTGAGCCGGTCGGTGCAGCGGTTTGGCCGGACAATCACGCGTAAAAGCGTGGTGCGCGCGGCGTGTCCGGCGCGGGTGCGGGTGCGGGCAGTTTGCGTGCCTCGGGTGCGGTTGCCGTCGCGGCGGGGTTGGCTGGTGGGCGTGCTGGGGTATGAGGCGGCGGGCTATGGCTCGCAGTTGGAGCATTTGCTGGCTGAGCCCGATATGCAGGCGTTGGTTGCGGCGCTACCGGGGTTGGCGCGGATCGTGCGGCCGTTGCAGCGGCTGTTGGGATTGGCGGATGGGGCGGCGGTGATTGCGGCGCCGCCGCGTAAACCAAGAGTGCGGCGGGCGCCGGTGTGGCCGCGCAAGGGATTGCCGAAGGTGGCGAAGGGGGGATGGTTTGGGCTACCGGTTCGAAATCGGGGAGTTGCTGAGTGAAGCTTGCTGCGTTCTATTTGTTACGTTATCGTAATTACCATCGAAAATTCTGTGTGGCATCAAGATGGATTGCTTCGCAAGCACTCGCAATGACGATGATTTTGCGTGCGGGGGCATGCCAACGGCAACAGAGTCGGAGGTTTTTTTGCTTCTTTTTGTTCACAAAAAGAAGATGCTTACTTAGAAAATCCCTGCGGCGAGTCCGGCCGCCATTCCCGCGCCGAGTTCTGCGCAGCGCGCCAAATCCTCGGGCGCAATGATTTTGGGCGCCGCGATAGCTTCCGGAGTTTGGGCGCGGGTGCAGATGATCAAAGGCTCGGCGATCGGGCGCAGGCGCCAGCCGGTGGTGATGCGGGTCATCTGGCGGACGGCGCCGGCGCCATCGCTGCCGGCGCAGACCATGATGGCGTAGGGACGGCCCTGGATGCGATCGAGGGCTGGGTAGTAGCAGCGATCAAAGGCATCTTTCATCGGGCCGGAGAGGGCGGCGAGGTTTTCGGGGCAGGCGAAGATGTAGCCATCGGCGGCCAGAATGTCGCCCGGGTTGGTTTCGGCGGCTGGCAGCAGGCGAACGGTGATTTCGGCGGCGGCGTTGGCGGCGGCTTGGGCCATCGCCTGTGCACCACCGGTGCGGGAATGCCAGATGATGAGCAGGGTTTTCACATGCTGCCGCGGACGGACGGAAAGGCCTGGTCAAAATCCATCAGCATGCGACGGGCATGGCCGATCTGGGCCTCGGTGGCCTCGGCGTGATGGGCGATGCCGGTTTCGCCGGTTTCGGGGCCGGTGGGTTCAAGTTTGCCTTCCTCGGCGACCATGTCGAGCAGCGCCTGGCGGCGGGTACGGAGGCCATCCGGGGTGCCTAAGAGTACCGCTTTGAGGGTTGCGGCCTCTCCCGGCAGCAACCCGATTTTGCCGCCGAGCAGATGGGTGTAGCCGCCATCGCGCAATGGCGGCACGAGATGGGTGGTGCGACGGGAGGAGGCGAGGTCATCAAGGGTTTGCATGTCGTTGTTATCGAGCGGGATTTGCTTGTCCCAGAGTGCGACGACGAGGTTGCGGCCGAGCAGGCCGACGCGGACCCGGCCGCGGGTGGCCATGCGGTCGATCAGCCAGGTGATGCGGGGTTGGTCGGACATTAAGGGCCTCCTTGGTTCCAGTAGTTTCGCCGATGCGGGCCTGTGTGGCCAGAGGTGGCCCAGCACACTGGGTGCAGCGATTTGGGGGGATGTTCGATGCCGATGTGAAGGCCGAAGTGGCTGGGCAGAATTTAGAGTCCGACGCTGGCGACGGATCGGCTGATTGGCGGGATGTGCCGCGCGGGGTGAGCTATTTGGGGTTTGTGGTCAGATAGAGCGTCGCGTTGCCCAGCACCGGGACCACGAAGGTCATGCGGACCGGGAGCATAACCGCCGCTGTGGCGGGTCGGGCGAACCACACGCTGCCGCTGGTCTTGCCAGTGCCATCGGTCGGGGCATCGCCGAGCAGAAACCCGGCAATCTGCTTGCCGCTGATGTCGCAGCGCGTTGCCGGACCGGAAAAACTTGAGCGGGATTCTCGGGTCAGGAATTCCTCTCCGACATGCACGGCCGACACGACCGACAGGCGGCGTCCATCGAAAAGCCGCGCATCTCCGTCGCAGCGGCCGGTGGTGTTGACCTGCTGGGCGAGATAGGCAAAGGCGCTGAGCGTATCGATCGTCCCCGCCTGATCGGCCGGTGTGACCGGTTCGCGTTCGCCGGCGATTGGCGGAATGAGTTTGCGGATCAGCGGGCTGCCGGCGGCATAATCGATCTGGGTGTCGCGCGTTTCACCGCGCCAGACGCCCCAGGTCTGGTAGCGGGCAGGCGTTGCCCGACCGGCATGCCAACCGCCATGCGCGAGGGTGTGGAGTTCACCGGAGATAAACACGTTCAACACCCCTTCGGGGTTGTAGCGGGTTTCCATCCGGTAGCGTTCTGGTGCCAGGGCAGCTTTGACATGCAGCGAAAAGACGTTCAGCCCGGCAACATAGCCGGCGTAGCGCAGGTAGGTTTCCGCAGAGATCGTTGGTGCGACTGGTTCGGCATGCGCGGCCGAAGCCAGAATAAGAGCGGCCCCAAACAGTCCAGCGGTTGACGTGCGTGGCATTTCACCGTTGTGGTGATTGGCGGTTGCCTTTGCAACCCAAAGGATTGCCTGGGCCATCGAAACTGCGGAGATGCTCGGATGACAGCGACAGAAATACGTGGGCTGCTGGTAATCGGCCTGGGAACCGCGCTGGTGCCGCTCGATGCAAGCGTGAACGTCGCCTTCCCGCAGATTGCCGCACATTTCGCCCTCGATATCCCCTCGATCCGCTTTGTGGTGATCAGTTACGTGCTGATCTTTGCGAGCCTCACCTTGGGGTTTGGCCGCATTGGCGATCTGGTCGGCTATCGGGTGGTGTTTCTGGTGGGCTGTCTGGTTAGCACATGCGCTTTTACGCTGTGCACTTTTGCCCCGTCCTTTGGCTGGTTTCTCGCGGGGCGGGCGATGCAGGGCACGGGGGCAGCATTGATCCTCAGCGTTGGGCCAGCTTTGGCGACCGGATTGCTCGGCGATCAGCGGCGGGCGGAGGCGTTGGGTTGGTACAGCATGATGATGGCACTGGGCGGGGTAATCGGGCCAGTGCTTGCGGGGGCGTTGCTGGATCGGTTCGGTTGGAGTTCGGTGTTCGCGTTTCGCATTCCGGTGGCCGGTGCGGCATTATTGTTGGGGTTTACCCTGCCGCAACGGACGAGGCCGAATTCGGCGGCGCGCTTTGATGCGGCAGGCGGCGTGCTGCTGGCGGTGACAATCGGAGCCCTTATCCTGACGCTCGATCATTTGCGTGGGTTGCCGGCGGGAATTTGGGCCGTCCTTGGCGCGGCAACCCTGACCGTTCTGGCTCTGCTCGCCTTTATTTGGCGCCAGCGCATGGCGACGTCCCCGATCATCCGGCTTGGGGTTCTGCGCGAGGGCGATGTCGCCCGGATCAACATCGCCAACATCCTCGGCAATCTCGCGACATTTTCCGGACCGTTGCTGATCCCGTTTTACCTCGTGCAGTTCGGTGGGGTTTCGGTGCAAGTCGGTGGCTTGCTGTTGGCATTCAGCCCGATCGGCAGTGTGCTGGCCACCCCGGTTGCGGGCCGACTGGCGAGCCGGATGTCGTCGCGTATTCTGGCCCAAATAGGGATCTTCACCGTGGCAACCACTCTGGTGGCAATTCTTTGGGCCGCCAACGGACACGCCATCGTCTGGATGGTAGCGGCGATGTTCGTGCACGGGATCGGGGCGGGGCTGTTCTCAGTCGCAGTGCTCGACATCCTGACCGCGAGCCTGCCACCAGCCGATCGGGGAGTCGCCGGAAGTCTCGGGATGGTCACCCGCACGATCGGGACCTTAAGCGGGGCGAGCGTTTTGATGCTGGTGTTCCAGGCGGGTGGGCCAACCGATACCGAGGGCGGTTTCCTGGCCGGATTCCAGCATGGTTTTGCCGCCGCGGCCGCGAGCGCGCTGCTGGCGGGGCTGGTCTTGCACCGACGGTCGCGAAAGGGATAATGCCGCATGGCATCCAATACTCTCGGCTTTGCTGGCTTCCGGCCCGAAGCATTCCAATTTCTACGCGAGCTTGCTGCGAACAATAATCGCGACTGGTTCCTGGCCAATAAACCACTCTATGAACGCGACATCGTTGCCCCGTTCCGGCTGTTACTCGCCGATGCGATCTCGGCGCTGGCCGCTGCTGGCAGCCCACTGACAGGCGATCCTGCCAAGGCAATTTTCCGCATCCATCGCGATGTGCGCTTCAGTAAGGACAAGCTTCCGTACAAAACCAATTCCGGCGCGGTTCTGCGACGCGCAGGCGGCGCAAAATTCGATGGGATTTTATATATCCATGTCGATCCTGCCGGATGCTTTCTTGCCGCCGGTTTTTACCTGCCGGAAAAGGAAGCGCTGGAGGCGATCCGCGAGGCAATCTATGTCGACCCGGCACGCGCGGCGTTTCTGCGAGCCGATCTGGCTGGTAGGAAACTCGGCTTCGATATGTCGGAAACACTCTCTCGGATGCCGCGGGGGTTCGAGGACGCGGTGGACAGCCCAATCGCCGATCTGCTGCGACTGAAGTCATTCACTGTCAGGCGCGCCCTGACGCTGGCCGATATGGGCAAGCCGGCTTTGGTTCAGAAGGTTTTGGAATTTGCCGAAGACAGTGCTGCGTTGCTGAATTTCGGCTGGCAAGCGCTCACGGTGCTGGACCCGACGGCGCTTACACGCCGCCGGTAATCCTGCCGATCGCTTTTAGGCTTAGCCCAGGCTGATCGAGCCGACTTCCGGGCCTTTGGCGCCCTGAACCACGGCCATGCGGACGGACTGGCCATCCTGCAGCGGCTGAAGTCCAGCACGCTCGAGCGCGGTTGCGTGCACGAACACGTCCTTGCCGCCATCCTGGGGGGAGATGAAGCCGAACCCTTTTGTCGGGTTGTACCACTTCACGGTCCCCATCATGTCGACCGCAGACGACATATCGACCTGGGCACGTGCTGGGCGTGCACCGCCCATACCGCCGCCCATGCCACCGCTGCGCGGGGCACCGGCGCCGAAGCCACCGGGGGCCGCACTGCGCGCACGCGGCGCTTCAGCGGTGCTTTCATCAACGGTCAGCACCATTTCGACCTGACGGCCCTTCTGGCCCTGGCCGACGCGGACCTGCATTTTCGCACCCGGGCTAACCGTGGTGTGACCCGATGACTGCAGGGCATTGATGTGTAGGAACACATCGCCGGTGCCGTCAGCGAGCTCAACAAAGCCAAAGCCCTTTTCGGGGTTGAACCATTTCACGGTCGCGCTGAGTTCCGGGCCACCACCACCGAAGCCGGCGAAGGACGGCGGCGGCGGCGGTGTTGAAGCGCTGCCATAAAAGCGGTCGTCATCAAAACCAGAGGTGCGGGGTTGACGTTTCCAGTCATTTTTCGGCGGTCGCACGTCAGACTATCCTCTATCCATGTCCGCGGCGGATCGATGAAATAAACGCTTGTGCCGCCACGCTACGCATAGCTTAGCATAATCTCGCCGCCTTACACCATAGCCCGTTGAGGCCGATCGTGCCGATCGATCAATAGGCGAGAAACACTTGATAAGCCTCAATCATGTCGGCAACGGCGGCGTCGTAAAGCTGCTTGCCGTGCTCGGGCGAGGACTGCGACGGATCCGATCCGATCCGTCCATCGGGGAAGCGCGCCCGGTAGTCGGCAGCCTCGAAAAACTGCGGCGCGGACGGGGCGACCTTTGGTGTCATCTGGGCGTGCTTGATGGCACCAGGCTGATAGTACTGCGCCAGCGAAACCTCAGCCGCAGTCGCATGATTGCCATTTACGCCCGCGTAAAGTGCGTCCGCCAGCGGCTTGCCGCGTGAACCGCCGGACCAGAAGGTCATCCGGCAGCGAACCGCCGGATCGAGCTGGCCCATCGACTTCATCGCATAAAGCTCGTCGAAGCCCGCAGTCACGGTGGCGACATTGCCGCCATGGCCGTTGATGAAGAAGAATTTGCGGAACCCGTGCACCGCGAGCGACTGCACCACATCGCGCACCACCAGCATCAGCGTACTCGGCCGCAAGGTTGCTGAACCAGAAAAGCCGAGATGGTGCTGCGACATGCCGTAGGCCAGGGTCGGTGCCACCAGCGCGCCGATCGCGTCGCCGACGCCTTTGGCCACCACTTCGGCGCACAAATGATCGGTGCCGATCAGGCCGTTCGGCCCGTGTTGTTCAACCGAACCGATCGGCACGATGATGCCGTCGGAATGATGGAGATAGTCTTCGACTTCCTGCCAGGTGGAAAGCGCGAGTTGCATGTCTAGCAGGCTGCTGAAGAACCCCACTCAAGGCCGAAAATCCTCTGCCTGAGCGCCGAATTTCGGTTTCTAGGGCCAACATCAGGCATTTTCAGCATGCCCGAAAGCCACTGGTTGGGCCTTCGGGCACGCTGCGGACAGACTCATCCC
>CALQTN020000037.1 GCA_943333505.2 Asaia bogorensis | reverse complement strand
TCTCAAACCGCATCTTCCAGTCCTACGACGACATTGTCGACCACTGCTGCCAAGCCTGGAACAAACTTACCGATCAGCCATGGCGCATCATGACAATCGGATTGAGGGACTGGGCACATCGGTACTAGGCTGTGGGAATTGGTATTACGCCTATATTGATAAAAAATAGATCGCTTCGATCAGCTAGTTCAACAAATATTTTCCGACGATTTGGTGCTATATTCGGTTTTGCCACGTGAAGCGGTCCGCCGTGCCAGGCAACCGTGGAGCGTGGAAGCACCACTTTGGTCTTTCCAGACAGGAATAAGTAATTAGCGCAAGCAGACCAGCATACGTTGTCAACAATGACGTGACCATTCTTGAATAAAATTTTTTCAGCGATATCCAAGGCGGACTCCGCATAACCGCCGCCGCTGTTAACAACTATCGAAAAAGACTTAGGTAAATTTAAATCAAGAAAATTTTGCGCCATATCGCGGTCAATTTCACCGATCAAACATACGAGATTTAATGCTTCAATAAATCGGATTTTAGCTCCGCTAATTACCCGACATTCCACTGCTTTTGCGGTCGCGTCGAGTAATGGTGTCTGAGTGCTTGCGGGTAGAGTCCATGTAAAAATAGAAAAAAATACAGTGAATATGTTTATAAGTTTCATTTTATATATCCATATAAGAAAGCGGACCATGTGTGCGGCGATATATTCAAACAGCCACGGTCCGCCGTATTACGTCAAATTCTAAAATTGAGCATCAATTTTGCGGACCACAAAACGTAGTAATGCCATTATTGTCGAAAATCATACGGCCATAATCTCCTTCGGGGCAAGTGAATTTTGTCACACCGTTACCATTATTGGTCCCGATGGCTGGTCCAAAGCCGTCGGCATCCTTCGAATATGATCCGCCGTTGGCACCGAAGGCATCGCCGAAGCCTCCGCCCATATCGTCGCCGCCAGCGACGAGGCCCATCTCCTCAATCGTCAATTCGCGTAACATCTTCGTTTCCTTCCTTCTCTTCCCGCCATTCCATGAAGTTTGACTCTCAAGGAATTTTCAACCTTAGGTCGGGCGTTTGCCCAGCCGCACGGGCAGCTATGAATTCTGCATCTTTGTCCATTTCCCACATGTACTCGATACCAGTAACATAATAATATTCTTCTAGTTGTTTTCGAGATGCTGTCCAACTTTCTGTATTTTTTGGACGTATTCCACTTTCCCGATAAGGAGCAAAGTATATTAAATCCCTAATCACACCTATTTTGATAAAAAATTTATCACTACGATCTGCGAGATCAACAATTCTTTGTCTCCGACTTGGAATGACAATTGGGCTTACCACGTGAAGCGGTCCGCCGTGCCACATGAGCAGGGAGCGCGGCAGCACCACTTTAGTTTTTCCAGATAGAAATAGGTAATTGGCGCAAGAGGACAGACACACGTTGTCAACGATGACATGGGCGCCCTGAGCCAGAATTATATCGGAGATATCGAGGGCGGACTCCGCGTCGCCGCCGCCGCTATTAACTACTACTGAAAAATCTTTGGCTAAATTCAACTCGCGGAATGTTATTGACATTGCGTGATTAATCGCACCCTTCAAACACACTAAATTTAACGACGGTACTTGTCGTATTTTCTCGTTGCTATTGGTGCGACATTCCGTCGCTTTTACCATGGCTTCGAGCAATGGTGTCTGAGCTTGCGCGGGCCCGACCCAGTTTGCTAAAGCTACAAATACAAGGAGAGTGTTGTGAAATTGCATTGTATTTCTCGCCGTAAGAGAACGAACCGTGTGCGCGGCGATATATTTACACACCCACGGTTCGCCGTATGACGTTAAACTCTAAACTTCAGCATCACTGACCCGGGCCACGATCCGGGCCACAAAAAACACCTACACCGTCAGCATTCAAAACTGCTATTGCAATTTGACCGGGGCCGCAGGTGTATGTGGTCGTACCGTCACCATTATCGGTCCCGATGGCTGGTCCAAAGCCGCCGGGATCCTGCGAATATGATCCGCCGTTGTCACCGAAGGCATCGCCGAAGCCTCCGCCCATATCGTCGCCGCCAGCGACGAGGCCCATCTCCTCAATCGTTAATTCGCGTAACATCTTCGTTTCCTTCCTTCTCTTCCCGCCATTCACACATCGGGCCTGGTCGAGCGCCTTGCGGGTGCGCTGCACCCGCTATTCTGTCACCGGGTTCCACCGATCCCGCGCATCGCCTAAACCCCCAGCACCCGGCCACCGGCCGCGCGCAAAGGGTCAAGCAGCAGGTCAAGGAATGATCGGTGTTCGAGCAATATATCAGCCGTGAGTGCCATGCCGGCTTGCAGCTTCAGCCGCTCGCCGCCGTCAGGCTTTCCCTGGAGAGCTTCAGATGTTCCTGCCGACTGATGATACCGGCGCGCAACTCCACCAATTGCTCGGCTATTCCGTCGATACGCTCATGCAGAGACGCCGCCTGCAGCGGCTCGGACGCATCGAGCGCGGCGAGCCGCCGGCCCAGCATCGTCCGCTCCACCGCAATCGCTGCGACCAGCCGCGCATCATGGACACCGCCGCCGGCGAGATGTTGTTCGGTAGTCACGTAGGCCAGCACATCGCCAGCCGCGACCAGTTGGCCTTCGCCTACCCGGATTTCCGTGACAATGCCCGCCCGCGGCGCCGAGATACGTTGTTCCCCCAACGAATAGCGTAAAATTCCGGCCGCGGATTCCTTGCGCGGAAATGTGGCAGTTGCCAGAAATATCACAGTGGCGACGCCGACAATTGCAAAAAATCCCGACAGCACCCACCAGGATTGCGGAAGCAAAGCCATCGGGCTGCCGAACCGATGGTCACTGGTAGCTCGCAGGGCCTCCGCCAGGAACAGCTTGTTGGCCATCACCTAGCCCGGACTGCGCGGGGGGGGGGGGGTAAACACTGCGTTTAAGCTCCCGCTTTGTTGCAAACACCAAAGCAAACAATCCAGGCGTTACGCAAGACAATAATTCGTCACGAAAATATCAATTTATCGTTATATAGAATCCGTGTTACAGATGCCTTTCTCGGGAAGGAAGGCGACGCACAAGGAATTTCTGGCAGGCTTTTTTGGTTCTTTTTGTCCACGAAATGAATTGCTTGCCTTTGCTTTCCCCGCCCACCCGGTTCAAACTCCCCCCATGAACACCCGCGCAAACCGCATCTCCGCCGCCTTGACCCACCATTTCGCGCCCACCCTGCTGGAGGTGCGCGATGACAGCCATTTGCATGCGGGGCATGCTGGCGCGCGCGCCGGGGGGGAGACCCATTATGGTGTGACGATGGTGGCGGCCAGCCTGGAGGGCAAGTCCAGGGTTGACCGGTCGCGGGCAGTGCATGCGGTGCTGGCGGGGGAATTGGCGAACGGCCTGCATGCGCTAGCTTTGACCCTGCGCACGCCCGTAGAGCAGGCGAACCTCATTGGGCGCTGACTGTTAAGCCTTGGTAGGCGTTGGCAGCGCGTTATACCAAGCGCCCTTGATGTTGGCCCATTAAGAATGGGTCAACGGCGCTCGGTATAAGTCTTTGCTCGGCGCAGCGCCGCCAGCCAACCCGGTGCGCAATACCAAGCGCCAAAATGGCTGCAAGGGTCAGCTATTCAGGCGCTTGGTATTACATCCCGCCAGGATAAACCGGCCCGCCGCCGCCTTCGGGGGTGACCCAGTTGATGTTCTGCGTCGGGTCCTTGATGTCGCAGGTTTTGCAGTGGACGCAGTTTTGCGCGTTGATCTGTAGTTTCGGGTCGCCATCTTCCGCGCCGACGATTTCGTAGACACCGGCCGGGCAGTAGCGGGTTTCCGGGCTGCGATAGGTTTTCCAGTTGATGTCGATGGCAACGCTGGGGTTTTTCAGCGTCAGATGCGCCGGCTGGTTTTCTTCGTGGTTGGTGTTGCTGATGAACACCGATGAATTGCGATCGAAGCTGACCAGGCCGTCGGGCTTGGGGTACTCGATTTTCGGCGCGGCATCGGCTTCCATCAGGGTGGTGTGGTCGGGATGCGGAATGTGCAAAGTCCATGGCGCATGGCCGCGGAAGACATAGGTATCAACGGCTGCATTCACCAGGCCGCCGAGCAGGCCCCATTTGGCGAAGGCGGGGCGGATGTTGCGGACTTTGGTGAGTTCTTCGCAGAGCCAGCTTTCGCGGAACAGGGTTTCGTAGGCGACGGGTTCGGCCGCGCGGTCGCCCGCCAGTTGTTCGGCGACCGCTTCAGCCGCGAGCATGCCCGATTTCATCGCGGTGTGGGTGCCTTTGATTTTCGGCACGTTGAGGAAGCCGGCCGTATCGCCGACCAGGCAGCCGCCGGGGAAGGTCAGCTTGGGGATCGATTGCAGCCCGCCTTCGGAAATCGCGCGCGCGCCATAGGCGATGCGGCGGCCGCCTTCGAAATGCTTGCGCATATCCGGGTGGGTCTTGAGGCGTTGCATTTCCTCGAACGGCGAGAGCCAGGGGTTCTGGTAGTCGAGGCCCACGACATAGCCGTACGACACCAGGTTTTTGCCCCAGTGATAAAGGAAGGAGCCGCCATAAACGGCGCTGTCTACCGGCCAGCCGATGGTGTGGATCACCAGGCCGGGCTTGTGGTTTTCGGCGGGGATTTCCCAGAGTTCCTTGATGCCGATGCCGTAGCTCTGCGCATCGCAATTGGCGCGCAGGTCGTAGCGGTCGAACAGTTTTTTGGTCAATGAGCCCCGGCAACCCTCGGCAAAGATCGTGTAGGTGGCGCGCAACTCCATGCCTGCCGCGTAGTTCGGGCCGTGGCTGCCATCCTTGATGATGCCCATGTCGCCAGTGGCGATGCCGACGATGCGACCATCTTCTTCGAGCAGTTCGGACGCGGCGAACCCGGGGTAGATTTCGACACCCAGGGCTTCAGCCTGTTCGGCGAGCCAACGGCAGACATTGCCGAGCGACGAAATATAGTTGCCGTGGTTCTGCATCGTCGGCGGCGTCGGCAGACGGATCGAACTGTGGCTGGTCAGATAGAGGAACATGTCGGTGACAGGTTCGGTGGTCAGCGGTGCGCCGAGTTCCCGCCAATCGGGCAGCAATTCATCGAGCGCCCGGGGCTCGATGATCGCACCTGACAGGATATGGGCGCCGACCTCGCCGCCTTTTTCGACGACACAGACGGTGGCGTCAGGCGCGAGTTGTTTCATGCGGATGGCGGCGGCAAGGCCTGAAGGGCCGGCGCCGACGATAACGACGTCGAATTCCATCTGCTCGCGGGCGCTGTCGGACATAATCCCTCCTGGTGGTGCCGCTTTAGCGCGGGTATTGCTAACTTATGGGAGGTTTGTCGGTTGCGCAAAAGGTAAACCCGCCCGACAAGGATGGCATGGATGCGCTGACAGCATTGCGGCTGCAAATAGAGTGGGGCGCCGATGAGGCGCTGGCCGACCTTGCGTTCGATCGATTGATGGATCAGTCGATGGATCGGCCTGTCGGGGTTGTGCCATTTGCCCAGCCCGCGCAGGTGGCGGTGGGACCAGTGGGACCAGTGGCGCCTGTGGTCGCGGCGGCGCGCCCGGTCGCGGTGCCGGCCGCCAAGCGGGCTTTGCCGGCGCCGGCCTTGCGGGCCAGGGAAATTGCCGAGGCGGCCACCAGCATCGATGGGTTGCGGGCAGCGCTTGCCGGCTTTGATGGCTGTGCGCTGAAGGATACCGCCACCAATCTGGTCTTTGCCGACGGCAATCCGGCGTCTGGGCTGATGCTGGTGGGGGAGGGGCCGGGCGCGGAAGAAGATCGTGCCGGCCTGCCGTTCGTCGGTCCATCCGGCCAGCTGCTCAGCCGGATGCTGGGCAGCATCGGGATGACACGGGCGGATTGTCTGATCACCAACCTGATCCCCTGGCGCCCGCCGGGCAATCGCAACCCGACCGAGGCCGAGACCCAGATGTGCTTGCCGTTTCTGCTGCGCCACATCGCGCTGGTGCGTCCGAAGCGGTTGGTGCTGCTGGGGGCGTTATCGGCCAAGGCGGTGCTGGGAGGGTCCCTCGGGATCCTGAAGATGCGTGGAAAATGGGTCGAGGTGACCATTCCCGGCCTCGATGCGCCGATACCAGCCCTGCCGATGCTGCATCCCGCCTATCTGTTGCGTAGCCCTGGGGCCAAGCGCGATGCATGGGCGGATTGGCTTTTGCTGCACCGCACAATCGCGGAAGATCGCCCAAAATAATCGCGTAACTTCGCGCTGTAATATATTGAAATCTCGTTTTGTGTATTTTTAATGATCTCGAGATCATTAAAATGGGTTGCGTCTCGTGTGCAAGGCATGTAGAGCCCGCCGCCTCATGCGAGGGACCGGTTCCACGATCTCCCGCCTACCCGCCGCCTGCGCGTTGATCGCGGGGCTTGCGGCCCTGGTTGCATTCGCCAACCGGTCTGTGCACGCCCAACCCACGGCGGAAATTGCAGCAGCACCAGATGGCGATATCGCGTTTGCGGTTCCGCGCCTTGGTGGTCGGGGCCCCAATGCAAGCCCGGTCGTGCTGCCGCACCCATTATCGCCGTCCGAGGCTGTGCGTCTGCGGCGGGTGTTCCAGTTGCAGGCGTCCGGCGATATTGCGACGGCGATCCGTGAAACCGCAGCGCTCGATCAGTCGAGCCCGGTGGTGCGCGGTGTGGTGGGGCACGTGATCGCGGATCGGCTGCTGTCACGCCATACGCGGGCCAGCGCCGGCGAACTGGAAGGCTGGTTGCGCGATTGGGCGGATTTGCCCGACGCCCAGGCGTTGCACGCGTTGCTGACAATCCGGCTGCCGCGCGGGGAAAAGCTGCCGCCAGTGCCGGCGGTTGACGCGCTATCGTCCGATCGGCCATCCGGCCAGGCTATTCCGGTGCCTGAGGAAACCGAAACCTCGGATCGGCGGCTGGTGCGCAATCGTGGGGTCGATCAGGCGATCTGGGATCTGGCGCGCACGCCGGACAGCCCAGGGCGGGTTGTGGCCCGTACGGCGGGAATGCCGCCGGGCTACGCCGCCCAGTTGCGGGGGGAGGCGGCCCAGATCCTGTTTACCCTCAACCGCGATGCCGAGGCGCTGGCGGTTGGGCGCGCGGGCCTGGGAATGTGCGGCCGTGCCGCGCCGGCCCCGTGCGAGGAAGCTGCGTTGCCAGGTTTTGCCGCCGGGTTGGCGGCTTGGCGGATGGGGCAGGAAGGTCTCGCGCGGGAGTTGTTCGCGGCATCCTGGCACGCGCGGCAAACCACTGCGGCGATGCGGGCTGGCGCTGCTTTCTGGACCGCGCGGGCGGCTTTGCGGCAGCGCGACCCCGCCGGCTACTATGAGTGGGTTGGACGGGCGGCGGCCGAGCCGCGCACATTTTACGGATTGATCGCCGGGCGCATCCTCGGGCTGGGCGTCGCGTTTGCCAGTGCCCGTGAAATGCTGTCCGAAGCCGATCTCGATGCCGTCATGGCGCGTGAGCCTGGGGCGCGGGCGATGGCGCTGCTGCAAATCGGCCAGCTCGGACGTGCCGAGGCAGAATTACGGCAGCTCTGGGCGGCGATCCAGGTGTCGCCCAGCTTCGGCCGGGCGGTAATGTTGGTGGCGCAGCGTGCGGGACTTGCCGATCTTGCTGGACAACTCGCCGATTTTGTTCAGGCCCAGGACGGCAGGCCGCGCGATTTCACCCGCTTCCCGATCCCGCGTTTGCAACCCGAAGGTGGCTTTACCGTCGATCCGGCGCTGGTTTATGGCCTGGCGCGGACGGAATCGAATTTCGATACAAGCATGGTGTCATCGGCGGGTGCGCGCGGGCTGATGCAGATCATGCCGGCGACCGCCCATTTCGTCAGCCCCAACCAGCGCATCCAATTGCACGATCCGGCGAGCAACCTCGCGGTCGGGCAGCGCTATGTCGGGTATCTGGCAGGGATTGGTCTGGTTGGTGGCGATCTTTTGCGCCTGCTGGCAACCTATAATTCCGGCCCGGGCGGCGTCATCAAATGGGTGGGCGGCATGCGCGATAGCGGCGATCCGCTGCTGTTTATCGAGGCTGTGCCGATCGATGAAACCCGCGCTTTCATCCCCCGGGTGCTGGCCTATAGCTGGATTTATGCGGCCCGACTGGGCTTGCCTGCCGAGAGCCTTGATGAACTCGCCGCCGGCGTCTGGCCGCGCTATCGTCCGGCCGCTGCGGCCCAAAACGCCGTCAACTGAACCGGGACATACGCCATGGCGAACCTCGATCCGACGCGCCCATTCCTGCCGGTCAATATCGCCGTGCTGACGGTTTCGGACACGCGCACCGCAGCCAACGACACATCGGGTGACACGCTGGCGGCCCGGGTTATCGCGGCCGGGCACCGGGTTGCGGTCCGGATGATTGAACAGGACGATACCGCCGCGATCACCACGCTGCTCAACCGCTGGATTGACGATCCGGCGATCGACGTGGTGATCACCACCGGGGGCACCGGCATTACCGGGCGCGATGTGACCCCCGAGGCGTTCGACGCGGTGCTGGAAAAGCGCATCGAAGGATTTGGCGAGCTGTTCCGCATGCTGAGCTATGCCAAGATCGGCACGTCCACCATGCAATCGCGCGCGATCGGTGGGGTGTCACGCGGGACATATCTGTTTGCCTTGCCGGGGAGCACCGGGGCGGTGAAGGATGGCTGGGACGGGATTCTGCTGTCGCAACTGGATAACCGGCATCGGCCGTGCAATCTGGTGGAGTTGATGCCGCGGTTGCAGGAGCATCTCAAAGCCGCAGAGTGAGGGAGGGAGGCAGTTCTAATTGTTCACAACAAGACGATCCCTGCTTTCAAAACTGCCTTAACAAACGTTCCAGATAGTCCAACTCCGCCGGCGGCCGCCCGCGCTCGCCACTGCGCCGCCGCAGTTCGTCCTGGATTTCGCGGGTACGCGCCAGTTCCATTTCATCGGGCACTTTGACGTTACCGCTTTCGTCGCGCCCGCCAGTGCCGTCCTTGAGCGCCCGGCCGAGCGGATCGCGCCGATCGTCGGCGCGACGGTCAAAGCCGCGACCGCGGCCGTTGCGGCGGTTCTGGCCATTGCCGGGACCGTATTGATTGCCGTTCTGGCCGTTGCCGAGACCGTCACCCTGGCCCTCGCCCTCGCCCTCGCCCATGCCGTCCTGGCCATCGGCCATCCCGCTGCCCTGGCCGTCGCCATCATCGCCGTCGCCGTCCTGGTCGGCGGACCCAAACTGCTGGGCCATTTGTTGGCTCATCTGCTGGCCGCCCTTTTGCAGGGCTTCGATGGCGCGGGTTTGGGCACTGGCGGTGAAGGCATCGCCACTTTCGGCGAGTGCGGTCATGGCATCGCGCATCGCGGTATCGGCCTCGGCCAGATTGGGCGGCACGTCGCCAGTGAGGTCAGCCTGGCGGGCCATTAATTCGCCGAGCACCCGGCGCAGCGCCAGTTGAACCTGCTGATCGACCCGACGCTCGGCCTCACGGGCGGTTTGTTGCTGCGCCAACTGTTCCTGGGAGGGCGGCTGCGGTCCGAACGGGCGGGCAAATTGTGGGCGACGGGCCTGTTGCGCCACCGCGTCGGCGCGTGTCTGGCTGCGATCGAGCAACGCCCCCTCGCGTTTGACCACATCGGCGAGCACGCTCATCTGCTGCTGGCCTTTTTCGCGCTGTTCGGCGCGTTGCTTTTCGCGCTCGGTCATTTTGCCGCGCTCGGGCCGGTTTTTTTTCATCTCGTCGAGCATTTTTTCCAGTTCGGCGAGTTTTTGCCTTGCGTCGTCCATGCGGCCGTCACGCGCGGCCTCGCGCATTTGTTCGGCGAGGCGCTTCATGTCCCGTGCATCGAGCTTGTGCTCGTCGGGGTTATATTTGTTGGTTTCGGGATCGCGGCGGGCCTGATCGGTCAGCGCCTGCAAATGGCGTTGCAAGGCTTCCTGCAACTGCTTGGTGAGCTTTTCGATTTCGGTGCGATCGACGGAATTATCCTGCTTTTCCGCTTCGAGCGCGGCTTGCAGTGCCTGATCGGCACGGTCGAGTTCCTTGGCGGTGCGTTCGGCGGCGCCGTCCTCAAGATGCAGGATCAGCGCCCATAGCCGGGGCTGGGCGGCGTCCACCACGGTTTCGCCGCGGCCCCGCAGCAAGGCGGCGATGGCGCGCAGGTTGAGATAGCCTGATGCGTCGTCGCGCCAGACATCGTCCAGCGCTGACAGGCGGTCAAGCTCGCGCAGGACCGGTGCGCGCTGGTCGGGATCGAGGCTCAGCATCTTGCGAACCGCCACCAGCGCGCGGGCAATCGGGTGCTGGAAGGCGCGTTCGGGGAGCACGAACATCATGTCGGCGGAGGTCCCGACCAGGCCGGAAACCGATTTTCCGACCAGCCCGGCATCGACGCCGAGGCCAGCCCAGGGATGCGCGGTAAGGTCCTGCAGGCGCACGCCCTTGGCCGATTTTGGCGCCACCGCCGGCAGCGGCACGGTAACGATCAGCGGGGCGGCTTTGCCCGGCCGGTCATGCAGGCGCAATTCGGCCTGCAGGCTGGCAATGCCGTAAGCGTGGCTGGCCTGCCACGGTAAACGCGCCTGCGGCGGCTGGCCGCGTTGCAACCCGGGCGGTTCGGGAAAGCGAATTTCGGGCGGGAGGTCGGCGACCACGGCAATATCCCAGACCGCATGGGTCTGTCCGCCGACCAGGATCTGGATTGGCCCGCTGGTGTGCAGCGCGGTCTCGATCTGGTGGCTGGTGGTGTCGAGGGTTGTGAAAAGAGTGCGCGTGCCGTCTTGCGCCATGCGCACCTCGGACGCGGTCCCGGTGAGGTTGACCGTCAACAATGCCCCGGCTGGCACTTGCGCCGCGCCGCCTTCGGGTTTGAGAAAAATCGGCGCCAGACCGGTATAGTCGGGCGGGGTGATCCAGGCCTGGATCTGCAGGGCAGGTGCCGTGGTCCCCACCGGGCTTTGCGGCTGCATGGCCCGCATCAACCGCCCCGGGGCCTGTTCGCCGGCGATTGTCAGGCTGGCGGCGAGCGCCAGCAAAAGGGCAGCGCGGAGCGCGCGTGGATCGCGTGCGGCGAGACCTGGGCGCGGGGTGCCGACGCGCAGATCGGTCAACTGGCGGGCCGCGCGGGCAACGTGGGCGGTCCACAGCGCCAGCGCGCCGCCGCCAATCACCGGCCGATCGGCGATCGTCGCCAACGGGCGGTGGGACAGACCGGTGGCGCGTTCCAGACGACGATCCACTGCGTTGGCGTCGGGCCAGGTCAGGCGGCGCAGGCCACGGATCAGCAGGGCCGCGACGGCGATTGCGGTTGCCGCCAGAAAAACGCTGTGGCCGGTGGGCGGCAGGCGGCGCGGCAGATCGAGCAGCGCCAGCACCACGAACCCGCCGGCCGCGCCCAAAGCCGGCCATATCGCGGGCCAAACGGCTTCAAAGATCAGAACCACCCGCGCGAGGGCGCGCTTGCGGCGCAGGCGGTTGAGCAGCGGGATGACGGCATCCTCGGGCTGCTCGGGCAGGATCATAGCCTAGTTCCAATCCGTGGTGGCATCGGGCACACGCTCGCTCGCCCACAGGTCAGCATGCGATTGGCGCGGGCGGATTTCGGTCCAGCGCCCGCCATCGAGTAGCGCGATCGGGGCGGCGGGGCGGGCGTTATAGGTTGACGACATCACTGCGCCATAGGCGCCGGCATCAAGGATGGCGACCAGGGCCCCGGCCTCGACCACCGGCAATTCCCGGGCGCGGGCAAAGGTGTCGCCGGTTTCGCAAACCGGGCCAACGATATCGCTGATCCGCAGCTTCGCCAGCGCATCGACCGGGGAGACCGGCACGATCGCGTGATAGGCATCGTACATCGCCGGGCGGATCAGATCGTTCATCGCCGCATCGACCACAACGAAGCGGCCATCGGCCTTGGTCAGCACCACGCTTGCCAGCAGCAGGCCGGCGGGGCCGATCAACCAGCGTCCCGGCTCGATCATCAGGCGGACGCCCATCTGGCCGAATGTGGTGCGCAACACCCCGGCGAAGCCATCGGGTGACGCGCCGGCATCATCGCGATAGCCAATGCCGATGCCGCCGCCGCAATCGACGCGATCCACCACAAGGCCGCGTTCACGCATGCCGCGCACCAGATCGGCGGCACGGCGATAGGCGGCGCGATAGGGCGCAAGGTTGAGGATCTGGCTGCCAATATGCAGCGCGATGCCGACCGGCAATATCCCTGGCAGGGCCGCGGCATGGGCGTAGAGATCTGCGGCATCGGCATAGGGGATGCCGAATTTGTTGTCGGCGCGCCCGGTGGTGATTTTGGCGTGGGTGCCGGCATCGACATTGGGGTTGATGCGCAGAACCACCGGCATGGTTTTGCCCATGCTGCTGGCGATGGCCGATAATGTTTCGAGTTCGGCTGGGCTTTCGATGTTGACCTGGGCGATCCCCTCGGCCACCGCAAGCCGCAATTCGGCGACGGTTTTGCCAACGCCGGAGAAGACGATGTCGGCCGCCGCGATCCCGGCCTGGCGGGCGCGGCGCAATTCGCCCTCGCTCACCACATCGGCGCCAGCTCCACCTTCGGCGAAGACTTTGAGAACAGCGAGATGGTCATTGGCTTTGACCGCATAATGGACATGGGCATCGAGCCCGCCCAGCGCGGTTTTCAACACGGCGAGGCGCGCGCGCATGGTGTCAGCGGAATAGACCCAGACCGGGGTGCCCAGGGCATGGGCAATCCTGGCAAGCGGCACGCCGTCGAACATCAGCCCGGCCTGGGCGTCCATCCGCAGATTCGGACGGGCGGCGATCAGGTCCTGGACAGTTGGGTCAGGGGTATCGGGGAGATATGCGGGTTCGGCCATGGTGGGAGCCTATGCGAAGCGGCGGACTAGCTCAACACAAAGGTCTGGGTTGGATGAAAACAAGGTTAGCGACCGGTTTGCGGTCATCATGCGGGAAAAATCTTGACGCGAAAGGCGAGTTGTTATAATTAACAATTATGCTCAATTTCTCCACCATCCTGTCTGACCTGCAAGCCGCGATTGCGCGACGTGCGGCGCGTGATCGGGCGCTGACGGTGCTGCTGGTGGCAGTGTGGGGACGCATTGCCCGGATGGGCGCGCGCCTGGAACGGCTGGTGGCGATGTGGCGGGCGGGCGCGTTGCCCCAGATGCGGACGCCGACGCTGCGTGCCCGCCGGGTGCACCAACCGACCAGGCGACCTGCCTATCCGACGGCGCCGACATGGTTGGTGCGCAAGCTTGGCTACGAAGTGCTGGGGTATGGATCGCAGTTGCGGCATTTGCTGTCGGACGCGGAGTGCGCGGCATTCCTGGCGGCGGTGCCGCAAGCCGGGCGCATCCTTCGGCCGCTCTTGCGGATGTTGAGCGTTGAGCCGCCGCCCGTATTGGTGCGCCAGGTCCGGCAGACGATGCCGGTGGTGGCGGCGGACGTGGCGATGGTGGGTTTGGTGCAGGCACCGGTCTCGCATTTTTCGGGAGCGTGAGCGGTGCGGTCTTTTTACGATTTATTTGTTACGGTATCGAAATTAATTTAACTATAATGGCCCTCGCCCGGTGGGAAAGGGCCATCAGCGGGTTTAGATTTTTGACTCGATCCAGGCTTTCAGGGCGCTTTTCGGGCGGGCGCCGACCAGGGTATCGACCGGCTTGCCGTCCTTGAACAGGATCAGGGTCGGGATGCCACGCACGGCGAACTGGTTTGGGGTCATCGGGTTTTCGTCGATATTGACCTTGGCGATGGTGATCCGCCCGGCGAGTTCGGCGCCGATATCTTCAAGGGCCGGGCCGATGGCTTTGCACGGGCCGCACCATTCCGCCCAGAAATCGACCAGCACCGGGCCGGTGGCACCGAGTACGTCGGTCTTGAAGCTTTCGTCGGTGACGGCGGTTGTGTGCGCGCTCATGGATCAGGGGCCTTTCAACTTGGGTTCATATCAGACAATGGGGGGTGCGGCGGTGCCAATCAAGCCCGGGCCTGGGGCGTGGCGATCGAGCAAGGCATCGGGCAGGGCGGTGACGATCGGGCCGGCGGTCCAGATCAGGGCGCAGCGCACCGGCCGATCGGGGTAGATGCCGCGCAGCACCGCGCGATAGGCGGCCATCTGGCGGAGGTAGAGGATGGGGGCTGCCTCGGCGCGGGCGGGGGGATCGCGGTTGGTTTTGTAATCGGCGATCAGGATCTCCCCCGGCAGAATGGCGATGCGATCGACCATGCCGCCGATGACCTGGTTGACGATGACGCCGGCAAGCGGGGTTTCGGCGCGGCTGTCGGGGCCGAACAAGGCGGCGAGGTCGGGGTGGTCGAGCACCGCCAGCACGCTTTCGATCACAATGTCGCGGTCGGCGGGCGCGATGCCATGGCCGGGGCGGTCGAGATACAGGCGGGCGGCATCGTGGCGGAGGGCGGGGGCGATGTCGGGCAGATGTTGCAGAAGGCTGTGGACCAGCACGCCGCGGCGAAAGCGCTGGCCGGTGGCATCCCGGGTCGCGAGCGGAGATGCGGCTTGCGGCACTGGTCCGAGCAGGGCGTTGGCGGGACGGCTGGGCGCAAGCGGGGTGGGCAGGTCGGGTTCGTTGGCAGGCGGCAAGGCCCGCCAATCTGGCGCATGCCCGGCCCAGTTGGGCAACGGGGTTTGCGGCGTCGTGTGCGATGCTTTGCGAGGTTGGACAGGAGCGGCCAATTGGGGTGAGGCGACCGACAGTACGTCGCCCTCCCAGGGTTCGAACGGTGTGGCTTCAGCGGTGAGGCCGACAAAGCCGGTGCGCACCAGTTCGTACCAGCACGCGGGTGGTAAGGTCGGGGTAGGCGACGAGGCCCGGGGTGCCCAGCCGCAGATCACCAGCCGGTCCTCGGCGCGGGTGAGGGCGACGTAGAGCAGGCGGTTATGTTCTTCCAAGCGTTTGGCGGTGGCGGTGGCGCGGAGTTGATCAACGGCGGCGCAGCGCAAATCCTTGCGCGGGGTCCAGAGCGGCACGTCGAGCCCGGTTGCGGGATCGTGGCCCCAGACCACCGGGCCATCATCCGGCGGCAGGCTGGTGGTGTCGGGCAGGATGACGACCGGGGCTTGCAACCCTTTCGCGCTATGGACGGTCATGATGCGGACGGCGTCGCCCGCGCCTTCGGCCTCGCGCTTCACCTGCGCGCCGGACTGGCGCAGCCAGTGGACGAAGCCTTGCAAGGAAGGCGGATGGGTTTGCGCAAAGGCAAGGGCGGCGTTGAGCAATTCGTCGATCGGTTCGGCAGCTTCGGGGCCGAGCCGGGCAAGCAGGCGATGCCGGCCGCCGCGTGGCCCGAGGATTTCGGCGAGCAGCGCGTAGGGGCTGACAAAATCGACCCGGGCGAGCAGGCCGGCGATCAGATCGCGGATGGCGGCCCAGGCCGGGCGTTCATCGCCGCGGGCGCGGAGTTCGGCCCAAAGCCGGCCGGTGCGTCCGGGCGCCAGGGCGATCAGGTCGTCATCGTTGAGACCGCCGAGCGGGCTGGTCAGCACGCTGGCCAAAGCGAGGTCGTCGTCGGGAAGCAGGAGGACATCGCATAGGATAAGGAGATCGGCGACGGCGGGCTGTTCGGTGAGCACCATCCGGTCGAGCCCGGCGACGGGCACGCCACGTGATTTCAATGCCCGGACCAGGGCATCGGCGAAGGCGTTGCGGCGGCGGACCAGGATCAAAATATCGCCGGCGGCCAAGGGGCGGTCCTGGCTTTCGAGCATGATGCTGCCATCGGTCTGCGCACGGATCCAGTCGGCGAGGGCTTCGGCGAGGCGGCGTGGGGCGGAAACCTGGCGCAAATTGCGCTCGGGGATGTCCCAAGGTTCGGCGGCGGCCGGTGGAGGGGCAGGGGTGAGCGGCCAGAGTTCGATCCGGCCGGCATGGCGGGCGCGGTCGGCGAGATGGTGCAAGGTGCCGGGTTCGGCGACGCCAGATGCGGCGGGCAGGGTTGCGAAGACCTGATCGACCAGCGCCAGAACCGGGGCGGTGGAGCGGAACGAGACGTCAAGCTGTCCGTCACGCCATTCGGCGCCGGCACCTTGGGCCAGATGGCGAAGGCGGGTGCGCCACGCCTCGAACGAGGCCGGATCGGCGCCCTGAAAGGAGAAGATCGATTGCTTGCGGTCGCCGACCGCGAAGATGGTGCGGGGATTGCCGCGCGCGCCCATGCCAGTGAAGAAGTCTGCGGTCAGCGCGCCGGCGATGTTCCATTGCGCGGGGGCGGTGTCCTGCACCTCATCAAGCAGGAGATGGTCGAGACCGCCATCGAGTTTGTAGAGCACCCAGGCGGCTCCGGGATCGACCAGCAGGCTCGATGTGCGGCCGATGAGATCGGCATAGTCGAGCAGGCCGTCGCGATCCTTGGCGGCGCGATAGGCGTTGGCGACGGGGGCGGCGAGCTGGAACAGGGCGGCGGAGGATGCCCAGGCGCCAAGGGCGCGCAACTGGTCATCGACGGCGAGCAGGCGGGTTTGTTCGGCGACCAGTTGCGCGACCCAGTCCGGGTTGGGGGTGGCGAGCTTGGCGTTGATGACCGCGCCAATGCCACGGGCCGCGTCGGCGAGCAGGAATTCGTCACGCCAGCACGCAAAGTGTTCGGCGCGCAATTCGGCGTCGAGGCTGAGCCAGTCGAGCAGGCGCTGGGCCTTTTCGGCGACTTTGGGTGATCCCTGGCTGGCGAGCGCGCTGATGACGCGGCGGAGCGCGGGCTCGGCCTGCCAGTTCACCGCTGCGGCAATGATGTTTGGCGCGTCTGAATGCGCGCCGAGCAGCCGTGCCTGGGCTGCCGAAACGGTTGCCTGTCCGGCGGTGATGGCGGCTTGCAGTCTCGGCAGATCGCTTTGCAATGTGAGGGCGAGGCTGCCAAATCCGTCAGCGGAGGTTTGGGCCGCAACCAGCGCCAGGGCGGCATGGCTTTCTACGCTATGCGCGCCGCCGAGCACGCTTTCGCGAGCGTCGGTCTGGGCGATGGCGGCGTCGGTGTCGGCGATGACCTGGAAATGCGGCGATAATCGGGCTTCGAGCGGGAAGCGGCGCAACAGCGACTGGCAGAAGGCGTGGATGGTGCCGATCCGCATTCCGCCGGGCAGATCGAGCACGTCGGCGAACAAAGCGCGGGCGCGATGGAGGTTTTCGCGAGTTGGTATAATTGACAATTCTTGTAGGTTTGTGCTAAGCAACGCTTCATTCATGCTCACCCACTCGCCGAGTTTGGTTTGCAGCCGGATCGCCATCTCGGCGGCGGCGGCTTTGGTGTAGGTTAGGCACAGAATTGCCGCCGGGTCTTCGCCGGCCAGCATCAGGCGCAGCAGCCGGTCGGTGAGCAGCTTGGTTTTGCCGGACCCGGCGGAGGCGGCGACGAATGCGGAGACGGCGGGATCGGATGCCGCAGCCTGGGCGGCCTGGGCGCGTTCGCGGGCGGTGGTCATTCCGCATCCTCCACCAGGCGCCATTCGGCGACCCGGGCGAGCTGGGCGTAGTCGGGGAAGCGCGGCAGGCGGCCGGGATTGGGTTGGGCGAGATAGGCACGGGCAGGATTATCGAAGGCCTCGATCAGACGGCTGAGGCGGGTGGCGGCGTCGGCAACCGCCGCTGCAATCTCGTCGGCGTTGGATTTGAACAGCGGTCGTGCAACGCCCGGTTCGCCGCCGCCGGTCAGATGCCAGTAGATCAGTTCATCGGTGGTGCCATGAAATCCAGGGCCGAACGCGCCTGTGGCCGCCATTGCCGCTTCGAGCAGCAATTGCGGGGCAGTGCCGGCATCGACCTGCTTTTGCGTCGGCGGGACGCCGGTTTTGTAGTCCATGATGGCGAGGCTGCCATCGGTGCGGCGCTCGATGCGGTCGGCCCGGCCGCGCAAGGTGAAGCCTGTCCCAACCGGCAACACCCATTGGCCACTGAGTTCACTGCCGATCTCGGCGATTTTCCGCCCGCCCCGCCGCTCAATTTCGGCATCCGCGACCCAGCCCGCGATCCGGCGCAGGCGGGGGGTCCACCATTCGGCCAAAGCCGGGCGCAGACGTGCGTCGGCCAAAGCTTCCAGCATCGCCGCTTCGAGCAGCGCACGGCCGGCAGGTGGCCAATTTGTGCCGTGGTCGCGCAGGAACGCCTGAATGCCGGTGTGGACCAGCGATCCGTAATCGGCCGCATCGGTCGATTGTTCCAGCGGATCGAGGACTTTCAGACGCAGAATGCGCTTGGCATAGATTGCGTAGGGATCGGCCAGCCAGGTCTCGATTTCGGTCACGCTCAGCTGGCGTGGCCGCAGCGACACCGCCGGGCGCGGCGCGGGGGCGGCCACGGGTTGCGCGTCGCCGATGGGTTGGTCGAGCGTCAAGGCCCAGTTGGCGGCCGGATGCGAGGGGATGGTTTGGCCCTGACCGGCGAGCAATGCCACCAGGCGGCTGATCCAACGGGCCGGAACGGCCGGTGCACCATCGCGCCGCATCGGCGCCGACAGCACGACGTGCCGCGCCGCACTTGTCGCATTGACGAAATCATGTGCGGCCTGGCCGATTGCTTCCTCAGGGCTGGGCAACCCCGCCCGCGTCCGCATGCCACGACTGAGCCAGGGGCCGGGATCGGTTGCGGGCGGCCACACCGCCTCGACCAACCCGCCGAGCACAATGAGGTCCGTGCTTTGCAGCCGGGCTTCGAGCAAGCCCCAGATATGAATGCGCGGATGTTCGGTGCCGCCATCGCGGCCACGCAGGGCGCGCCGGCTGCGCACGATATGTCCGGCCAGCACCGCGTCGAGCAGGCCAGGCAGAATATAGGGCGGCTGATCGGGGAGATCACCGAGGGCGGCGAGCGCCTCGCTGAGCGCGGTTGCCAGGGCTTCGCCTTCTTCCAGGCTCCATAGCCGGGCGGGGCCGGCAAGCGTATCGGTGCTGGCCAGAGCCTCGGCGGCCTCGATCAGGGCGGCAAGGCGGGTATCGGCGCGTTCAAGTGGGGATGCCGCCTGGCGCAAGGCCGGCGCGAGGCAGCATTCGAGCCGCTCCAGCAGGTCCTGCGCATTGGCGGGGGCCTTGGCGGCGGCTTCGCGCAAGCCGGTGATGCCGGCTTGTGGCCGTGGCCCGCGCAAACCGGCGATTTCCAATGCCCTTGCGGCAGCGCGGCAATCGGCGGTGGCAAGCCCGGCGGCGGCGAGCGGGTGTTTGAGGACGGCCAATATCGCGACCGGGGCCAGTTGCGCGTCGATGGCGGCGGCGATCAGACGGAGGAACACGGCGGGTGGGGTCTCGGCCAATGGCTCCCCGGCGCTGTCATCGGCGATGATGCCCCAGCGCAGCAGCGATGCCGAAACCAGTCCGGCGAGGGTTCGGTCGGGGGTGATCAGCGCGGCGGTGGCGCCTGGGGTCTGCACTGCGTCGCGCAGGATCAGGGCAATGGCAGCAGCTTCGTGCTGCTGATCGCGGGCGCGGAGGATTTGCAGATCGCTGATGTCGTGATCGGTTTTGGTGAGCCAGACACCGAGTGCCGCGGCGGGCAGCAGCGCGTCCGACAGCATCCGCACCCGTCCGGCTGGCGCGGTGGCGACGCCGTTGATGATCGTCACATCGCCACGGCGCGCATCGAGGCCTGCAAGCAAGCGGGCAATGCCGGCCTGGGGGTGGCTTTCCGACATGTGCTGCCAAGCATCGTCGGATATCGCGGTATCGAGGCCGGGCAGGATCACCCGTCCTGTTGACAGATGGGCGATGACCCGCAAAAGACGGGCAATGGCCGGGGTGCCGCCGGTCATGCCAGCGGCCCAGACCGGATCAGCGGGCGGGGTTTGCGACCATTCCTCGGCTTGCGCATCAAGCAATCGCCGCTGGCGCTCCGCCGGGTTCATCAGGCCCTGGGCCGCCAGCCAGTCGGGCCAATGCCGGGTGACGATTTCGAGAAACTGCAAGGTGATCTGCCAGTGGGTGGCATGTTCGGCCTCGGCGGCGCGCTGCAAGGCTTCGGTCAGATCGAGTTCGGCACGATCAGCCTCGTCCATCAGCTTGGCGAGTTCGACCGCGAGCCGCCAGGCCTGATCGATCGTCGCTGCCCCGCCAAGATCGGCCGGCATGCGCAGGATCAGCTTGGCGAGGCCGGCGAGACGCGGGGCTGCGGACACTGCGGGGGGGAGGGAGAGGGCGCCGGTGAGCGCTAGTGGGGTTTCATCCAGCGCGCCGAGTGCTGTGATGCGCGGCAGCAGCATCGGCCGCCCGTTGCCGGCCCGCAGAAACGCGTCGGCGAGTGAGCGGGCGGCGCGGCGGGTTGGCAGCAGGATCAACCCGCGCGACGGATCGGCGTGGGTCGCGAGCCAGGCCGTGGCGAGGCTTTCCAGAAACGGGACATTGGCGGGAACACTGGCGAGGTTCATGGCAGCAACCGATCCGGCCATCCGTGCAGATGGGCGATCCTGGCCTCCTCGACGCCCGGAACCAGCCGGATGGTCAGCGCCTGGTGTGGAGCCAGAGGTCCCAGCCGGTCCGGCCATTCGACCAGAACGATGTCGTCCCGCGCATCGTCCCACCCCAGTTCGATCAGCCCGTCCGGGCCGGTCAGACGCCAGAGGTCGAAATGATGCACCATGCCGCGCTTGGTCTCGTAGCTTTGCATCAGGGTGAAGGTCGGGCTGGGGACTTCAAGGGTGGGGTTTGCCGTTGCCGCCCGCAGCAAGGCACGGGCGAATGCGGTCTTGCCGGCGCCAAGCGGGCCTTCCAGCAGGATGGCATCGCCGGGTCGCATGATCGCGGCCACGCGGGCGGCGAGGGCAAAGGTGGCGGCAAGGTCGACGAGCTTGATATCCATTCTCCCATTGTGGCGCAGCGACGCCCTGACGGACAGAGACTTGTCATGCTGCGTTGCGCGGCTTACGCGGGGCGCGGAAGAACCGGGGGACCGTGATGGCTGACATGATCGATACCGATGTTGCAATCATCGGCGCCGGACCGGTGGGAATGTTCGCGGTGTTCGAACTCGGCATGCTCAAGCTGCGCGCGGTGCTGATCGATGCGCTGGGCGAGGTCGGCGGGCAGTGTAGCGCGCTCTACCCGGAAAAGCCGATTTACGACATTCCCGGCCATCCGGCGATTGAGGCGGGCGATCTGATTACCCGACTGGAAAACCAGATTGCCCCGTTCGCCGCGCCGCGTCTGCTGGGGCGTCGGGTGGAGCGAATTTCGGGGGCGGTTGGTGGGTTTGTGCTGACCACCGATCAGGGCGACGAAATCCGTGCCAAGGCGGTGATCGTGGCCGCCGGTGCGGGCGCGTTTGGGCCCAACCGCCCGCCGCTTGATGGATTGGCTGCTTTCGAAGCAACCGGAGCGGTGCAATATTACGTCCGACGGCGCGAAGATTTACGCGGCAAGCGGGTGGTGATTGCCGGCGGAGGCGACTCGGCGGTTGACTGGGCCTTGGCCTTGCGCGGTGTTGCTGCCGAAATCCACTTCGTCCACCGGCGGCCGAAATTCCGCGCCGCGCCTGAGAGCGTTGCCCAGCTTGATGCCGCTGCCGCGTCGGGCGAGGTCCAGTTGGTGGTGCCTTATCAATTACACGCGCTGCAGGGCGAAAATGGCGTGTTGCAAGCGGTCGAACTCGCAGATCTCGATGGCAAGCGCCGCCATATAGCGGCTGACGTGCTGCTGCCGTTTTTTGGCCTGTCGATGGACCTGGGGCCGATTGCGGGGTGGGGATTGGCGCTGGATCGTCATCACGTTGCGGTCACGCCGGCGACATGCGCCACCAACATCGCGGGTATCTTCGCTGTTGGCGATATCGCGACTTATGCCGGCAAGCTCAAGCTGATCCTGCAAGGCTTCTCGGAAGCGGCGATGGCGGCCCACGCCATCCACCCGATCGTCTATCCAGATACCGCCCTGCATTTCGAGTATTCGACCAGCAAGGGCGTGCCGGGTTAGATCAAAGGATAGTCGTAGCGGATGAACCCGTTGAACTTGGCCAGCCGATCGTAAAGCTGGCGGGCGACGGTGTTGGTTTCCTGGGTCAGCCAATAGTAGCGGCTGCAGCCGTGTGCTTTGGCTTCGGCGGCGACCGCTTCCACCAGCTTGCGGCCGGCGCCGGTGCCGCGCAGGCTGGGGTCGACGAACAGATCATTGAGGTAGCAGGCATCCGCACCGCGCACATTGGCGTGGAACAGGTAATGCGCGATGCCGATCAGTTTACCATCGACCCGGGCGCCGAAGGCGAAAACCCCATCTCCGCTCTGGATCCGGCGCCACAGTTGATCATAGACCGAGACTGGTTCGCTAGTTTTGTAGAACGTGAGATAGCCGAGCCACAGCGCATCCCAACGGGCGCGGTCGGCGTCATGCAGGCGGGTGATCTCGGTCATCTTGGCTCCTGTTGCGACTTGGCAAGTTTACATAGGCGGCTGATGGGCAGGCAGACCAATCAGCGCGTGCGCTGCAGGACCGCATAGAACCCGAGCAGCAGCAAGGACGCCAAGCTGACCAGCACCGCAGCGACGGCGAGGGTTGGGCTGAGATATTCGCGCGCACTTGCCAGCATCTGCCGGGGGAGGGTGAATTGCTCGGGGCCGGCGATGAACAGGGCCACGATCAATTCGTCAAAGCTGATGGTAAAGGCGAAGACGGCGCCGGCACCGATCGCTGGTGCCAGCAGAGGCAAGACGATGGCGCGGAGCGTCAGGATCGGCCTGGCCCCCAGGGATGCGGCGGCCCGCAGCAATTGCGGATCGAAGTCGCGCAAGCTGGCGTGGACGGTTAAAACCACATAGGGCAGCGCCAGCACGCTATGCGCCAAAACGAGGCCGGCTAAGGTGTTCACCAGTCCGAGTTGGGCAAACACCAGATAAATCGCCAAGCCGGCAATCACCGACGGCACCACGATCGGAAGGCACAATAATGTCAGCACCACCCGGGCCTGCCGCCCGCCAAGCCGAATGCCGATTGCCGCAAGCGTGCCAAGGCTGGTCGCCAGCAGCATGGTCGCCAGCCCGACCAGCACCGAATTGCGTGAGGCCATGCGCCAGTGATCGTCGGTGAAGAAATCGCGATACCAGCGCCACGACATTTCGCGCACCGGCAGGCTCATCATCTCATTGGCGGAAAAAGACAGCGGCAGGACCACGATCAGCGGCGCCAGCAGGAACAGCAGAACCGCAATGGCATAAAGCCGCAGCAGAGTTTTCATCGCCAGCGCCGCATCGGCACGACGAGTGCGGTGGCGCCGACCAGAATGCCGGTCCCCAGCAGCAGCCAGAGCGAAATCGCGGCAGCCATGCCCCAGTTCAAGGTAACATTGACGTAGTCGGCAATGCTGGCGCTGACCATTTGATCGCCTGGCCCGCCGAGCAATGCCGGGGTGATGTAAAACCCGGTCGCCAGCATGAAAACGATGAGGGCTCCGGCACCGATACCTGGCAAGGTGAGTGGCAAATAGATTGACACAAAGCGCAGCCAACTCGGTGCGCCGAGGCTGGCGGCAGCGCGCAGCAGCGCCGGATCAATGCGGCGCATTACCACAACGAGCGGCAGAATGACAAACGGCAGGAGCACATGCACCATCGCCAGCAGGACCGCGAAACGGGTGAACATCAGCTGCATTGGGACGTCGATCAATCCGGTCCATTGCAGCAGGCTGTTCGCGGGACCGTCGCGTTGAAGCACGATGAACCACGCGGTGGTACGGACCAGGATCGATATCCAGAACGGGATCAACACCAGGGCGAGCGCCATTTGCGACCAGCGCCGCGTCATGCCCGCAATGGCCTGCGCCACCGGATAGCCGATCAGCAGGCACAGAACCGTGACGGTGATGGCGATGGCGAAGCTGCGTCCGAACAGGGCCAGGAACACCGACTGATCGCTGGCCAAGGCTTGCACGCTCCCATTGGCAGCGACATCAAAATCAAGGCTGCGCAACAGATAGATCGGTGTAATCCCCAAACTCGCCCGTCTCAGCAAATGCCACACGGCCGGGTCAGCCCATTGCGGATCGAGCGCCGGCAGAGCCATGCTGAACGGCGCAGCCGGGTGGGCGCGCGCGGTGCGCAGCAGCAGACTGCGCATGCCGGCACGTTCGAAATTAAGCCGCCCAGCGACGCCGCCAATGAATTGCCCGTCGGCGGCTATTGGCAGCTCAGTGGCCAAAGCGGCAAAAACCGCCTCGTCCGGTACTCCAGTTCCATCCCACCCCCGCAACAATGCCGCGCTGCGGGGCAAGGCTGCGGCCATTTCAGGATCGCGGACCGCTGTTACCAGCATGAGCCCGAGTGGGAGCAGCAACGCGAACCCAACGAGAGCAAGCGCCGGCAGGCTCAGTAACCAGCCGTACGACGATGGACGCATGGCTGTTTGGATCAGCGCGCTACCCAGGCAGCAAAGCGACGTTCGAGGTCATCGCCGTATTGCACCCAGAACTCGGTATCAATGAACACTCCATCCTCGGCATGCTCGGCGACCATCGCAGTATTCTTGGCGCGCACCAAGGGGTCCTGGGCGACGGCGGCGGTGGCCGGCGACACGGCCCAATCCTTGGCAAGCTCGCGTAACGGACCGGCATCGGTCATGTAGTCGATCAACTTCATGGCCTGCGGTGTGTTGGGAGAACCCTTCACCACGGTCCAAAAATCAAAGGAGAACAACAATGTCTGCCACAGCAGCGGATAGGCGCCGCCTTCCTGCGCCGCCCGCGCCGTGCGCCCGACAAAACCGACCGCGAAGGCTACATCGCCGGAACCGACAAGTTGCAGGGGCTGGGCACCGGATTTCCACCACATCAGATCAGGCTTGATGGCATCGAGCTTGGCAAACGCGCGGTCCTGTCCGACCTTGGTCGCCAGCACCTTATAGAGATCGCCGCGCGGCACCCCATCCGCCAGCAGGGCGATTTCAAGCGTGGTCTTGGCGCTATTGCGCAACAGGCGTTTGCCCGGCCACGTCTTGGTGTCCCAGAGTTGGGCATAGGACATCGGTCCATTCCCGATCCGCTTCTGGTCGTAGAATAATGCGACGCCCCAACCGACGGCACCCGCGCCGCATGTCGCCGTGCCGTTGGGAATGAACTTCGCCCGGTTGACCACCGTCCAGTCGATCTTCTCGTAAAGCCCGTCCTCACAGCCGCGGATCATCTCGGGCGCTTCGACCATCACGACGTCCCATGTCACGTCGCGGGTTTTCACCATCGCGGCGATCCGTGCCTGTTCGCCGTCATAAACGTCGTCCTTGACCGGCTGGCCGGATGACGCGGCAAAACCTTTGAACAGGTGCTTGCGGGCATTTTCCTGAAACCCGCCGCCAAAACCAACGACGGTCAGATCGCGGGCCTGACCGACCGAAACCATGGCCGCCATGGCGAGGACTACCAGACTGGAGATACGGATCATGCGAGGTGACTTTCCTGGGGAGATTGGCGCTAGTATTTCCCACACCGGGGATTTCGTCCAACATTGTGATCGCGTATCTGCCGCGCCAGACCCATAGGAACGGGACCCTTGCATGAGTGATGCTCCAGCGCCGGGCCTGAGCAACGCGCCCCGGCGGACAAAATCGGTTGTGCTGACCTCGCATCCACGCAACGCCACAGGTCGTACCCTCAAGATTGCCTGGGGCGCGGCGGACGCCAAGACCCGTGGGCCGATCGTTGGTACTTTGCAAAATCCTGGTGAACGCAATGCGATTGGCACCCATGCCGGCGCTTATTCGCTCTATCGCGCATTGGCTGTCGCCGCCGGACAGCTTGACCCGCAGCATCGCCCCGACCTCACCGATACCGCGCCGGCGGCCCAAATCGGCCCATTCCCGCAATGGTTTGACCCTGACAAGATCGTCTCGATGGACCCATGGGGTCATCTTGGCACCCAGGAATTCGCTGGGCTGATGGGGGAAGGCTGGGATATCCGCCCAACCATCGCGGTCACCAAGGCCCGCATCAACATGCCGGAAATCCGCGACGCCCTTGGTGCGGGCCGGTTGCGCGCGGATGGGGACATCCTGACCGAAGCTGGTGACGCACGGGTGACGAAGGTCGCGATCGAACCGGTGTGGCATTTACCCGGCATTGCGCGCCGGTTTGGCATTTCGGTTGCTGATTTGCGCCATGCGCTGTTCGAGCAGACCGGCGGCATGTTCCCCGAACTGGTCACCCGCCCCGACCTTGACGCCTTCCTGCCGCCAATCGGTGGCATGACGGTCTATCTGTTTGGCGATGTGTCGGGCCTCGGTAAATCGGCGACCAAAATCGCCTGCCGGGTGCATGATGAATGCAATGGCTCGGACGTCTTCGGTTCCGATATCTGCACCTTCCGGCCCTATCTGGCGCATGGGATCGAGGTCTGCATCGAAACCGCCCAGCAAGGTGGCGTGGGCGTGATCGTCTATAACCGCAAAGAAGGCCGTGCGCTGGGCGAAGTGACCAAGTTCCTGGTCTACAATGCCCGCAAGCGCCAGGTCGGCGGTGACCGGGCGGAAGCCTATTTCCTGCGCACCGAATGCGTTGCCGGCGTCAGCGACATGCGCTTTCAGGAATTGATGCCCGATGTCCTGCATTGGCTGGGCATCAGCCGTATCGATCGGCTGGTGTCGATGTCGAACATGAAATACGCCCCGATCGTTGCCGGTGGCATTGAAGTTGTGGAACGGGTGCCAATTCCGGACGAACTGATCCCGCCCGACGCCAGCGTCGAAATGGATGCCAAAAAGGCTGCCGGCTATTTCACCGATGTAGTGCCCGATGCGGCAGAACTGACCAAGGTCAAAGGACGCGGATTAGATCAATGAGCACCCTGAACAGCGTAACGGTGCTGCATCACCCTTTGGTGCAGCACAAACTCAGCCTGCTGCGCGGCAAGGACACCAGCACCAACAGTTTTCGCCGTCTGGCGCGGGAGATCAGCCTGTTGCTGGCCTATGAGGTGACCCGCGACCTCAAGCTCGAACTGGTTGAGGTCGAAACCCCGCTCGAGATTATGCAGGCGCCGATGCTGGCGGGTAAGAAGCTGTGCTTCATCTCGATCCTGCGCGCCGGCAACGGCATTCTGGATGGGATGCTCGATCTGGTGCCGGCCGCCCGGGTCGGTCATGTCGGGCTTTATCGTGACCCGCACACGCTGACCCCGGTCGAATATTATCTGAAACTCCCCGATGACATGGCCGATCGGGTGGCGGTTGTCGTCGATCCGATGCTGGCAACCGGGAATTCTGCGGCGGCGGCCGTCGCGCGGATCAAGCAATCGGGGGCGACGGATATCCGGTTCGTCTGCCTGCTCGCGGCGCCGGAAGGCTTAGCTGCGTTTCACCTCGAGCACCCTGACGTTCCAGTGTTCACCTGTGCGGTTGATCGTGGTCTGGATGATCACGGCTATATCCGCCCAGGCCTGGGCGATGCCGGTGATCGACTTTACGGGACAAAATAGCTGGGCACTGATACACCGCCGAGATGACAAATTTGCCCAACGACGCCGGACGCGGATTGATGCTGCGGCTGTTTCGCGAGCAGATCGCAGGTTGGCGCGGCTGGCTCGCGCTGATCGCGGTGCTGACGGTCGCAACCGCCGCCGCCCAGGCGTATTACCCTAACATGGTGAAGTCCGCCGTCGATCGGTTCGGACAAACCGATCAGCGCGTCTTGTATCAACTGCCAGCCCTGGTTCTGATGGTAACGTCGATCAAGGCGGTGACCCAATATTTCCAGACTGTGCTGATCCAGCGACTCGTTCTGCAGGTTATCCGGTCCCTGCAACTGCGGATGTTCCAGCGCCTGACGCACGGCGATCTGGCGTTCGTTGAAACCGAGTCGCCCGCCGCCTTCGCCACGCGTTTCACCAGTGACGCGATGGTGATCCGAGAAGCCCTGACCCGATTTGCCAATGGGCTGGGCGATGCGGTGAAAGTGATCGGCCTGATCGCCAGCATGATCTATCTCGATTGGCAGCTGAGCGTCGCCGCCCTGTTTATCTTCCCACTTGCCGCCTGGCCGATCCAGAAGATCGGCCAGCGCATCAGGCGCAATTCGGGCAACATGCAGGAACGCACCGGCGAAACCGCTACCTTGTTGAACGAAAGCCTGGCCCAGGCGCGCACCGTGCGGGCGTATCGCCTGGAAGACGGCGAGGTCACCCGGGCCGACCGCGCCTTCACCGAATTGTTCCGCGCCAACATGCGGATTATCCGCGGCCGCAGCCGCATCGATCCGCTGCTCGAGGTTATCGGCGGTGCCGCGATCGCGTTCGTGATTGGCATCATCGGCTGGCAGGCGTCACGCACCGGTACCACGCTGGGTGATTTCAGCGGTTTCATCACGGCCTTCATGCTGATGTCTCAGCCGCTGCGCGCGATGGGAAATCTGAGCGCGGCGATGCAGGAAGGGCTGGGCGGGCTGATCCGTGTCTATGCGGTCATCGACGCACCGGTGACGATCCGCGATGCGCCGAACGCGGTATCGTTGCCGGCGGGGCGCGGACGGGTCAGGTTCGACAATGTTGCCTATGTCTACCCCGACGGGCGCCCTGGCTTGCGTGGCCTCACCTTCATCGCCGAGCCCGGCCAAACCATCGCGCTGGTCGGGCCGTCCGGCGCCGGGAAATCTACCGCCTTGACCTTGATCCCACGCTTGCACGATCCATCCGAGGGTACCATCCAGATCGATGGCGCTGATCTGCGTCACGTCACCTTGGCCAGTCTGCGCGATGCAATTGCCTATGTTGGGCAGGACAGCTTGCTGTTCGATGACAGCATCGCCGCCAATATCCGCATGGGCAAACCCGGCGCCAACGATACCGAAATCGCCGCCGCGGCTGAGGCCGCCGCCGCTGCGCGCTTCATCGCGGAGTTGCCCGAAGGCTACGCCACAATCGTCGGCCCAGGCGGCCAACGCCTGTCCGGCGGTCAGCGCCAACGGGTCGCATTGGCGAGGGCCCTGTTGCGCAATCCCCGCATTTTGTTACTCGATGAGGCAACCAGCGCGCTCGACACCGAAAGCGAGGGGCTGGTCCAGCAGGCGCTCACCACCTTGCGCCGTGGTCGCACCACGATCGTGGTCGCGCATCGGCTGTCCACCGTGCGGGATGCCGATCTGGTGGTTGCCATGGCCGATGGCGTGGTGGTCGAGCAGGGTACCCATGCCGAGCTGATGGCCGCCGACGGCTTATTTGCGCGACTGGTGAAGTCACAGGCTCTGGCGCAATAGCCGGCATGGATGGCTTGGCGGGGATCGTCGGGCTTTCATTGGCGGTCAGTGGCGCGGCGACCATGATCGCAACATTGCTCGGGATTGGGATTGCGGCGCTCCTGGCGTTGACGTCGTTTCCTGGCCGTTCCGCACTGCTGACCCTGATCAACGCGTTGCTTGGTCTGCCGCCGGTGGTTGTTGGTTTGATACTCTATCTGCTGTTGTCGCGGAGTGGTCCGCTCGGCATGCTCGGCCTATTGTTTACCCCGGCTGCAATGGTGGTGGCGCAGGCGGTTCTGGCTTTGCCGATTGTCGCGGTGCTGGCGCACCGGGCGCTTCGTTCAGGGTGGCGCCGCTTCGGGCCTGATCTGCAAGCTTGTGGCGCAAGCCGTTGGCGGGCGCTCCCCGAATTGTTGCGCCTGCAACGTCGGGCGCTCGCAACCGCGATCCTTGCCGGCTTCGGCCGCAGCATTTCCGAGGTCGGTGCCATCCTGATCGTTGGCGGCAATATCGATGGCTTCACCCGCAGCATGACGACAGCAATTGCGCTGGAAACCAGCAAGGGTAATCTCGACATGGCGCTTGGCCTCGGTGGGATTCTCATCGCGATAAGCGTCAGCGTCAGCGCCTGCGTACTGCTTCTGACCGGGAGGCTGGACAGATGATCCGACTGATTTTGGCTTTTTGCATTGTGGCCCATATGGCGCGGGCGGAAACGATCATTCTAGCCTCGACGACCTCGGTGGAGAACGCCGGATTACTCGCCCGCATCTTGCCAGAATTTACCGCCGGGTCCGGGATTGCAGTCCGGGTTATCGCGCTTGGCACTGGCCAGGCATTGGCGGTGGCCGCACGCGGCGATGCCGATCTGGTCCTGGTGCACGATCCGGATGCGGAGGCTGCGTTCATCGCCCAGGGCCATGGGGTGGCGCGCGTCGAGATCGCCTGGAATGATTTCATTCTTGTCGGACCGCGCGCCGACCCGGCCCGTGTCGCCGGCAGTCGCGATGTGATTGCGAGCCTGCGGGCGATCGCTATGTCGCAGACCGGTTTTGTATCGCGAGGCGACGGCAGTGGCACCGATGCGCTTGAGAAGCGGCTTTGGACACAGGTCGGGTTTAATCCGCGCGGCCGCGCCTGGTATCGTGAAATCGGCGGTGGCATGGGTGCCGCGCTGAACATGGCGGCGGCGACAGATGCAATCACCTTGACCGACCGGGGCACGTGGCTCGCCTATGGCAATCGTCGCGATCTCATCGAACTTGTGTCCGGTGATCCTGCGCTGATTAACCGCTACAATGTGATTGAAATGAACCCAATCAAGCACCCATCGGTGAAAATTGGCCCGGCCCGTCGCCTTGCGTCCTGGTTGTCCTCGCCCGACGGGCAGGCGGCGATCGGGCGTTACCAGATTGGTGGTGAGCAACTCTTCCATCCCAGCGTCCGATAGCCAGGCAGTGCGTCCGCAAACAGCCATTCTCGTGCTTGCCCACCACCCCGCCATCTTGGCGTATCTTCTGCACCTGTTGGATAATCCCGCCCGGGCAAACCGCTTCCACGTGTTCATCCACGTTGATGCAAAAAGTGAATTTCTCCTGGCCAGCCTGCCCCTGCCGCCGCATACCACCCTGATCCTGCCGCGCGTGCCGGTGTTCTGGGGCGGATGGACCATGATGCGCGCCACCCTGGCCCTGATCGAGGCTGCGCGCGGTTATCAGCGCATGATCCTGATCAGTGGCGACGCCCTGCCTGTCCGCACGTTCGCCCAAATCGACGCATTAATGTCAGATATGGACACCGAATACATCGAACTGCTCGAAGTGCAGGACGATCCTTCGCTCGCAGGAACCGACCAGCAACGAGCAATTGAGCGGTACGGCTGGGTGCAACCCTGGCGCCGCTACAATTATGTCTTCTGGGACCATCCGCTGCTCAACCCCATGCAGTCCGCGCCGGCCGCCGCTCGCTATGGCGTGCCGCGTGATCGCATGGACTGGATCCGCGGGGAAGCTGAACACCTGGTTGGCGAAATCCTGGCTGAGATCCCGCCCCGGGCACCGATATTCGAGCGGTTTTTTTACGGGTCGCAATGGTGGGCGCTGACCGGTGCTACCATCGAAGCGATGTTGCCATCACTGCACGCGCCTGAGGTTCAACGTTATTTTCGCCATATGCAGGTGCCGGATGAGCACATGATCCAGACCATCCTTGGCAACGCCCCTCAGCTTATGGCAGGCAAAAAATTGCAGGGAACCCCCATGTTCGCCGATCACGTCCGCCGGGCGGGCGGTGACGATACCCTGGATTTTCAAGGGTTTCGCGCAGCCGGCGCCTCGGCGCTCTTTGCCCGTAAGTTCAACCCGCAAGCCGAACCTGGCATTGCCGCCGCGATCATGCAGGGACGTTACTGGCAAGCTCTCGCGGGCGCTTAGAGCGTGATGACCGTAGGTGGAATCACCGAAGGTCTGAATCACGCGACTAAACAAAGGGTTAGAGCGTGATGACCGCGCCTATCAGCGGTCATCACGCTCTAACCATACTATGAAAGGCAGCCTGGCATGGTAGCCGATACCGCCGCAGCGTGCGCGATTTCCCCCCCCCGGTCGGTTCGGCATGCCAATATTGCCTATGCACTGCTTGCGGCGGGAACTGCGCCCGTCCTTATCGCCATCTTGGCCCAACGCCACGGCGTCGCGGCCGATGGCAGCCGGGTCAATCATTACGACGTCCCCGAATCGGTGGGCATTGCCGCCGGTTTTTTGGTCGCAAGCCTTCACCACGCCGGGCTGGCAACCTTGACCCACACCCCGTCGCCGATGAATTGTCTGAACGAAATCTGCAAGCGACCGGACAGCGAGAAGCCTTATATTCTTCTCGTGGTCGGCTATCCCGCAGCGGGTTGCATGGTGCCGGCCGCCGGCGGCATCAAGAAGCCCCTGGACGCGATTGCAAGCTGGATCTGACCCTCATGGCTCGATCGGCATCCGCCGATAAACCAGGATCGTGAAGCTGTTGGCGACAATCCGTGTCGTCCGTGCCCCACCGCTCTGGGGTGGCACACTCTGCACCACGTCCGCCGCCACCATGAAAACACGCCCAGTGCGGCTATCAATGGCGATTTCCTGGGCCAAAGTCCGGGTCGTGATTTGTTCGAGCGCTTCATAGCGATCTGTTCCGCGCGCACGCACGACGGTAACCGTTGCCTCGGCGCCTGATGCGAAATAGAGCAGGCCGTCGCGGGAATCGACAGCAATTTGCCCTGCCTGGTTGCCAGTCCGCACGCTCGCGGCGACTTTTCCCGACATGACGTCGATCGTTGTCGCTATCCCCGGTGTCCCGTTGCACGTCATCACCAAGCGGAAGCTCAGGCGCTCAAAGAGCACTATGCTAGGCTGCCGGCACGCCCCGACCGGCCAAATGCCGAGCGCCTCGCCACTGACAATGTTATAGATTGCAACGCTGTCCTTGTCCGGCAAAGTGACGAACAGCCGTCCGCGACCATCAACTGTCATGCCTCCTGGTGCACCCGTCGCCACCTCCAGCTTTTTGACCACCTCCAGCTTAAGTGGATCGATCAGAAATATTGAGGTGATCGGCCCGCTTGCTTCCGCCATGACCGCCAAGCGCCGGCTACCCGCGTCATAAACCAAGTTGGCGGGCACGAAATCGAGCGCTACCTTGGCGATCGTCTTGTAGTTGGCGAGATCGAAAACAGTGAGCGATTTCTCACCACTATCCCCGTTTGCACTGAACCCACGCCCCGCTGGGCTACCAATCCCCGGGGCGATCACCACCGCCAGCGCACCCTTCGCGTCCGAGATTTCAGCCACGGGCTTCAGCGTATCAATATTATACACACTGACCCCGGCGGCGCGCCGGGCCAGGAACAGCCGCCTTGTGCTTTCGTCAAGCGTGATTTTGCCCCACGCCGTCGGTGGCGACCGCAAGGTAAGTGCCCCCTCAAGTCGCAGGCTCAGCTGTGCGGATTGAGGGGCAGTACTGGCTTGGGTCATTGTGGTTTGGGCGCTCACCCCACCTGCGCTGAGCGTGATGCAGAGCGCCCAACTCAGCCATCTTATCTGACCAACCAATGTCCTAAGAGATTGAAACAATGACCAGTTGACCTCTACTCGCTAAGCTTCCAGTGGTGAACGGGCGGTGCCTGGGGTCACGTCAAATTCCCGATATGGTGGGCAAACGTCGTCGCATCGGTGTTGCTGCCACACAGCAGCACGCCAGTCCGTTTGCCCGCCAGGGTATTGCGCAGGGGCCCAAGCACCGCGGCTGTAGCAACGGCACATGCCGGCTCGATCGCAAGCTTTAGCTCATCGAACAAGAAACGCATGGCGTCACGGATCATCGTATCATCCACCGTTGCCAGATGATCGATTGCAAGTCGGCATAGGCCATAGCTGTAGGCTTCGGTGTGCGGCGCCATAAGACTGTCAGCGATGCTCTGCATTGGACCCATCTTGATCGGCTGGGCTTCGGCGAAACTGCGCGCCATCGACGCCGCGCCCACAGGCTCGACGCCATATACCTCGATATCCGGTTGCAGCAGCTTGAACGCCGTTGCCACCCCTGCGGCTAATCCGCCACCACCGATTGGCAACACGATTGCATCGAGGTTGCCGGCTTGCTGCGCCCATTCGGCTCCAAGCGTCGCCGTGCCGAGAACTGTCCGATAGCCGTTGAACGGATGCACAAAAAACCTGCCCTCGTCGCTTTCAATCTGCCGGACCCGGGCGAAGCCCAGCGCGCCGTCGGCTTCCATGACAATTTCAGCGCCAAACTTCCGGCACAGGGCGACCCGCGCGGGATTGGCGGTCGCCAGCATCACCACCTTGGCCGAAATGCCCATCACCATGGCGGCATAAGCCACAGCAACTGCGTGGTTGCCTGCCGATACGCATGTCACACCGGCCCGTGCCTGAGGTTCATTTAGGCCGAGCAGATTGGAGAAAGCGCCCCGAGCCTTGAAGGTTCCACTGGCTTGTAACATTTCCAGTTTGAACACTGCCTTGATATCACTCGCGATAGTCGTCTCGTATATCGGCGTTGTCCGAATGAAGGGTTCGAGCCCGCGTGCGGTCTGCGCGATGGCAGTCAAATCAGGCACGTCAATTCCATCGATCTGTGTCACGGTTATTCAACTCCACCCTTTTGCAGCGCTAGTATGATGCCAAGTTCGCGTCGATCTCGCCAGGGAGGCGCCTATATGCGGACAGCAATCATTCTCTCGGCCCGTTTTATGTCGCCGGTTGCCGTCCTGTTTAGACCTGCCACGATCAGGCCAATACCTTGTGCATGCCAGCGTTGAATCGCCTTGTGGTCCGCGCCAAGCATTGTGCCGAGGCGGCGCCATGGGAAAAGATGCTTATCGTTCAGCGGGCTGACCAGGCTGCGTGCTCCAACAATACGCCTCAGCACATATCGGTCTTCAGGGATTAATTGCACCCAGCGCAACGCGTCGTCCATCCGGGTGATGTGGCTCGCGCTGGGCACTGACGGCCGCAGTTTTCCACCTTCCCAGCCATACGTGTCCACAGCACTCCGCACGACCTCGAGATTGAAGCTGCGCATCCGGGTGGAATAGCCGCCCGCGGGCAAAGCCAGCAAAGTGCGACCACATTCTTCAAGGCGCTGAATGACGGCGGGCGCATCCAGTGCTGCGTTGTCGTTTGACAGATAGGTCATCGGTTAACCTCCAAACGGCATGGGTGGCCAGGGATAAGATTGGCCGTGGAGCGATGTGTGGGCAACAAGCGCGCCCCAGCTTGTTGAGTGTCCCGCAGGCAGCGGTTCGCGCGTCGGATCGCATTGCGGTGACGTGATGGGAGCATTCACGGTCCGCGCGGTCTTGCAGGCGCCAATTTTGCGACCTCGTTCCACCGCTGACCAACGGCTCACGCCAAGCGCAGCGGCAATATTGTCCCAACACGCGCCACCTGCGCGCATCTGCAGGAGCTGCTGGTCCTGCGGCAGCGACCAGCTCAATGGCTCTGGCATGATATTTCCTTACCTTCTGATGAACAAAAGTTAAAGTAAATGACTTTAAAAGTCAATAATAAAAACATTGCGATGTTAGTGTCGCTTGCTTAAAAGGACGCCATGACCGACACAGAAGAACTCGACCCGCCTGCGGGTGCCCGCATTCGTAACGCACGACGTGCCCTGGGAATGACTCAGGGGGATTTGGCCCGGGCTGTTGGGGTTAGCCGGAGCGCAGTTGCCCAATGGGAAACCGACCGTGCGGGGCAGGTCCGCGGCAATTTGTCCAAGGTAGCGTCGATTTTGCGCGTGTCCGTGGCCTATATTGTAGACGGATCTCGCGAGTCTGCGGCCGACGCTGCTGCGGAAGGTGCGGTTGAGCTTGCGTTGTTGCGGCTTTACCGGGCTTGCAGCGATGAAGACCGGGCGTTCCTGCTTCGGACTGCGACCCGTCTTGCCCGCGAAAGTAACAAAGCTTCACAGGTTCAGGAGTGACGCCGCCAAGGATCAGGCGATAAGTAGGGTGTGCAGGCTGACGCTATCCTCTCCGAAACCATGCGGCCTCTTTCGTTTCTTGGGTAAATATATGATTTTATTTGCTTTCTGACGTTGCGACGTTCTTGCTGCGGTGCGAAGGTGGGTGGAGATAAAAGGCGTAATTTCGAGAATCGTCTCATTTGTGCTTCTTTTCTGTCGCATGTTGATACTTGCGTAACCTGTTTATGTAGGCTAAAACGCTTTCGACGGATTTTTCACCGCATTATCAGGCTGGGATAAAAATATGGCTGACTCAACCATCGTAGCGACCGTGGGAACGATTACGATTTCGTTGCCAGTGTCGGCTGACCCTAGTAACTCGATTGCAACGAGCGCTCTCGCAGCGCTGACATCCCAAGTTAGCTCGGGGTCGTTGAATATCCAGGCTTACAACCCTAACTCGACTGTGCCCGTGAGCACTGTTCCTGCGACCGTTGCTCAGACGGTCGCGTCGACAGTGCCGGGCTCAACGGTGATTGGGACGATAGCGGCGACTGTGGCGACAGCGTTGGTGGTTCAGACCGTTAATTCCGTCACGGTAAGCGCGACGGTGCCGTCGACGATCATCGGGTCAACCGTCCCTGTGACAATTGCGACTACCGTGAGAGGCGTCGCGAACCTTGGCACACTGTCGAACAACATAAATCAGGTTCTGAATACCGATACATCGGGCGGCACAGTCGCTGTTATTAGCTCCACGGTTCCTTCCACCTTGATTGCGGGTGGTGGTAGCAACACGGCCTACGTGAACCGCTCCAGCAGCGGCAGTGTGCTGCTTACCGGCGGTAATAGCTACATCGGCAACTCGGGCACCGGGTCCTCCACGAGCACAACCCTTACCGGCGGTCAGTCGCTTGGCGATGGTCGTGCCTATGTTGATGCGACCGTTGGAACCTCGAACGTCACCATCGGCAATAACGCCCTTATTAACGTCAATACCAACAGCAGCAGCAATGCGAACGTTGTTGCCAATAGCGGCACTGTGGTTATTGCCGTTTCCGCTGCGACTGTTGCCTCCGGCAGCACAGTCCCGGCGGTGGTGACCATTGGCGGTGCAACAGCCACTGGGGCAAGCGGCTCGCGACTGATCTACATCCAGAATGGCGGTAACGCCCTGATTAACGCGAACGTTTCGGATGTCGTAGTGCTTGCCGGTTCGAATACCGGGTCGGAAACGGTGAACGGCGGAAGCGGCGGTACGACGGTGTTTGGTGGTCGCGGCATGTTCACCGCCGGTGCCCGTGGCGGCGTGATGCTGACCAGCACGGTCAACGCTGTGACCACGCTGATCGGCGGTGCAGGGAATGACCAACTATTCGCGATGGCTGGTGGCGCCCTGCTCATCGCCGATGGCGGTAACGATATCCTGGGAGGTTTCGGTGGCTTCACTGCCGCTGGCAACACGTTCCGGACTGGCGCCGCAGGCAGTTCAACTACCGTCATGGGCGGCGCCGGCGGGGCGAACGCAATTCAGCTGGGCTCCGGTTCGGCGATCGTCTACGGCCAGCACGGCTCAGTCGCAGCGACCGTAACCAATGCGAACACCTACCAATTATACGCGGCCGGTGGATCGGACACGATCGGCGACTTCGTTGTTGGTATCGATGTATTCAGGCTGTCTGCTGGTTACGCCCAAGGCGGAACTCTTGGAGCGCCGTCAGTGGCCGCGACGACAGTTACGGGTGGAAACTTGGTTGTCACCCTATCTGACAATACAAGGCTGACATTTGTTGGTGTGAACCAAACTACAACCACCAATATATTCAGCTAATAACTCGTGGCATTACAATTAATAACCCCGCTGCCATTGGCAGCGGGGTTATTTTTTGCAGAGTGCGATACGATTTGTCCTAAGGGCGCTGACGCGCTGCGCCTACAGCTCCAACATTTCGTGCCAATTGGTGAAGCGGATCACAAAAACCCGCTCCTGTGGTGCGGGATCTAGCATGATCAGACCGTTCCCGTCGGTCCATCGCCATTTTCGAGGCGCATCGCCTTCGATGGGATAAAAACCCGATGCCAAGGCGCTATTCTCCAAAGCAATGACGCGCGCGCCAATGCTGAGAGCGATAATCGCAATACCGAACCTGCGCTGCTCCGTTTCAGTTCCCCCCTGCCCAGGGGGAAGCAAGGCCGGAGTGAACACCCGGATCCAGTGCGCGTGGCTTGGGATACGGAAACGCAGAACATGATCATCATCAATTTGGTCTGAATTGAGCAACTCAGCCCAACGCCCATCCGACATAATCCGAACTGGGGCCCGGTCTGGTCGAACCGATTCGTCCTGGTAGCTAGCGCTATGTCGCCACCTTATAATCGCGGCCCCCCCCCACACAGCCCCAGCCTGAAGGTCAGATACCCCCGTCGAAGCGAGCCAGATACGGTTCAAAGCGATCTCGCCACCAACGTCGACCACAAAAGCATCGAGCCGGCGTGGCCAACTTTCCAACCGGATATTCATTCCATTGACCATGCCCGAGGCGGCCGCCAATTGTCGCTCACCACCAGGCATTTGAAACCCTACGAGCGTATCCGGTGAAACCCGCAATTCCACCTCTGGCTCGTTGGGGAGCAGGCTGCCGGCATCGAACACAACGCATTTCTCTGGCGGTAGGCAGCGATTAATGGATATAAGCCGGTGGGGGGCACTCGGTCCGGCAAGCTCCGCACCTGCACTGAGATGGGGAACCAACTCGGAGCCATCTGGCACTCGCACCCTGGCATCCGCGGGCAAAATAACTTTCACAGGGCCGGCTCCCAATACCGTGGCGCAAATTTTTTTCGCCCAACTCCCCAATCTAGCACTCTACTATGGCTCAGGAGTCGAGGCGGAAGAGATTTACCCGCGCAACGCCTCGGCTAAGGATGCCGAGCTCCTTTGCGGCCGCGCGGGAAAGGTCAATAATTCTCGTCTTGGTTCCCGGTCTATCATTGATGGTTACCACCACCGCTTGATTGGTCCCAACGATAGTTACCTTCACGCGCGAACCAATCGGAAGCGTCGCATGTGCGGCCGTCAGGGCATTCTGATCGTAGCGCGCGCCGCTTGCTGTTAGCTTGCCTTGCCACCGTTCGCCACCATACCAAGATGCCATGCCACTCTGCTCCCATCCAAATCGTTGCATCGTTGCGACCGACGCTCTCGTAGCAGGCTTTGCAATCGGCTTCCGTATTGCAACAGCGCTATTGCCCGCTCCCCCGCCAATTTGAGGGCCATCCGCAGCAAAAGCGTACCCTGGTGCCGCAAGCAGGAGTGAAAATACCATCCCCGGGAACGCACGGCGAGCACACACAAGCATCCTGTCTCCTAACACTACAGCGCCGCACGGCGGCCCCTAGTCATCCTACTGACAGCCTATTACGGCAACAATATGCCAGTGGAAGGCGGTCATGAGGAGAATTGTGGTAACTGCTCACCCCCCGCCCTGGCGCCTCGCCTCAAGTTAGCTATTTACACGGTCACGGCTCTTTCGATTCAACGTTCGGATGTCCCTCGCGCCCAACCTCAGCAGCCTGACCGATCCGCAGAAGGATGCGTTGATCCTTTCGCT
>CALQTN020000036.1 GCA_943333505.2 Asaia bogorensis | reverse complement strand
TACACATTCGCAAAGTTTTTCGGCTTCTTTGTTTTAAAATCAAGCGCCCGGATGGCTGACTCTTCCAGCCATTCGGGCGCTTGGTATTGCGCACCGGGTTGGCTGGCGGCGGTGCGCCGAGCAAAGACTTATACCGAGCGCCGTTGACCCATTCTTCATGGGTCAACGGCGCTCGGTATAAGACAACGAAGCCGCGTCCGGCCTCCCTTAAGCCTTGATCAGCGGGCAGCCGCCATCCTTGATCGACTTGAACGCTTGGTCCCCCGGGGTGGTGGCGATCACCTTCACCAAATCCCAGCCGCCCGTGCTCTCGGCCCGGGTCTTGGTTTGGAACAGGTAAACCGGGTGCAGCTTGCGGCCGTCCTCACGGATCATGCCAGGACCGAAGGCATCGTCATCGGTCGGCATCTTCTTCATCTGGGCAACTGCGGCCGCCCCATTCGCCTTCGCCGCCCCGGCCCCCATCGCAGCGACCGCCTTCAGGTAGTGAAAGGTCGCGCCATAGCAGCCAGCCGGCGTCATGGTGATCCACTGGTTCGACTTGGTCAGCCGGGTTTTGACCCGGTTGGTAAAGGCCCGGGTGCGTTCGTTGAGGTCCCAGAAGAAGCTTTCGCTGAAAATCAGCCCTTGCGCGGCATCGAGCCCGAGCGCGTGCACGGTGCGGATGCTGCCCAGCATCATGGCGATTTTCATGGTTTTCGTCAGGCCGAATTCCGCCGCCTGCTTGATCGCGTTGATCGTGTCGTTGCCGGCATTGGCGAGGCCGAGAACTTTCGCGCCCGAGGCCTGCGCCTGGACCAGGAAGGAGGAGAAATCGGTGGTGTCGGGGAACGGGTAGCGCCGTGTGCCGAGCACTTTGCCGCCAGCAGCGTTCACAAATGCCGACGAGTCGCGTTCCAACTGCTGACCGAACACGTAGTCAGCCGTGATGAAATACCAGCTGTCGCCACCTGCCTTGACCATCGCGCCGGCGGTGGAGTTGGCCAGCATGTACGTGTCATAGGTCCAATGGATGGTATTTGGTGTGCACTGCACGCCGGTGAGATCGGTGGTTGCGGCCCCGGAATTGAGGAACACCTTGTTCTTTTCACGGCAGACAGTGTTGACCGCGAGCGCGACCGACGATGTCGGCACGTCGACAATCGCATCCACCCCGTCCTGGTCGAACCATTGGCGCGCAATGCTCGACCCGACATCCGGTTTGTTCTGGTGGTCGCCGAACACGACCTCAACATCAAAGCCCTTGTCGCCGAATTCCTGCACTGCCTGACGGGTGCAGGCGAGGCTGACCGGGCCGCCATCATCGGCGTACGGGCCAGACATATCGTTGAGCACGCCGAGTTTGATTTTGACCCGCTGGGCTTTGGCGGAGCGCACGGTAGCGAATGTGGATGCGGCGGCAGTGCCGAGGAGCACGCGACGAGAGAGCGACATTGTTGGTTTCCTTCCCTTAATATTCTTTTACGCAGCCTGCGCCAGCGTAGGTGCAACATCTTCCACGGTTGTGCGCCGCATGTCACGCACCTCTCCGGTGTCGTTGTAGCGCCGGGCGCGATGCATGGTCTGGCGATTATCCCACAGCACCAGATCGCCGAGCGTCCAGCGATGAGTGTAGACGTATTTTGGCTGGGTGGCGTGTTCGACCAGATCGCGGATCAGCGACATCGCTTCCGGGCGCGGCATGCCCTCGATTTCGCCAATATGGCTCGACAGGAAGATCGATTTGCGGCCGGTCACTGCATTGCGTCGCACCAGGCGCTGGCGCACCGGGGCGAAGTTGAGCTTTTCCTGTTCGGAAAACGCGCCAAACCCGAGTAGGCCACGCGAATAGATCAGCGAATGATGGGTGACCATGTCGGCGATCAGCGCCTTATCGTCATTGGGCAGATCGTCATAGGCGGCCCGCATATCGGCGAACTGGGTGTCGCCGCCGGCTTTGGGAATGGCACGCGCGGACAGGCCGGAATACTTTGCCGGCGTCGGCTTGAAGCTGCTGTCGGAATGCCAGAGATTATTGCCGAGATTGAACATCCGCCGCCGGTCATCGCGGGCGAACAGCTTGTTGTCCTTATCGACATTGGAAATATCGGCCATTTCCATATCGAGTCGGCGCTGGTCGCTGGTCTGGATATTGCCAGTGGCAAGTTCGAGCTTACCGAAATTGCGCGCAAACGCCTTTTGCTGGTCGTCGTCGATGAACTGGCCGGGGAATACCAGCACAGCATGCTGGTTCATCGCGGCGTCAATCCCGGCGACCTCGGCGGCACTAAGCGGACGACGAAAATCGACACCTTCACAGCGTGCGACGAATACGGGATGGATCGGGGTAATTTGCATGGCTTCCTCTGGCGGCATTTCGGTGATCTTGTGCCGAGTATCGGGGCGGGAAAAGCCCTAATTTTGCAGAGGACCAACCATGCCTGTGATCGCGGTGAACGGTACCAGCCTGAATTATGTGCTTGATGGCAAGGCGGGTGCGCCTTTGGTGGTGCTGTCGAACTCGCTCTCGACCGATCTGCGCATGTGGCAGCCGCAGGCCGCTCTGCTGGCCGGGCAATATCAGGTGCTGCGCTATGACACGCGCGGCCATGGCGCATCGCCCGCAACACCGGCGCCCTACAGCGTTGCCATGCTGGCTGATGATCTGGCCGGGCTGCTCGATGGATTGGGATTTGCGTCCGCCCATATTGTCGGGCTGTCGCTCGGCGGGATGACCGCGCAGATGCTGGCGGTGCGCCGGCCCGATCTGGTGGCGAGCGCGGCGCTGGTCGCCACCACCTGCGCGCCGCCATTCGGAACCGCTGCCGCCTGGGCCAAACGCGCCGACGAAGCGCGGGGCGCCGGTGATTTCCGCGATGTCGAAGGCCCGATGCTGGAACGCTGGCTCACCCGTCGCTTCCGCCGCGCCAATCCGACCGGGCTGGCACTGATCCGCGAGATGATCCTGGCGACACCGCTCGAAGGCTATATCGGCTGCTGCCACGCCATTGGCGGGCTGGATGTGTGCGGCCAACTGGCAAATTTCCCACGCCCGATTGCCATCGTTGCCGGCGAGGAAGATCCCGGCACCACCGTCGAGGACGCCGAGCGCATTCTCGCCGGCATTCCACATGCCTCGCTCACCGTGATGCCCGGGGCGCGGCATTTGCTCAATTGGGATGCCGAGGCGGCCTTCACGCCGTGGCTGATGGCCTGGCTCTCCGATGTGACTTGATCAGCGCTTCACAATTCTCCCATGCACAATTTGCACGCTTCCTGAGCCACTTCCGCAGGCAAGGAATCGGTAGAACTGAGACGGAGTTGCGCATCGATGGGCGCGCGAGACCAAAAACCCATCGATAAGTCCCGTGAGCCCAGCATCGGCATTTGCCGTTTTACTTTGATTGACCAATCCCCAACGCCCGACCCGGGCGTTGGGGTTCGGTCTACCTAGCCGACAATATAGGGCTTGGCAGCGATGTCGTAGTCACCATAGCCCAGCGTCGCACGATGATCGGCCGCCGACAGCGCGCCCACCGCGGTTGCCTGGCCGGCCAGCATCGCGGCAAGCCCCGCCTTCATGCCGGCGATTGCGGGCGACAGCATGGTCGGCGGATAGGTGCCGATCTTGAAGCCCATGGCGGCAGCTTCGGCGGCACTCGGCGGATTGTCGCGGCCGAGCGACTGCACCACGTTGAAGGACGGCCGGCCTTGGGCGGCGGCGATGGCGCGCTTGATTTCCTCGGGGCCGTCGGGCGAATCGAGGAACAGGATGTCGGCACCTTCCTCGACATACATTTCGATGCGGGCAACGGCTTCATCGATGCCGGCGGTCGGGCGGCAATCGGTGCGGGCGAGCACCAGAATGCCGGAGTCCTTGGCGGCCGCGATGGCGGCGCGGATCTTCATCCGGGCTTCTTCGCGCGGGATGCAGGGCTTGCCGGCCGATTGCAGGGCGCGCGGGGTGATTTTGTCTTCGATCAGCACCGCGGCCGCACCTGCGCGGCCATAGGCACGCACGGTGCGCTGAACGTTCATCGGGTTGCCATAGCCATGGTCGCAATCGGCCAGCACCAGCGTATCGGGCGCAGCACCGCGGACCATGTTGAAGCTGTCAAACATTTCGGCAAACGAGACAAGGTCGAGATCGGGGCCGCCGAGGCGGGCGGCGGCGACGCATGATCCGGACAGAAAGGCGGTCTTGAAGCCGGCGCCGGCGGCGAGTTTGGCACTGAGGCCATCCCAAATGGCCGGCATGGTGATCATGCCAGGTTCTTGCATCAGGGCGCGCAGTTTTTCTGGGGCGGTCATGTTGTTTCCTTGGACGATAGTAATGCGGCTACCGTATCGCGTTATGGTGGTGGCGCCAAATCGGTGGGAGCGATAACCTGATATTGCCCTGACGCATTTGCCTTGCAGTGAGAAGTCGCTTGGCGCATTTTTCTCATGATCTATAAATCTCGATTTATTTCAGGAGACTGAGCCTGTCGTTCGATCTGACCGAGCCGCGTTTGGATCAGAACGCAGCGGATTGGACCCATGTGACGAAGTATGCCCCTTGCCATGACTGGCGGACGTCGCGCGGCTAGAGCGTGATGACCGTAGGTGGAATCACACGGAGGTCTGAATCACGCGACCAACCGAAGAGTTAGAGCATGGTGACCGCGCCTATCAGCGGTCATCATGCTCTAACGGGCGTCGAGGCAATCCGCTATCGATCGGTCCGTGATCCGGCGGGCGGTGCTCAACCCGGCAGCGTTTCGCCAGACAAGCCCGGATGAACGCACACCCTACCGTATTATTTTGGCCAGCAGGCGACAGCGATGGGGCCCGACTCCGGCAGGTCGCGGGGCGATAGTGATGTTCCAGGTTGCAGGTTCATAACCGCTTGGAGAGACTTGGTCGCCGAAACGCGGGTCTGAAACAAGTCGATTCCGCATGCACAGAACCGACCAACCTCCTCGCCGGACATAACCTGCGTCGATGTGCCCACTGTAGAAACGCAAGCCGTCACAGCCTGCTTCCATACCGCGTCACTGTAACGCACCTGCTGATCTTTCGGAACCTCGGGTGGAAGTGTCCCCCGCGCAGCGGCGCCATGGACGTCCCGCACCAAATCGGGCGCCGGCTGCGCGCATCCCGCGACCATCAGCCCCAGCATCAAAACGACAACTTTACGCATTGGCGTTGCTCTTCGTAAATTGAAAGCAACGATAGCGACATGGTCAGTTCAAACACAAGCGGACAAAGCGTGAAAAAGTGGTGAGCGCGGTGGGACTCGAACCCACGACCACCAGATTAAAAGTCCGGTGCTCTACCAACTGAGCTACGCGCTCGCCGTGTCGTCGCTTGCCGTAGCAAGTATCGGCGCGCTGCCTTGAACGACAGCGCGCCGGTCACGTCAAGTCTTGGAAAGGCGGGGCAGACCTACTTCGCGTCGGCGGCGACTTGCACGCGGATGATCTTGTCAGGATTGGAAACCGTCCCACCGCCGCCGCTGCCGCGTTTGATCTTGTCGATGGCCTCCATGCCCGACGTCACCTGGCCCCAGATGGTGTATTGGCCATCGAGATGGGGCGCGGGGGCGAACATGATGTAGAACTGGCTGTCGGCACTGTCAGGGCTTGCCGAACGGGCCGCACCAACGGTGCCGCGCAGGAAGTGGCGGGTCTTGGTGAATTCGGCCTTCACATTGCCCAAGCCGCTGCCACCGGTGCCAGTGCCGGTCGGGTCGCCGCCCTGGGCCATGAAGCCTTCGATGACGCGATGGAACACGATGCCGTCATAGAAGCCCTTGCGCGCCAGCAGCTTCACGCGGGCGACGTGGTTCGGGGCGATATCGGAAAAGAGCTGGATGACCACGCGACCGTCTTTCAGGTCCATGTACAGCGTGTTTTCCAGATCGGGGCCGGCAGCATCAGCAGTGGTCATGGTAGTTCCCAGAATTGTGGTGGCGAGGAAGGCGGTCAAAGCATGGCGTCGCTGCATCGGATAAGCTCCGCAGTGGGTGTGGAGGGGCTTCTAGCTGCCCGCGCGCACCTTGGCCATGGTGCGGTCAAAGGTCAGCGGCGACACGAACGATATGATATCGCCGCCCATCAGCGCCACTTCCTTGACGAAGCGCGAGGAGATGAACTGGTGATGTTCACTCGCCATCAGAAAGGTGGTCTCGATGTTGCGCGCGAGTCGGGAGTTCATGCCGGCCATCTGGAATTCGTAGTCAAAATCGGTCACCGCGCGCAGGCCGCGCAGGATCATCCTGGCGCCGATCTTTTGCGCGAAATGCACCAGCAGGCCATCAAAGCTGCGCACTTCGATGGTGGTGCCGGTGGCGGCCGCAATCGCGGCGCATTCCTCGGTCACCAGGGCCACACGCTCGTCAACCGGAAACAGCGGCGCCTTGCCGACATTGATCCCGACGCCGACGATCAGCCGATCCACCAGCCGCGCCCCGCGGGAAATAATGTCGAGATGGCCGTTATGGATCGGGTCAAACGTTCCGGGATAAAGCCCGATCCGTTCTGCACGCTGTTCAGGCATCGTTTGGTTCCTCACCCGGGGTGTTATCGGCCACGCCCGGTTCATCCGGCGCTGTGGCATCGTCAGCAGTATCGTCTTCAAGCACGGTAAACAGCGCCGTGACCCGTTCGTCCTTGTCGAGGCGGAACAGCGTCACGCCCATCGAGGATCGGCCGGTGATGCGCACCTGGTCGGCCGGCAGACGGATCAGGCGGCCGGCGTCGGTGACCAGCATCACGCCATCGCCGGCCCGCACCGTGAAAGTGCCGGCGACCGAGGTGCCGGTACGGGCGGTAAGGGTAATCCCGACAATTCCAAGCCCGCCACGCCCGCTGGTGCGGTATTCATAGGCCGAGCTGCGCTTGCCGAAGCCACTATTGGTCACCGTGAGCAGGAATTCCTCGTTGAGTTCCAGTTCCGCGATGCGTTCCGGCGACAAGGCGACGTCCTGGGCGGCGTCCTCATCGGGATCGACGACCACAGCTTCAGCTTCTTCATCGCCCGCCCGGCGCTTGGCCGAGGCATGTTTGAGGTAGCTTGCCCGCTCGTCATTACTCGCGTCGACATGGTTCAGCACGGACAGGCTGATGACCTCATCCGGGTGTTTGCCGACCGCGAGCTTGATGCCGCGCACACCGGAACTGTCGCGACCGGAGAACAGGCGCAGCACGTCGTCGGTGGCCTGGAAGCGGATGGCGCGGCCTTTGGCGGTGGCCAGCAGCACGTCATCACCTTCGTGCAGAGTAGCGACTCCGATCAGGCTGTCGCCCTCATCCAGTTTCATCGCGATCAGCCCGGCGGCCCGCACGTTGCGGAAATCCGACAGCCGGTTGCGTCGGACATTGCCGAGGCGGGTGGCGAAAACCAGATGCAGGCTGTCCCACAGCGTCTCGTCATGTGGCAGCGGCAGCACGGTGGTGATGGTGTCCGAGCCGAGTTCCGGCAGCAGATTGACCAGCGCCCTGCCCTTTCCTGTCGGGCCGCCTTCCGGCAACTTCCAGACCTTCTGGCGGAACGCCTTGCCGCCGGAGGAGAAGAACAGCACCCATTGATGGGTGTGGCCGTTGAAGCTGCGGGTCACCACGTCGTCGCCGCGAGTCGAGGCGGCAGACCGCCCGCGACCGCCGCGATTCTGCTGGCGGAAGGTTTCCAGCGGCGTGCGTTTGATGAAGCCGTCGCGGGTGATGGTCACCACCATGCGGCCTGGCTCGATCAGGCTTTCATCGTCCTGGTCGGCGAGGCTGTCGGATATCTCGGTCATCCGCGGCGAGGCGATTTCGGCGCGCACCGCGATCAGCTCGTTCTGCATGACCTCCATGCGGCGTGGCCGACTGCTGAGAATATCCAGCAAATCAGCGATCTTGGCGGCAACTTCTGCCATCTCGCCGTCAATCCGTTCCCGTTCGAGTCCGGTCAGGCGTTGCAGGCGGATATCCAGGATCGCCCGGGCCTGTTCTTCGGTCAGGCGGACAGTGTTGGCCTCGGTGATGATATTGCGCTCATCCTCGATCAGCGCCAGCAGCGCCAGCACCGCGTCGGCCGGCCAGTCACGACCCATCAGCGCCGCGCGTGCGGAGGCCGCATCGGGGCTGGCGCGGATGGTGGCAATCACCTCATCAATATTGGCGACCGCAATGGCGAGCCCGACCAGGGTATGCGCGCGTTCCCGCGCCTTTTTCAGGTCGAAGCGGCTGCGGCGGAGAATAACCTCCTCGCGGAAACGGATGAAGACCGACAGCGCGTCCTTCAGCCCCATCATGCGCGGCATGCCGTTATCCAGCGCCAGCATGTTCATGCCGAAGCTGGTTTGCAGCTGGGTGAAGCGGTAGAGCTGGTTCAGCACCACGTCGCCGGTCGCGTCGCGCTTAAGCTCGATCACGATGCGCATGCCGGAGCGATCGCTCTCGTCACGCATTTCGGAAATGCCCTCGATCTGCTTGGCGCGCACCAGATCGGCGATTTTCTCGATCAGGGTGGACTTATTCACCTGATAGGGAATTTCTGTAATAATAATGGCTTCTCGGTCTTTGCGAATGTTTTCGATCTCGGCACGGGCGCGAATGATGACGCTGCCACGACCGGTTTCCAGGCCACTGCGAATGCCGGCTCGCCCGATGATGATCCCGCCGGTGGGGAAATCCGGGCCGGGGACGATGGCGAGCAATTCGTCGAGGGTGATCTCCGGGTTGGCGATGATCGCAAGCGTCGCATCGATGATCTCGCCGGGATTATGCGGCGGAATATTGGTCGCCATGCCGACAGCAATGCCGCCGGCACCGTTAATCAGCAGGTTCGGGAAGGTTGCCGGGAGAACCTTGGGTTCGTTTTCCGACTCGTCATAATTTGGTTGAAAATCAACGGTATCGCGATCAATATCCTCAATCAGATGAAACGCAGACCGCGCCAGACGCGCCTCGGTATAGCGCATCGCCGCCGGTGGATCGCCATCAACCGAACCGAAATTGCCCTGCCCGTCGATCAACTTCACCCGCATCGAAAACGACTGCGCCATCCGCACCAGCGCATCGTAAATGCTGGCGTCGCCATGCGGATGATACTTGCCCATCACGTCGCCAACCACGCGGGCGGCCTTGCGATAGGGTTTGTCGTGGGTAAAGCCCGATTCGTGCATCCCGAACAGAATGCGGCGATGCACCGGCTTCAGCCCGTCGCGCGCATCCGGCAACGCCCGGCTGACAATGACCGACATGGCGTAGTCGAGGTACGACCGCCGCATTTCCTCTTCCAGCACAACCGTTTGCGACGGTGGCGGAGACCCTGGCACTCCAGGCATCGGCGCAGCAGGCACGCCGCCATTTTCGACGGTCGGTTCTTCGGGCGTATCGCTCAACTTGGTCTCGATTCAGGTTTTGTTTGGGTCAGGCTGCGGGCGTTGTGAAAGGTACCGCTCAGAATGGGCACGGCTCAAAAGGGAATGTCGTCGTCGAGATCGCCGCGCGGCTTGGGCTGGTCCCAGGACGGCGCCGCACTGCCGCGCGCGGCCGGCGCACGGGCGGCCGGGGCTGCGCGTTCGCGCGGGGCATAGTCGCCCCCGCCGCCGCCTTCACCGGAATTGCGGGTGTCGAGCATGGTCAGTTCGCCTTTGAAGCGGCCGATCACCACCTCGGTGGTATATTTCTCCGCCCCCGACTGGTCGGTCCATTTGCGGGTCTGCAGCGCGCCTTCGATATAGACCTTTGCACCTTTTTTACAGTATTTTTCAACAACATCGCCAATCCGGTCGTTAAAAACCACCACCCGATGCCACTCGGTTTTTTCCTTGCGTTCACCCGAGGCGCGGTCATTCCAGGTCTCGGACGTCGCGAGATTGAAGCTCACGATTTTGGTACCATCCTGCATCGAGCGGATTTCGGGGTCCTTGCCCAGATTGCCGACCAAAATCACCTTGTTGACACTGCCAGCCATAACCATCCACCCCGTAACGTATCAACGATCATCATACCGCAGAGCGTGGGCGGTGGCCAGAGCAGGGCTTGGGCGGGTGGAGATGGGGTGAAAGCGGACGCTTCCTTGACCTCCCTCACCCGATCCCGCAGCTTTCATCGGTGAAACGTATCCCCCCCTGGCTGCTTGCCCTGTCTGCCACCCTGCTCGCCCAATCGGCGTCGTCATTCATGGGCCAGTGCCTGCCAGTGGTGGCGCCGTTGCTGACCAGGAGTGCGGGGATCGAGCCGGAGCGGATTGGCAATCTGTCATCCTTGACCTCGGTGGGGTCATGTTTGTTTCTGGCGTTTGGCTCCCCAGTGCTCGCCAGACTCGGGCCAGTGCGCAGTTTGCAGTTGGGGTCGATGCTGGCGGTGGCGGCGATGGCGATTGCAGCCACCGGGTCGTGGCCGGCGCTGGTGGTGGCGGCGCTGTTTCTCGGGGTGGGCTATGGCCCGACGCCGCCGGCGGGAAGCCGGATTTTGGCCAAGACGGCACCGCCCGCGCACCGGACGCTGATCTTTTCGATCAAGCAGGCTGGGGCGCCTGCCGGCGGCGCGCTGGCCGGGCTGATTGTGGCACCGTTTGCGCTACATTATGGCTGGCCATCGGCGTTGTTGCTCGCGGTGGCGGTTGGATCAGTTTCGGCGATTGCCATCGCGCCGTTGCGCAAGATGATGGATGTGGAGCGTGACCCGACCCGATCGGTGCATCCACGCGCGATCTTCTCGTTGGCCAATGTGATGACACCTTTGCTGGCGCTCGGCGAAAGCCGCGGGATGCTGACGATAACGGCTTTGGCGCTGAGCTTTGCGCTGGTGCAGGGGGTGTTGTTCAGCTTTTCGGTAACCGTGCTGACCGAAACCGGGATGGGGTTGCTGGAGGCCGGATTTGTCTATGCAAGTTTGCAGGGCGCCGGGGTGTTTGCCCGGGTATTTCTTGGGTTTCTCGCCGATCGGACAGGGCGGCCGGCGCTCAACCTCACCGTGCAGGCCTTTGTCGCGGCGGGCTGCGTGGTGCTTTACGCGTACATGCCCGGCGACTGGGGGCTGGGCACCAAGGCAGCGGTGGGGGTGCTGACCGGATTTTTCGCCTGTTCGTGGAACGGGATTTACATGGCCGAGATCGCACGGCTGTCACCGCCGCAGCGGATTGCGGACGCAACGTCGGGGTCAACCCTGGTGGTGTTCCTCGGCTATGTCGCCGGGCCGAGCCTGTTTACGGCGGCAGTGCCGTATCTGGGCTGGCATATCCCGTTTGTGATTGCGGCCGGGCAACTGGCGCTCATGGCGCTGGCGCAGACGGTTCTGCTGCTGCGCGGATCGCGATCACCACCCGCGGGCGCGGCCTGAACCAGGCCGCCATGTTGAGCATCTGCTTCCAGGGAAAGTATTTGCGATCCAGCAGCATCATGCCGCGCTCGTATGCGGCGCCAGTGACCGGGGCGGCACGGACGGCGATCCAATCGCCGGAGACATTGCCACGCATGTCGCAGACGGCGATGTTCACCGCCACGTCGCGGCGGATGCGTTTGGCCTTGCCGCTATCGGCGGTGGTGTAGACGAAGATCGTGTCGCCATCCTGGGCAAACCATAGCGGCGTGCGGATGCCGTTGCCGTTCTTGCGAAAGCTTTCAAGGTTGAGGTAGCGCTGCCCGGCAAAGGCGGAGAAATTGCCCATCAATCAGCCCTTTGTGGCGGCGGTAGCACGGCTGACAGGGATGAATGCACCACGGCAAATAATGGGCCCGGTGCGACCAGGGCGGCGAGCAAGGCCGGCAAATCGGCTTCGTCGCGGACCACCATCACCGGATAGCCATAGGCGGCACCGATCGCAGCGAGGTCGGGGTTGATCAGGTCGGTGCCAGATACCCGGCCGGGATGGGCGCGTTCCTGGTGGATGCGGATCGAGGCATAGCTGCCGTTTTCGCTCAGCAGCACCTTGATCGGCGCGCCGCGTCCGACCGCGACCGCCAGTTCCCCGCCGGTCATCAGGAAGCCACCATCGCCCAGCGCACAGATCACCGGACGGTCCGGGCAGCGTAAGGCGGCGGCCACGGCTGCCGGCATGCCATAGCCCATCGCGCCGGAAATCGGGGCGAGCAGGCTTTGCCCGGATTTCCAGGCGATCTTGCGGTAGAACGGCGCGCCGAAGGTTCCGGCATCGAGGGTGACGATGGCGTTGTCGGCCAGCATCGGCCCAAGCGCTGCCACCAGATTGGGAAACACCACGCCGTCATCGGCGTGGCGCCGCGTCCAGGCGGCGTCGGCGGTTTGCAGTCCGCGCAATTCGGCGCACCACGCCGCGCGACCGGCCGGGGCACCGACGTTGCGCGACGCGAGGGCTGCAACGGTCGGGATTGCGTGGGCGGCGAGTGCCAGTTCGGTCGGGAAACGCCAGCCGAGCCAGGAGGCGTCGGCGCAGACATGGACCGTTCTCTGGCCTGGCGCCGGAAACGAATAGCCCTGGCTGGTGATGTCGCCAAGCCTGGTGCCGAAGGCCAGCACCAGATCGGCGCGGGCAAAGGCCGCGCGTTGGGGGGCCGGGTTGGACAGGCCCATATCGCCGGCATAAAGCGGGTGCGCGTTCGGAAACAAATCCTGGCGCCGGAAACTGACGGCAACCGGGATTTGCCAACGCTCGGCGAATGCCAGCAAAGCCTCCCGCCCGCCCGGCCGATCGAAATCACCGCCGGCGATCAGCACCGGGCGCTCAGCCGCGCGCAGCATCTCAGCCAGCGCGTCGGCGGCATCCGGGGATGGCGCGGCATCGCTGGCGATCACCGGATTTGGAACGGGCACGGTGCATATGGCGGCCAGCACGTCTTCTGGCAGCGACAGTACCGCCGGTCCGGGAATGCCGGTCAACATCGCCGCCCAGGCGCGGGCGACAAGTTCGGGAACTTGATCTGGCCGGGTTGCCTCACCGACAAATTTCGCCACCCCGTCGAACATGCGGGAATAGTCGATTTCCTGAAAGGCGCGGGCACGCAGGTCGCGGGCTTCGACCTGGCCGACAATCAGCAGCAGCGGCACGCTGTCCTGCTGGGCGGTGTGCACGGCAATTGAGGCATTGCAGGCACCAGGGCCACGGCTGACCAGCGCCACGCCGGGCACGCCGGTCAATCGTGCATCGGCCAAAGCCATGAACCCCGCCCCGCTTTCATGCCGGCAGGTCACCAGATCGATGACGGGATGGGCGTGCAGCGCGTCGAGCACCGCGACGTAGCTCTCGCCGGGTACGCAGAACGCGCGGTCAACGCCGTTGGCGGCGAGGAAGGCAACCAATACTTCTGCGGCGGTGGTCATTTTTTGGGTGCTCTGGTGCCGGGGGCTGGCGGGGCTTCGGGGGGGCCGGCGAAGCACTGCGCAATCTCCATCCACGCAATCGCCGGGGCACCGGTAACGACAAGGCTGGTGTCGGCAATGTTACGCACCTGGGTCACCACCTGGCAGAACGCGACCGCATCGCCGGTGACGCAATTATCCGGGGTGTGGTCATGCCATTGCCAGATCGCGCCCCCCGGCCCGACCAGCCGCACCGACGGCGCCGGGCCGGGCAAGTCCTTCCCGCGATTGACGAAGGTCCAGCCATAGGTGCGCACCCCGATTTCGGCGATGTTGCGCAGGCGGTCGGTCGGTTCGCGTTCGACTCCGAGGAGATCGTACACCTCCTGGCCATGCGCCCAGGTTTCCATTTGCCGCGCGGTTGCGAACATTTTCACACCCATGTCGGGACCGGCCCATTTCAGCCGCGTATCGGGTGCCATAGCGGACAGCTTGTCGCAGAGACCGGCCATGGTTTCATACCAGCGCGCGCCCAGCGCTTTGCCGGTAAGGTCGCCGAGCTTAAGCCGCGTAGCCTCAACGCCGGTCATGCCCTGGTCACGGAGGATTTTGATCTCGGCGCGGAAACGGGCGAAGTGCTCCGGACCGGCGACCGAGGATGCCGCCATCAGATCGGACCAGTGCAGATGCTGGACGACATCGTTGATGGTCCAGGATTTGAATGTGGTCGCGCGGTTCCAATCCGCGTCGGAAAGCCTGGAAAGCAGCGCATGGAGCGCATCCGCCTCAGCCCGAAAATCCACCGCCTGTGCCAGCATCACCCTGCCCCCCAATTTCTTGGAGGGAAGCTATGGGGGATAGGTTGGTCTGTCGAGGCTGTGGTCGCGCGGTTTGCCCGAGCACCCAGCCTTCCCAATGCCGCAACCACGGGTCATCGGGGATCCCGCCGGGGCGATGGCCGGCCAGTACATTGATCACCGCCAGCACCCCGAGCACGCAATCGAGGCGATCCTCACCGGCGGCGTCGGCGCCGAAACCTTGGCTGAGCACATCGAGAAATGCCGGGCTCGGCGTGACGGCGAGCCGGTGCAGCGCGGCACGCAAGGCGGGGGCGAGCGCGATACGGTCCAATTGCCGGCGCTTGCTGCCAGCAAGGCGCAGACCCAGTTGGCGCAGCGCCTCGGCGGGATAGGTTTCGGCCATGACAATCCCGCCCTGGGCGAGCAGCGATTGGAAATCCCCCTCGAACGGCCACAGGCGCGGCATCTGTGCGTTGGCGATGGCGGGCAGGAGCAAGTCGCGCCATGCGGCGATGGCGGCCTTGCCGGTCTGGTTGGCACCGAGGGTCCAGAATAGCGGGCAACCAGCCGGGCGTTCCGCCGTCGCGCGGTCGCAATCGCGCGATAAGTCATCGGCATGCAGCAGACCAAGGGCAGTCGCATGGCTCAACCGGGTCATGCCCTTCACGCCGCGCATGGGGTAGAAGGGGCGGCCCGATGACAGATCGGACAGCTCCGCGCAGACCTCGAAAAATCCGGGATTGTTGGCGAGATCGTGGAGGAAGGCGACGAAATCAGGATGGACCCCATGAAGCGCGACAAAGGCGCGCGGCAGGCCCAGCGGCAGATCGACCCCGAGGGCGACGCTTCTGACGCCATCCTGCAAGCGGGCAAACAGTGTTGTGACATCGCCCACTGGTTTAGGCGCATCCAAGCGCCAGCCCACGCCCGCCCGATCCGCGATTGCCATCCAGCGTTTGCGCGGATCGACGCTCCAATCAGCGTGAACCGCACGCATCACGGTCAGAGCGGCTTTTGCAGTTTCTCCAGAATCCGGCCAAAGAAACCCGGTTTTTTCGGCGGTTCCGGCTTGGGCGGCGGCGCCTTGGCACGTTCGACCGCCTGCTGCTCGCGCGCTTTGATGGCGAGGTGCTTTTCCAGGCTCATGCCTGCCTTGGCGGCACGTTTGGTCTCGTAGGCAATTTGGGCGTCGGTCATGGTCTTGGTCTTGGTCATCTTGCCCTCATCTCAGGTGCTGTCCCCGTAGCGGGCCAGCAGCACGCGGGCAAGTCCGGCCAGGGCGGTGTTGATCGCGAGACCCGCCAGCGACAACAACACCAGGGCTGCGAACATGCGGGGAATTTGCAGCCGGTAGCCGGCTTCAAGGATGCGATAGGCGAGGCCGGAGGCAAATCCGCCCGATCCTGCGACAAACTCGGCGACCACCGCGCCAACCAGGGACAGACCGCCGGAAACCCGCAACCCCGCGAGGAAATACGGCAAGGCGGCTGGCAGGCGCAGCAGGCGGACCGTGTCCCAGGTGCCTGCGCCATTGAGCCTGAAGAGATCGAGCAGATCGGCCGGGGCTGCATTGAGCCCGATAGCGGTGTTGGAAAAGATCGGGAAGAACGCCACGATGACCGCGCAGACCACCAACGCCGCGAACGGATCGCCGACCCAGACGATGATAAGTGGCGCGATCGCCACGATCGGGGTCACCTGCAAAACCACCGCCCAGGGTTGGATGACGGCACGTGCCCAGGGGCTGGCGGCCATCGCCACCGCGAGTGCGACGCCGACCGCCGCCGAGACCAGCAACGCAACTGCGGTCACCACAAGGGTGGATGCCAGCGAGGCAAGCAACACAAAAGGGGCGCCAAGAAACGCCTGCCCGATCGCCCATGGCCCAGGCACCAGATAGGCTGGCACGTTGGTCACACGCACCAGTGCCTCCCAGGCCAGCAGCATCGCGGTGAAAAACATCAGCGGCGCGAGACGTGATCCTGGGTTCATGCCGCGTCCCGCAAATGTCGGGTGATGTCGGCGACCAGCGCGGCATAGGCCGGATCGAGCCGCGCCTCGGCACCGGACGGAACCACAGAGGCAATGTCGTGCACGATGCGACCGGGTCGGGGCGACATGAGCAAAATGCGCCGGGCGAGAAACGCGGCCTCGTAAAGCGAATGGGTCACGAACAGGATCGTGCAATTAAGCTCCCGCCACAGAGCAAGCAGGTCCTCCTGCAATTTGTGCCGGGTGAATTCGTCGAGGGCGGCGAAAGGCTCATCCATCAGCAATACACGCGGGCGGGTGACCAGCGCGCGGGCGATGGAAACCCGCATCCGCATGCCGCCCGACAGTTGCTGGGGCCGGGCATCGGCGAAACCGGCGAGCCCAACCTGCGCCAGCGCGGCCGCCACGCGCGGTGCGGCCTCGGCCCAGGCCATGCCGCGCAGACGCAGCGGCAGAAAAACGTTCTCGACCGCGCTCGCCCATGGCAGCAAGGTCGCATCCTGGAACACGTAACCCAGCATTCCCGGCTCGGGCGGGCCATCCCGCCATACCAAACTGCCGCTATCGGGCACATCCAGTCCGGCGATCAGCCGCAGCAAAGTGGACTTGCCGCAGCCGGACGGGCCGAGCAGGGCGACAAAATCCCCGGCAGCGATGTCGCACGAGACATCGGACAGCGCCTCCACCCCATTGGCAAATCGACGGGTGACATGGTTCACGGTGAGCATAGCGCCAGACTTGGTCAGTCCGGCGCCAATGTCGAGGCATTGACGGTCGAAACATGGGCGGAGACCACTTTCCAGCCTAGCCCCGGAAAGCGCGCCCAGGCCTGGCTCTGGCGCCCGATCAGGGCGGGATCGCGGACTTTGAAGGTCAGGTTGACGGTCGCAAAATCCTGCCCAAGCGTCAGAATATCGCGCCGCACCCGCCCCTGCTTAATACTGCCGGCGCCCGCGGCGGCGGCCAGACGGTGGGCGTGAATGGCGTCGAAACCATAGCCATGTTCACGCGCCGACAGGCGGATCGTGTGCGGGCTGTTCCAAAACATGCTGTCCAGCGCAACAACATCGCGATCGATCAGCGCCTGTTCATAGCGTTCGAAGATATCGGCAATCTCAGCGACCACCGCTGGGATATTAGGCGTCATGTCACATCGCCTCCAAAGCGCGGGCAACTGCCATCAGCGCAAGGTCAGTGCCCCGACCGCCAATAATCGACAGGCCAACCGGCGCGCCATCGACATTGGCCCCCGGCAGGCTGACCTGCGGCACCCCGGTGAGGCCGCCATGGCTGGTCAGGCAGGAAATCCGTTCGCGCGGGAACGCGAGTTCGGACAGCTTGAGCCCGACCGGCAAGGCCGGTGACGGTGTCGTGGGCAAGCATAATATCGTGCCCTCAGGCAGCAAATAGCGCAGCCGGGCGCGGGCTTCATCACGCATCAACGCCGCCGCCGAGCGTTCGGCGTCGGTCAGCATCGAGCCGATCACCAGGCTGCGGGCAACGCTGAAGGCAAAGCGTGGATTGAATTCGTCGAGCCAGGGCGCGAAGGTCTGCCAGGACTCGCTGCTTTGCAGCACACGCTGGGCGCGCTGCCAGACCGACAGACCTTGCGGGGCGAGCAGGACATCCTCGCGATGGCCGATCAACCGGGTGAGCCGGTCGAGCATCGGCGCCAACGCGTCCTGCACCGCCAAATCGGCAAAGCCCCATGCGTCGGTCGCGACCAGCAGCCGGGTTGGCAGAACGCTTGGCCGCGCTGCCCCGTATAAGACTTCGCCCACCAGCCCAAAAGTTTCGGCGTCGCGCGCGAACCAGCCGCAGGTATCCGCGCTGGGCGACTGCACGGTGATGCCGGTGAAATCGATCCGACCATGCGTCGGCCGGACGCCATAAAGTCCGCAATAGCTGGCTGGGACCCGCACCGATCCGCCACTATCGGTGCCGAGCGCGAAGGCACACAGCCCACCCGCCACGACCGCGGCCGAGCCTGACGACGATCCACCGGGCACCCGGCCGGGGGCCGCCGGATTGGTGGGGGTGCCGTCATGGGCGTTCTCCCCCAAAATCCCGAGTGACACCTCATCAGTGATGGTCTTGCCGATCACCGATGCGCCAGCCGCAAGTAAGGTTTGCACCACCCAGGCATGTCGGGTCGGCACCGGGTTGGCGCGCGGCCAGTCCGGATTGCCGCCGCCCGTGGGCACGCCGGCAATATCGATCAGGTCCTTGACCGCGAAATCAAGCCCCGCCAGCGGGCCGGTTTCGGCACCAAATATCCGGGTGCGCGGGCCGGCGACATAGGCATTCAATGGATTGGGCATAGGACGCTCCTGGAAGAAAATGATGATCCGGTTTTTCTGTTTGGCGTCCCGTTAATTCTTATCTTTGAAAATTCCGCATCGCTTGGCAAGCGCCGCCCCAGGGCTTTGGATTCAGCCCGAGGGCTTGCCATCCAGCATTGGGGCTTGCCATCCAACATTGGGGCTTGTCATTCAGAATCGGGGCCTTGCCATTCCGCCCCGGCGACGGCACCTATACGCAATGGGCACAGAAATTTCCTTCGGGCTCGCCGGACGGCGGGCAATGATTTCCGGCCATCGCGGCGGCATTGGCAGCGCGGTGGCAGAATTGTTCGCGGCCGATGGGGCAGAGGTCATCGGGCTCGACCTGCCCGATTTCGATTTGTCCGACATCGCCACTGTCGAAGACCGTGCGGCGGCCTTGATCGCCAGGCATGGCCCGGTCGATATTCTGGTGAACTGCGCCGGCACGACGGTGCTGGGCACCATCCTGGAAACCGACCTCGCTGCCCTCGCCGGTGTCTTCGACGTGAATTTTATGGCCGCCTATGCGCTTATCCGCGCGGTGCTGCCGGGCATGATCGCGCAGAAGCGCGGCGCGGTGGTCAATGTCGCCTCCGACCAGGCGCTGATCGGCAAAAAGGCCAGTGCAGCCTATGGCGCATCCAAGGCCGCCATCGCGCAGCTGACCAAATCGGCAGCACTCGACTGGGCACCGCATAACATCCGCTTCAATGCCGTCGCCCCCGGCAGCACCGACACCGCCATGCTGCGCGACGTGATCACCCAGTTGGCGGCGCGATCGGGCGGGCGGTTCAATTCGATCGACGCTTATACCGACGCAGTGCCGATGGGGCGCTTCGCAGCCCCGGCTGAAATTGCGGCAACCATTGCCTTCCTGGCCTCGGACGCGGCAAGCTTTGTGACCGGGGTGGTTTTCCCGGTCGATGGTGGGACAACGGCGGCATGAAAACAGCATCGATGAAAGTCGCCGTGGTGACCGGCGGGACCAGCGGCATCGGGGCTGCCATTGCCCGCCGTCTGGTGGCTGATGGCTATGCGGTGATCGCGGCCGCCCGCACCGAAACGGCAACCCCGACCGGGGTCGATTACGCGCGCCTCGATGTCACCGATGCCGGTGAGGTGCGGAATTTCTTTGCCGGCCTCGACCGGCTCGACCTGCTGGTTAACAACGCGGGCCTTGCCGGCGCCGACCCTGAGGATGATGACGACACTTTCTGGGACGCGATCATCGCCACCAACCTGACTGCATCGTGGCGTTGCGCGCGTGCGGCGCTGAAGCGGCTGCCTGACCGGACCGGGCGGATCGTCAACATCGCCTCCATCCTCGGGCTGCAAGGTGTGCCGGATCAGGTGGCCTATTGCGCCGCCAAGCATGGCGTCGTGGGGCTGACCAAGGCGCTGGCGATGCAGGCGGCCCCGCGCGGCATTACTGTGAACGCGGTTTGCCCCGGCTGGGTGGATACCGCCATGGCGCATCGGCGCTTCGCCGAATTGGGCATCACCGCCGCCCAGGCCGGCGCGGCATTGCCGATCGGGCATATTGCGACCGCCTACGAAATTGCCGAAATGGTGGCCTTTCTGGCCCGCGCCGGCGCCAAATCCCTGACCGGACAGGCGCTGGTGATCGATGGTGGCAGTTCCACCCATGCCTGAACCAAGGGTCAAGGCCGGGCTTTGGGTCTCGATGGCGCTGCGCATGGGCCAGTCCGACGGGCGTTACGGGACGGTGGTGCGCAAGGGCGACCCCGATGCTGGCGGTGTGCTGGTGATCCTGCGCAACCGCGACGGGGTTTCGGTGCTGTCCCAGATGCGCGCCGCCGACGGCAGCGCCGCCTGGATGCGGGCGACCGGAGCGGTCGCGGTCGAGGAAAGCGTCGCAGACGCCTATGTCGCGCGCCAGGTCGGGTTTGATCGGGATTTGTGGGTGCTGGAGTTCGAGGCGCCGGATCTACTGCCGCCGTTCGAGGCCAAGATCATTTAGCAGGCTCACGTGCACGGGCCATTTTGTTTTAGAATGATCTTGTTACCGTAGCAGTCTTGACGCCTGTCGCACCGCTACTTGGCATCTCGCCAAACGCGGAATACCGTCCCCTCGCCACTCGGAAAAAGGGGATCTCCACATGCGCCGCCTGCGAACCGCACTTCTTGCTGCTGCCCTGCTCATGCCCCTTGCCGCCCATGCCGGCGGCACGCTTCGCATCGGCACCCAGGAAGATCCTGACCGGCTCGACCCCGCGCTGGGAGGAACGTTCGGCGGCCGCTTCGTTTTCACCGCGTTGTGCGACAAGCTCTGGGACCTCAAGCCCGACCTCAGCTTCACCCCACAGCTCGCGACCAGTTGGGAGTGGTCACAGGATGGCCGGGCGCTGACCGTCAAGCTGCGAAGCGATGTCACCTTCCATGACGGGGAAAAAATGACCGCCGAGGCGGTGGCCTGGAACCTCGAACGGTTTCGCAGCGCCCCGGATAGCGTCCGCAAGGGTGAGTTGAAGCCGGTCGCCGGCGTCGATGTCGTCGATGCCAGCACCATCCGCATCCGCCTTGCCCAAGCCTACGCCCCGCTCCTCGCGGTGCTGTCTGACCGATCCGGGATGATGGTCTCGCCCAAGGCGGTCGAACGGTTGGGCAAGGATTTCTTCACCGCACCGGTTTGTTCCGGGCCGTTTAAATTTACTGAACGGGTTGCCCAGGACCATATCACCCTCGACCGTTACGCGGGCTACCGCGATCCGTCGGCGATACATTTCGATCGTGTCATCATCCGGCCGATCCCCAACGCCACCATCCGGCTGACCAATCTCCAGGGCGGCCAGCTCGACATGTTGCAGGATCTTTTGCCGTCCGACGCCGCCAAGGTGAAAACCGACCCCAAGCTTAAGCTCGCCGCCATCACCGGCCTCGGCTACGCAGCACTCAGCCTGAATATCGGCAATGGCGCGGGCGCGGCGGCCTCGCCCTTCGCCAAGGACAAGCGCGTGCGCGCAGCGCTCGAGGCCGCGATCGATCGAAAGATCATCAACGCGGTGGCGATGGATGGGTTGTTCACCCCGAACAACCAGACCGAAGGCCCAACCAGCCCCTATAACAACAAGGCCCTGGCCATTCCGCCGCGCGATATCGCGCGGGCGCGCGCCTTGCTCAAGGAAGCCGGGGTCGAGAACCCGGTCCTCGAGCTGCGCGTGCAAAACGCGCCGCGCGACCAGCAGGTCGCCGAGATCATCCAGTCGATGGCCGCCGAGGCTGGGATTGTGGTCAAGGTCCGGGTTGGCGAATCGAACGCGAATATTGATGCGATGAACCGCGGCGACTTTATCGCCAGCATCAATAACTGGTCCGGCCGCGCCGATCCTGACGCCAATCTGTCAGTCTATCTTGCCTGCGACAGTTTCCAGAACTGGGGAAAATATTGCGCCCCGGCATTTAATACCGCGCTCGAGGCTGGTCGCGCTGAAACCGATCCGGTCAAACGCGCGGGGATCTATCACCAGGTTGCCAGCATCCTGGCCGATGATCGGCCGATGTTGTTTCTCTATAATGTGACCTGGCTGTTCGCCCATAATGCGGCACTGAAGGGTTTCGTCCCGGTTCCGGATGGGCTGATCCGGGTTCAGGGTCTGTCGCTCGACTGACGTTGCACGACGGCCTGCCGGGTCGGGTCCAGTGGGTCGGTGCCGATCGTGGCGGCACTGGCCGCAGCGGTCGACGCGCGGAACGTCACCCCAAGATTGCGATGACAAGCAGCACGCCCCTGATCGGGCGGGCCTGGGGCCAGCCCATGTACGCAGCCTTGCGCCTCACCACCCGATGAAAGTGGCTACTCGTCGCGGTGCACGCGCTCCATCTTCTCGTGCCGTTCCTGGGCCTCGATTGTCATCGTCGCGATTGGGCGGGCTTCGAGGCGCCGCAGGCCGATCGGTTCGCCGGTTTCATCGCAGAAACCATAGGTCCCGGCCTCGATCCGAAGCAGCGCCTGGTCGATCTTGTTGATCAGCTTGCGTGCCCGGTCGCGCGTGCGCAACTCGAGCGCCCGATCGGTTTCGACGCTGGCGCGGTCGGTGATGTCGGCTTCAAGAATGCCGCCTTGCCCGAGGCTTTCCAGCGTGCCGTTTGCTTCGCGCAGCAGGTCGGCCCGCCAGCGCGACAGCTTCTGGCGGAAATATTCCACCTGAAGCTCATTCATGAATTCCTCGGTGGCCGAGGGTCGGTAGTCGGCAGGCAGAGTGACCATCATTCGGTAACGATCCCGCATCGATTTAAGCCGGAACTAGGGAGGGATCTCCATACTGATGGAACGCGCCACCGGTCTGCAGGTCCCCCCGGACCGTCCAGTTGGGCGGGCTTATAGCCATCCCGTCCTGCCACGCCAAGACCCCAAGAGGCAAAGCTGCGATGTTGTCATGTAGCCGTCACCGCTCGGCCAAGTGCTGCCACCTGGTCGCGGGCAAGTTCGACTTTGGCACGGGTCGCGACCTCCAGCATGGCCTGCCGCAAACCAGGGGTGGCGGTCGCGGGAACCGCGTCGGCCAAGGCCGCGAGGCGGCGAAACATCGCTGGATCGCGATTGCTCGACAGCATATCGCGCTGAATTTGCCCGAGCACGTTGAGCATTTCGTCGGCATGGCCCTGGACGACACGATCAGCGGCGGCGCTAGTCAAACTCGCACTGGCCGCCGCGCCAGGCCCATCGATCGGGGCGGACTGGATGTCGTCACTGATACAGGACGCCGATACCCCCAAGCCCGCAGGGGTGGGAACATGGAACCCGGAACTGCCGGATGACGGGCGGATCGCTTTACGTTCCGCCGGGCGCGGACCGCCTGGTCCATTGATGGTCAGCATTTTGCTCAGTTTCCCATGGGTCTGGAGGTTCGAGGTTTGCGATGCGGGCGGTGTCGACCGGGGACAAAACCGCCCCCCGGCAGATATTGCCGAGCGGGCCGGCGCGCAAGGCCGCGGTTAACCGCGATCATGTCGATGGCACGCGGGTTGCACAGTCGCCTTTGGGTCATGGCGGGCAAGATAGCCGCCAATGGTTGACGTCTCGTTCATTGCTCCGAAGGGAAACCACGCGTGGCACGCCTGCTGTCCCGACTTCTCAGCCTGATTGCACTCGCTCTGATGCTGTTCGACGCCCAGTTCGCCGACGCCCAGGTGCGGATCAAGGACATCGCCGATGTCGAGGGCATTCGCGGCAACCAGTTGGTCGGCTACGGGCTGGTGGTCGGGCTTGCCGGCACCGGCGATAAATTGGATGCAGCCGTTTTCACGCGCCAGTCCCTGATCGGCATGCTGGAACGGCTCGGCGTCAACACCCGCGACCAGGAAGCCAAGCTGCAAACCAAAAATGTCGCCGCCGTCATGGTGACCGCCGATTTGCCGGCCTTTGCCCGGACTGGCAGCCGGATCGATATTTCGATCTCCGCCTTGGGGGACGCATCGAACCTTACCGGCGGGACCTTGCTGGTCACGCCGTTGCTGGCGGCCGACGGCGAAGTGTATGCGGTTGGCCAGGGCGCGCTGGTGACCGGGGCGATCGTCGCGCGCGGGGCGGCAGGCTCGGTGACCAAAGGCGTGCCGACTTCGGCGCGGATCGCCAATGGCGCGACGGTCGAACGCGAGGTTGGCTTCAAGCTCGCCAGCCGCAGCGCGGTAAGGCTCGGCTTGCGCAACCCCGATCTGACCACTGCGCGCCGGATGGCCGCCGCCATCAATGGTGCGCTTGGCGCCGGCACCGCGACGGCGACCGACCCGCGCAGCGTGATGCTGGCGCTGGGCGGGCGCGACGTGATCGATGCCCTCGCCCGGATCGAAGTGCTGCGGGTCGAACCAGACAGCCCGGCGGTGGTGGTGATCGACGAAGCCAGCGGCACCATCGTGATGGGCGCCAACGTCCGGATCAGCACTGTGGCCATCGCCCAAGGCAACCTCACGATCCGGGTCACCGAAAGCGCCGATGTCAGCCAGCCCGGCGCGCTGTCTGGCGGCACCACCGTGTCCACTCCCAAGACCAATATCCAGATCGACGATGGCAATGATCGGAAGCTTGGGATTTTACAATCCAACGTCACCTTGCGCGATCTGGTCGCCAGCCTCAACGCCTTGGGCGTCGGTCCGCGGGATATGATTTCCATTCTTCAGACCATCAAGGCGGCCGGCGCCTTGCAGGCCGAATTGCAGGTGCAGTGATGACAACGATCCTTCCCGCCCGCGCCACTATGCCCGACGCAGAAACCCTGGCCCGCCCAGGAATCGCCAAGATGTGGACCGCCGCCCGCGATTTCGAGGCGATGGCGCTCGGCGAAATGCTCGGGCCGATCTTCAACACTGTCGATGGTTCACGCGGCCCGTTTGGCGGTGGCTCGGCCGAACAAACCTGGCGGCCGATGCTGACCCAGCATTTGGCCAAGCAACTGTCGACCAGCGGTGGCCTCGGGCTCGCCATGCCGGTGTTCCAGCAAATGCTGCGCATGCAGGAAAACGCCCAGAGCAAGGAGCCACCGACCGTATGATCCCCGAATCCCAAACCGCGCTTGCCGCCGCCGAGGCGCTGGCCAGCACCTTACGGACCGAAAACATCGCCCTCGCCGCGCTTGATCTGCCGGTCGCAGTCCGGCTGTTGGCGCAGAAACGCCAGCACGGCGAGGCGTTTCTGGCAGCCCAGGCGCGGTCGCTGGCAGCAGGGCTCCCGGCGCTGCCGCGGGACCGACTAGCCGCGCTCGCCGACCTCGCCGCCGATAACAAACGATTGCTGGAGCGGGCGATCAAGGTCCAGGGCCGGGTAATCGCCAGCATTGCCCGCGCCGTGCCCCGCGCCACCGCCACGCCCATGCAGCGCTATGATGGCGGCGGCAAAGTGACCTGCGGACGCCCGGTTGCGATGGCGCTGCTCGCCCAGGCCTGATAATGTTCGTCTGCGATGCACCGTCCCCATGCGCCCGACGACACCACCCCCGATGATGCCGAATGGGCAGCGTTGCTGACCCGCGACCCAGCACTGGCTGGACCAGGCGGACTCTATCGCGGGCTGCTGGCAACGAATTCCAATGGCGGCCTGATCCTCGGCCGCATCGCACAGACAATCGATGGGCGTATTGCAACGGCCTCGGGCGAATCATTCTGGATCAGCGGTCCGGAGGATATTCTGCACACCCACCGGCTGCGGGCATTGTTTGATGCCGTGGTGGTCGGCGCCGGCACGGTACGGGCCGATGATCCGCTGCTCACCACCCGCCATTGCTCCGGACCGTCGCCCACTCGGGTGGTGATCGACACCGATCGCCGGCTCGGCGACGCGTACCGTATCTTCGCGGGATCGCCGCACACGATCGTCGTCTGCGCCGATGACGTGCCGCCCAAACCCGCGCCACGTGCCGCCGAAGTGATGGCGGTGCCGCGCGGACCGACAGGACTTGATCTGGCGGCGCTGATTGCAGGGTTAGAGGCGCGCGGATTGCGACGGATTTTCATTGAGGGTGGCGGCGTTACGGTCTCGCGGTTTCTCGCAGCCGGCCTACTCGACAGGCTGCACGTGACCCTCGCGCCGTTGCTGCTCGGCTCCGGCATTCCCGCCTTCACTTTGCCGGGCGTGTCGCATCCCGATCAGGGCTTGCGGGTCAGTTGGACCGCGCATCGGCTTGGGCACGACATCCTGCTCGACATTCCGCTGGCCCGGGCATGACCGACGCCACCGCCTTCTGGATCGAGGCCGCCGGGCAAGGCACGCTGCGCTCCGAGACCTTGTCGCCGCCCGGTGCCGACCAAGCCCTGATCACCACCCTGGCCTCCGGCATCTCCCGAGGCACCGAGGCTTTGGTCTTCGCCGGCAAAGTCCCCCCGAGCCAGTTCGACACCATGCGCGCGCCGCTGATGGGTGGCGCGTTTCCATTCCCAGTAAAATATGGCTACAGCGCCGTCGGCCATGATCCGACCGGCCAGCGCGTCTTGGTGCTGCATCCGCATCAGGACCGCTTCCTTGCCCCGATCGCGATGTGCGTGCCGGTGCCCGATGCGGTGCCAACCGCGCGCGCAGTCCTGGCGGCCAACATGGAAACCGCGCTCAACATCGCCTGGGACGCTGCCTGCCTGCCGGGCGAGCGCGTGCTGGTGATCGGTGCCGGCGTGGTCGGACTGTTGGTCGGGTCTTTGCTGGCACGCATTCCGGGGACTGTGGTCACGATGGTGGACATCGACCCGAGTCGTGCCCGAATCGCGCAGCGACTCGGATGTGAATTCGATTCGCGGCGACTAGATCAGGATTTGATCATTCATGCCTCAGGCAGCGAGTCAGGCCTGCGGCTCGCTTTGGATTGCGCTGGCTTCGAGTCGCGCATCATCGAAGCCAGTTGGTTCGGCGACGCCCTGCCCGCTTTGCCGCTCGGCGGCGCCTTCCATTCCAAGCGGCTGCGGATTGTTGCGTCCCAGGTTGGCCACATCGCCCCAGCCATGCGCGGCCGCCGCAGCCACACCCAACGTCTGGCTTTGGCGCTGGATTTGCTGAAAGATGCCGCCTACGACGCTTTGCTCGAACCACCCACGCGGTTCGTCGATCTCCCCGCCGCGATGCCACGCCTGCTGGCCGGCGGATTGTGCCATGTCATTACCTACGGGACCGACCTATGTTCAGCCTGACAGTTTGCGACCACATCATGATCGCCCATTCCTTCCAGGGCGAGGAATTCGGCCCCGCCCAGCGCCTGCACGGCGCAACCTACGCGGTCGAAGCCGAATTTCGTGCCGCCAGGCTCGATGCCGCCAACCTGCTGATTGATATCGGCCTCGCCAAAACCGTGCTGCGGACGCTGCTGGATACGGTCGACTACCATAATCTCGACACGTTGCCCGCGCTCGCCGGGCAGAACACCACCACCGAATTCATGGCCCAGCATATACACGACCTGATTGTCGCGGCCCTTAAGGATGGCAGGCTAGGTGCGGGCGGCGCTGGGGTTTCCAGCCTTAAAATTCTGCTGCGCGAAAGCCCGGTCGCCTGGGCCGCGTATGAGGCCGCAGTCTGATGCAGGCGCGTTTCATCATTCCCGGCCCGCTCGCCACGGTTTCCGGCGGCTATGGCTATGACCGCGCCATCATCGCCGGCCTGCGCGGCTTGGGCCACCAGATCGACGTTTGCGAACTTGGCGACCCGCTTGCCGCGTTGAACCAGCCCGGGCTGCCGATCATCGACGGCTTGGCGCTGCCGGCCTGCGCAACGCTCGCCGCCGAGATCGCCGCGCGTCCCTGCGTCGGGCTGATCCATCATCCGATCTCGCTCGAACCGGACATGGCGCACCTCGCCGAACTCGAAAACGCGCTGTTCCCCGCCTTTGCCCGGATCATCGTGACCTCGGACTGGACCGCCAGGGCGTTGGTCGAACACTTCGCCGTCGCCGCTGACCGAATCCGCGTCGTCCAACCCGGCACCGCGCCCGTGCCACGCAGCGCGTTTCGCGACCAGGGCTGCGAAATCCTCGCGCTCGGCTCGCTCACCCCGCGCAAGGGCCACGGAATGCTGTTGCGCTCGCTTGGCCGGCTTTGGGACCTCGACTGGCACCTGACCATCGCCGGCATCGCCGATGATGCCGCCTATGGCGCGTCGCTGGCAGCGTTGGCAGCGGAGTTGAATATCGCCGACCGGGTCGGCTTTCCCGGCGTGCTGACCGGGCCAGCGCTCGACACGCAATGGGCCAGGACCGATCTGTTCGCCCTCGCCACAAAATTCGAAGGCTACGGTATGGCGATCGCGGAATCACTCGCCCACGGCATCCCGTTCGCCGTTACCCGCGGCGGTGCTGCCGGCGACGGCATGCCCGAAATGGCGGGGGCCGTGTGTAATGTTGATGACCAGGTGACCTACTCCAAAACCCTGCGCCGGCTGATTTTCGACACCGCACTGCGCCGGGAAATGGCCGATGCCGCCTGGGAAGCCGGCCAGGCACTGCCGGATTGGCCGGCGCAAGTCAGCAAATTCGCCGCCGCATTGGAATTGTCATGAGCAAACCTATCCTCGGCTGTATCGCTGACGATTTCACCGGCGCCACCGACCTCGCCACCATGCTGGTGCAGAACGGCATGCGCACTGTGCAGGTGGTGTTCGTACCCGGTCCGAACGATCCGGTGCCCGAGGCTGATGCGCTCATCGTGGCGTTGAAATCGCGCACCGCACCGGTGGAGGAGGCTGTGGCCAACAGCCGCGCCGCCCTCGCCTGGTTGCGCCACGCCGGCTGCACGCAGTTTTTCTTCAAATATTGCTCAACCTTCGACAGCACCGATGAGGGTAATATCGGCCCGGTCGCCGATGCGCTGCTGGAAGATCTCGGCGCCGGTTTCGCCCTCGCCTGCCCGGCCTTCCCCGCCAATGGACGCAGCGTCTACCAGGGCCATCTGTTCGTCGGGGCGCAATTGCTCAACGAAAGCGGCATGCAGGACCACCCGCTGACGCCCATGAAGGATGCCAATCTGGTCCGCGTCCTGTCACGCCAGACCGGCGGCACAGTCGGCCTCGTCGCCTACCCGACCGTGGTACAGGGCGCGCAGGGAATTCGCAAAGCGATGACCGGCCTTAAGGAGCAAGGCCGCCGCTACGGGATCATCGATGCGGTGACCAATGATGATCTGGTCGCGATCGGGGAGGCCGCCGCCAACCATGCGCTGATCACCGGCGGGTCAGGGATTGCGATGGGCCTGCCGGAGAATTTCCGCCGGGCTGGCAAGCTGCCGATCCGCACCGATGCCGGTATCCTGCCCGAGGTTGACGGCCACGCCGCGGTACTCGCCGGATCCTGCTCGCGCGCCACTCTGTTCCAGATCGCCAAGGCGCGTGATCACATGCCCACCCTGGAACTCGATCCGTTATCGACCCCCGATGCCGGCGCGCTGGCCGCCGAGGCTTTAGCCTGGATCACCGGCAAGCTCGGCCCGACCCCGGTCCTGATCGCGGCCTCCGCACCGCCCGACAAGGTTGCCGCGCTGCAGGCCCGGCTCGGCCGCGCCGAGGCCGGGGCGATGATTGAGCAAGCCATGGCCGAAATCGCCGAGGCGCTGGTGGCCCGCGGCGTGCGACGCCTGATCGTGGCGGGCGGGGAGACATCCGGCGCAGTGGTGCAGCGTTTGGGGATCAGCCATTTGCGGATTGGCGAGGCGATCGATCCGGGGGTGCCTTGGACCTATGCGGAAGGGTCCGGGCCGGCGATGAGGCTGGCGCTGAAGTCGGGGAATTTCGGGGCGCCGGATTTCTTTATGAAGGCGTTTCAGGCAGGGTAAGGAAGGTCTTCTTTTTGTGAACAAAAAGAAGCAAGAAACGCCCCACTTTGGTTCCGGGTACGCGCGAATAGTGGTGCGCCATGGACAAAACGAACTGCTTTCTTGGATGCTTCCTCATGTCTGAACTCGAACTTCGCGAATTGCTCGTCTCCCTCGCCGCGAGCCTGTTCGCCCGCGGCTTCTCGGTCGGCAGCGCTGGCAACATCAGCGCGCGGGTCGCCGACGGTTATCTGATGACCCCAACCAACGCCTCGCTCGGGCGGTTGAACGCGGCGCGGATTTCGAAGCTCGACCCCGATTTCGTTCATATCGGTGGCGACAAGCCGTCCAAGGAAGTCTTCATGCATCGTGCCTTCTACCAGGCACGGCCGGACGCAGGCGCGGTGGTGCATTTGCATTCGACAATGGCGACTGCGGTCGCGTGTTTGCCCGATGTCGATCCAACCAATCCGATCCCGCCGCTGACGCCCTATTTCGTGATGCGCGTTGGACGGACAATGCCGATCGTGCCGTATTACCGTCCAGGGGATCCGACGATGGAACCCGCGATCCACGCGGCGGCGCTGGATGCGCGCGCCGTATTGCTCGCCAATCACGGCCCGGTGGTCTGTGGTGCGACATTGTCCGACGCGGTTTATGCCGCCGAGGAAATCGAGGAGGCCGCGAAGCTGTTCCTGCTGCTACGGGGGGCGTCGCCAAGACTGCTGACGGCGCCCCAGGTTGATGATCTGCTCACGACATTCGCCTGAGTTTAGAGCGTGATGACCGCGCCTATCAGCGGCCATCACGCTCTAGCGATTATCCATCGGCCGCAGCCTGAGCCCCGGCCGCAGATTTTTGAACGGCAGCACCGCCGGATCGGCGACCACAGGGCCGGGTGCGGCGGCGACCAGCACCGCTTCGGCTATCGGCTGGAAATCGGCGCGGAAATGCACCGAAGACTTCAGTACGATGATTTTGCACTCGGACGGTTCGATCCCGACATGGCGGAACAGCGCCTGATCGTAGGCCTGGGTTTTGCGGCTGACCACGATCACCCGCACACCGCCCGCCTCGATCAGCACGCACGGCCCGAGATCGGCGGGGTTGCCCTTGCCCATCGGTCCGGTGTTGACGAAATTGCCATCGGTCAGTTTCAACACAAGCGCGTCCACCGCCAGCGGCACGCCATCAGACTTGCCCCCCAGCGACAGGGCAATCCGCGCCCCCTCCCCGACCGCATGGCAGGCGCTGGCGGCTTCGGCGTCGTTGATCAGCGCCAGCACCGCGCCCTTTGCCCCTTGGCGGATCAGTTCACCAAGCAGGCCGGTGGTATCGCCGTGGCCGCCGCCGCCGGGATTGTCCTGGGTATCGGCGATCACGACCGGGCGGGACGCGGTGGCGGTGATGGCAATGGCCTGGGCCACCGAGGTTGCGGCATCCTCGATTGCGCATTGAAACGAGGCTTCGCGCGCATCGATGAAGGCCTTGAAAGCGTCGGCCGCCGCGTCGGCTTCTGCCTGGGTATCGGCGTAGGCCGCAAGCGCAACACCGCAATCATGGAAATCGGCATAAGGAAAGCCAAAGCAATAGGCGAGTTCGGCCACCCCTTCGGCAAGCCTGGTGCGTTCCTCCATCACCGGCAGCATCGGTGCCATCATGGTGCATTGCATCGGGAGCGCGATCCAGTAATCGACTTGGCGGAACGCCCGTGCCCAGGGTTTGCCGCGCTTGATACGTTCCAGCAGCAGCTGCATCGCCTGGGCGCCGGCAGCGCGCATGTCGATATGCGGATAGGTCCGGAACGGCACCAGCACATCGCACAGCGCCACCATTTTCGGGGTCAGATTACAGTGCGGATCAAGGCTGATGGTCAACGGCAGATCACCCACCACGGCACGCACCCGGCGCAATAATTCGCCTTCCATGTCGGGGAAGCTGTCCGCCACTGCGGCGCCGTGCAGATCGAGGTAAATCCCGTCGAGCGGCCCGGCATCCAGCGCCCGAGACAGTTCGGCGATGATCAGCGCGGAAATCCGCTCGAACGCCTCGTCCTGCACCGGGCCCGCCGGATTGGCGAAACCCCAGGCGAGTGGCACCAGATCGACTCCTGGTGCCGCATCAATCGCACCGGCGATCGGCACCGAGGTCCCGCGCACCGCGTCGAACAGCCCAGCCCCGACCGTCAGTCGGGGAAAGCCACCTGGCAAAACAAAGTCAATGTAGCGGGTCGGGCGCGGGGCAAAGGAATGGCTTTCATGCATGAAGCCGCCAACGGCGATTCGTAAGGTCATGGGGTGCGGTCCTAACTGTCTCGCGCTACGGTAGCGCCGATACGCCAAGGAGCAAGCGATGAAAGTTTTCTGGGACCAGGCACAGCAGGCGCACGCGCCGGAATTCTTCCTGCAAAAAGGCAAGGTGCGGAAGAATTTCGAAATCCCCGCCCGCGCCGAAGCCCTGCTGGAAGCCTGCACCGACATGCGGATGGAGATCATTGATCCGCCGGAGATCGATCTGCTGACCCTCCGTCAGGTCCACAGCCCGGATTACCTCGGCTTCCTGCGCGATGGTCCGCATGCCTGGGCGGCGCTGCCCGATCCAGGGGACGAGGTTGTCGCCAACATCCACCCAACCCCCGAGATGATGGCCAATGGCGCACGGCGGTCCTCGACCATCATCGGCCAGGTGGGCTGGTACACTGCGGACGCCGCCTGCCCGATCACCTTGGACACGTTTCCTGCGGCCGTGCGTGCCGCCGCCGGGGCAATAGCCGCAGCCGATGAAGCCGCAATGGGCCGCCACGCCTATGCGCTGGCCCGCCCGCCCGGCCATCATGCCTACGCCGCCCGGGCCGGCGGGCATTGCTACCTCAATAACGCGGCACTGGCGGCAGAGCGCCTGCGCATGCAGGGTGCGGCACGGATCGCGATCCTCGATATCGACAGCCATCACGGCAACGGCACCCAGGGCATATTCTGGGATCGGGACGACGTATTTTTCGCCTCAATCCACGGTGATCCGAACCGCTATTACCCTTGGTATGTCGGCCATGCCAGCGAACGTGGCGCGGGCGCCGGCGCCGGTTGCAACCTCAACATGCCGCTGCTGCAAGGTGCTGATGACGAGGTTTGGCTTGCGGCAATCAAGGCCGCACTGGCCGCGATCACAGCGCACCGGGTCGATGCGCTGGTGATCAGCCTTGGGTTCGATGCGAGCTGTGACGAACCGCTTGGCTTTCTCGATGTCAGCGCCGATGGCTTCGCCCGCGCGGGTGCAGCGATCAGAAAACTCGCCCGACCCTGCGCGGTGGTGCAGGAGGGTGGTTATAACGTCGATGTCATCGGCGGGTTGTTGACGAAATTTCTCGGTGGATTGGGGTAGGACGATGGCACAGTTCAAGCTTGGCGTAATCGGCACCGGCATCATGGGCGAGCGCATGCTGCGCGCCGCGCGTGAACACGCGACCGACATCGTTGACATCGCCGGAATCTGGGACCCGTCCGAAGCCGCCCGCGCCCGCATCAGTGCCGGTCTGCCAGGGCTCGCCATCGCGCAATCGGCCGAGGCGCTGATCGCGGCATCGGACTGCGTCTATATCGCCTCGCCGCCAGCATCGCATATTGATCTCGCGACGGCGGTGCTGAAAGCTGGCAAGGCAGTGTTCTGCGAAAAACCGTTGGCCGCCAATATTGTGGCGGCTGAGGCGTTTGTGGCTTCAGCCAAAGGCAAGCGCGCCGCGGTGAATTTCCCGATGGCGACCTCGTTTTCCGCCGAGCATATGCGGAATTGGCTCGCATCCGGGATGATCGGCACGCCGCAATCGCTGACCATCGAGGTCGCCTTCGCCAACTGGCCGCGCGGCTGGCAGCAAGGCGCGGTGAGTTGGCTCGACGGCCGCGCCGAGGGCGGTTTCACCCGCGAGGTGGTCTCGCATTTCCTGTTCCTCACCGGACGCCTGCTCGGGCCGATCAGCCTCGGCGCACATCAGGCAGATTTCCCGATCGCCGACCGGAGCGAACGCGCCATCACCGCCACGCTGTCGGCCGGTGGTATCCCGATCACCCTGACCGGTGGGATTGGTACTACCGCGAAAGATGATCATAACCTTTGGACGCTGGTTGGCGACAAGGGCACGATCCGTATCCGCGACTGGGCAATTGCTGAGCAACTGGCAGACGGAATCTGGCAACCAGACGCTGATGCAATGCCGCAGGAACGCGCCCGCCCACTCGGGCTGACACGGCAATTGGCCGGGGTAGCCGCCATGGTGAGGGGCGAGGCGCATCCGTTGGCGACGCTGGAGGAAGCCTTGGCCGTCCAGAAAATTGTTGAAGGGATTCTGACATGAACAAACCCCTGCCAATCGGCATCTCGGGTGGCGGCGTGCTGCATACCGACGCCCACGTGCCTGACGTCGACACGATGTTTCGCATGGTCGCCGAGGCCGGCGCGTTCGACTATATCGAGCGCACCCCGCCCACCGGGCAGTTGGAGGCGTTCCAACGCGCCAGCGAGACCCACAAAGTGCCGCTCCGGTCAGGCGGCTTCTTCTACACGCTCGGCCGCGACGAGCCATTGCTCGAATGGCATCTGCGCATCGCCCGCGAACTCGGCATGGTGGTGCAGAACGTGCAGATCCCCTGGAAGAACGCGTCCGGAGCGCCAGTGACCAACGACGACATCGCCCAGACCTATCTGTGGGCCGCCGAACTCGGCGACAAGCTCGGCGTGATGCCGTGCTTCGAAATCCACATCAACATGTGGTCGGAACGGTTTCGCCGCGTCGCCGAGGTCGCGGCATTGGTCGAGGCACGTGGGGTCAGATACCGTATGACGCTCGATCACAGCCATGTCATTTTCAAAATGAACAACAACGCCGAGCGTAAATATTGTAGCTTGGGTGAAGATCTGGACGATGGCAGCGTGGTTCTCGACCCGGCATTGCCCGGCAATGTCTGTTCAACCTGGATCGACGCCAACTGGGTCGCCCACGCCCATGCCCGTCCCGCGATCCCCAATAACCCACCCAACATCAGCGCCCACCACCCGAACGGGCAGGTTGGCCGCGGCATTCAATATCCGTTCTTCGCCCCGGCTGAAGGCGAATACCACGCCGCCTGGAACGAAGCAGCGCTGGAGCCGTGGAAGTCGGTCCTGCGCAATCTGATGGACCACCATGCCGCCGATGCCACCAGCCCGCTCGGGCAGATCACCGTCGAAATGATCCCAGGCATCGATTACGGCGCCGGCGCTGGATACTCGATCTTCAATCACAGTGTGGCCGTGGCCAACTGGCTGCGGCAGACCTGGAAGGAGACCGCACGGCCCTGAAATATCAATCCTTCTCCATCTCGGAAAACACACCCGCGGGGCATTCCGGACGGCAGCTAGGCGCCGCTTGTCGCCATGTGACGCGACAAGCGGCGCCTAGCTGCCGATTTTCAGCACACTCGTCAGCCCACGCAAGCACGCCAGCACCGATAGCGGCGTCAGCTTCCCAGTCCGAGGATTACCCTCCGACGGCACATTCTCGACCGTCATGGTCAGCCGAGCCGCGTCCGCCTCCACCCGGATCGTATGAATATTCCGATCCACCCCAGGATCGGCCCATAGCCGCACCGTGGTGCGTTCGGGCCCGATGCCGGCCAGCGCCAGGGCGGCGGCGACATTGACGTTGGCCGGGAAGCCGGCCGCGGCATCAAACGCATTGCCCTCAAAGATCATCGTCGGCGTGGTGATTGCCGCGACATCAATGCCGTGGGCCACCAGATACGGCGCGCCAACCCACCCAAGCGGCGGCTTGCGGCTTTCGATGCTGACCCGATCGACATTGCCTTCAGCACAAGCACGCACCGCATCCAGCCCGAGCAGCGCCCCGGTGGGCACCACGATGCGGGCGCCGTGGGCGCGGGCGAGCTCGATCAGGAACATCCGCGGCAGCAGCGCGCCCACCGAACTCGGGACGAAAATACACCCCGCTTCGAGCGCCGGGATCGCAATAGCCTCAAACGCCGAGGCTGGCGCCGCTTCGACGACAATATCCGCGCGGGCGAGCGCATGCACCGGCACAATTTCAGGCGGCGCACGGAAATCCGCCACCAGCCCGCGCGCCTTTATCGAATCGCGCCCGGCAACTGCGATCAATCGCAACCCATCGACCCCGCGATCTAACGCACGCGCCAACGGCAACCCGATTGCGCCCAGACCTGCTATACCAACTGTCAACATGAGAATTTTCCACTGGGGCGAACGACGGGGCTCGAACCCGCGACATCCAAGACCACAACCTGGCGCTCTACCAGCTGAGCTACATCCGCCATCGGGGGCGAACCCCGACTTCCAGTGAGCGCCGGCTTTAGGACAATCCGACCGTCCGCGTCAATCACTTCCCGAACAGGCGAGCCAAGCGTGCCACCGCCTCATGCAAAATCTCATCGCGTTTGCAAAAGGCGAAGCGGGCAAAGAATCGCGGGGCTTCGCCCTCATAGAACGCAGTAACTGGGATCGCGGTGACCTTGGCATGCTCGGTGATGTAGCGACAGAACGCGACGTCATCGCCGTTGAAGCCGAGCGGACGGAAATCGGCGGAGATAAAATAGCTGCCATGTGTTGGCAGAACGGCAAACCCGATCTTGCCCAACCCATCGGCCAGAATGTCGCGCTTCCTCTGCAAATCCGCCGCAAGACCGGCGAAATACGCGTCATCCTTGGCAAGCCCGACCGCCACAGCGCGCTGCAAATTCGGCGGCGTGGTGAAGGTGAGGTTCTGGTGCGCCTTGGTCGCGACATTGGCGAGCGCCGGGCAGGCAGTGATGTAGCCGATTTTCCATCCGGTCAGCGCGAAGGTCTTGCCCGCCGATCCCACCCGAAAACACCGATCCCGCATCCCCGGCAACGTCATCAACGGGATATGCGCCAGCCCATCGAGCACCAGATGTTCGTACACCTCATCGCAAACCGCATAGCAATCATGTTTCAACACCAGATCGGCGATGAACTGCAATTCGTCGCGGGCGAACACTTTGCCGGCCGGGTTCATCGGCGAGTTGAGCAGGATCGCTTTGGTTTTCGGCCCAAACGCAGCAGCAAGCGCCTCACGGGGCAATTCCCAGTGCGGCGGATTGAGCCGCACCAGCACCGGGATGGCGCCAAGCATCCGCACCACCGGCAGATAGGTGTCATAAAGCGGTTCAATCAACACCACCTCGTCACCAGGGTTCAGCAACCCCATCAAGCAGGCGGTGATCGCTTCGGTGGCCCCCGACGTCACCACCACCTCGGTATCCGGATTCACCTCGAGCCCGTAAAACCGCTTATTGGCCGCCGCCACCGCTTGGCGCAGCTCCGGCACACCAGTCATTGGCGGATACTGGTTGCGGCCATCGCGCAAAGCGGCGACCGCGGCATCGAGCACATCCTCCGGCCCATCGGTGTCCGGAAAGCCCTGCCCGAGATTGATTGCGCCGTGCTGGTTCGCCAGCGCCGACATCACGGTGAAAATGGTGGTGCCGAGACCGGCAAGCTGGGTGTTGAGCGGCTTCACGATCGGCGTGCCTTGGTTTGATGATACGGTGGCGACATTACGGGCACCTGCCCGCTGGTTCAAGACCGGCTGATCTGCTCCGATTTCAGGCACAATTGCCCGCATTTCAGGCACCGCCACCCCCGCAAACCCATGCAGACGGCGGATTGCCGGCTGGCACGCATCATGCAAACCTATACATCCGTCCAACCCGCGCGGGATGGCCGGTTCATCGACGCGTGAGAAGGAGGCCCTCGTTCCGCGAGGGCAACAGGCATGAAGAAGATCGAAGCGGTCATCAAACCGTTTAAGCTGGACGAGGTGAAAGACGCATTGCACGAAATCGGCCTGCAAGGGCTGACGGTGATGGAAGCCAAAGGATTCGGGCGCCAGAAAGGCCATACCGAACTTTACCGCGGCGCCGAATACGTCGTCGATTTCCTGCCCAAGGTGAAGATCGAGGTCGTTTGCGACGATGACATGGTCGACCGCGCGGTCGAGGCAATCGTGTCTGCCGCCCGCACCGGCCGCATCGGCGATGGCAAGATCTTCATCAGCCCGGTCGAGGAAGTCATCCGCATCCGCACCGGTGAACGCGGCAGCGACGCTATCTGAAGTTTAAGCCTTTCCGGGGATACCCTCAGCGCAGGGAACCCCTTAAAGGAGCGCCAAAGGGGGCCGCATGGTGCGGCTTCATATCCTGCCCCGCCAACCGGCCGGGCGACTGAACAGAGGACGATAAAACGATGGCGAAGAAAGCCGCGGCGGTTGCCGGCAAAAGCAGCGTCGATAAGGTGCTGGACATGATGAAGGAGAACGGAGTCGAATACGTCGATCTCCGCTTCACCGATCCGCGCGGCAAGTGGCACCACACCGCCCAGCACGTGTCGACCATCGACGAAGACGCCTTCCGGGACGGAATCATGTTCGACGGCTCCTCGATCGCCGGCTGGAAAGCGATCAACGAGTCCGACATGATCCTGATGATGGACCCCACCAGCGCCGTCATGGACCCGTTTGCGGCCAAGCCGAGCCTGATCATCTTCTGCGACATCATCGAACCCTCGACCGGCCAATCCTACACCCGCGACCCGCGCAGCACGGCGAAAAAGGCCGAAGCCTACGTGAAGGCATCCGGCATCGGTGATGCGGTGTTCATGGGCCCCGAAGCCGAATTCTTCATCTTCGACAACGTGAAATTCGGCACCGGCGGCAATTACGGCATCTATCAGCTCGACAGCATCGAAGGCCCGCAAGCCAGCCTCAAAGACTACGCCGAAGGCAATATGGGCCATCGCCCGGTCGTCAAAGGCGGCTACTTCCCGGTCCCCCCGGTCGACAGCGAAAGCGACATGCGCGCCGAAATGCTGTCCACCATGGGCGAAATGGGCCTGGTGATCGAAAAGCACCACCATGAAGTCGCGCAGAGCCAGCACGAGCTCGGCACCAAGTTCGGCCTGCTGACCGACATGGCCGACCAGATGCAGATCTACAAATACTGCGTCCACAACGTCGCCCACAGCTATGGCAAGTCCGCGACCTTCATGCCGAAGCCGATCCAGGGCGATAACGGCTCGGGCATGCATGTCCATCAGTCGATCTGGAAAGCCGGCAAGCCGTTATTTGCAGGCAACGCCTATGCCGATCTGTCGGAAATGGCGCTCTACTATATCGGCGGCATCATCAAGCACGCCAAGGCGCTCAATGCGTTCACCAACCCGTCCACCAACAGCTATAAGCGCCTGATCCCGGGCTTCGAAGCCCCGGTGTTGCTCGCTTACTCGGCCCGCAACCGCTCGGCCTCGTGCCGCATCCCGTATGCGACCAACCCGAAAGCCAAGCGCGTCGAAGTCCGCTTCCCCGACCCGACCGCCAACCCCTATCTGGCGTTCTCGGCAATGCTGATGGCCGGCCTCGACGGCATCAAAAACAAAATCCACCCCGGCGACCCGATGGACAAGGACCTTTACGATCTTCCCCCGGAAGAACTCAAAGGCATCCCCACCGTCTGCGGCAGCCTCCGCGAAGCCCTCGGCGCCCTCGCCGCCGATCATGACTTCCTGCTGGCCGGTGACGTGTTCAGCAAGGATCAGATCGAAAGCTATATCGAACTGAAATGGAGCGAAGTGTACCGCTTCGAACACACCCCGCATCCGGTTGAGTTTGAGATGTATTACTCGGTCTAAGGATCGGGTTCTAAGATCGCCCCGCAATCCGAAAGGGTTGCGGGGCTTTTTTTTAGCCAGGGTCAGGCAAGCGTGTTCTTTTTGTGAACAAAAAGAACCAAAAAAACTTCATCGATTGTTGCCGTTGGCGTGCCTCCCTCTGCAGTCCGTGCGAGACGACAACGCAAAAAACATCGTCATTGCGCGCCCCTCCGAAAACAGCAAAAACCTCGTCATTGCGAGCCCTTACGACGACGAAAAAACCTCGTCATTGCGAGCCCTTGCGAAGCAATCCATCTTCACTCACGTGACACGAGAAAGGTATTTAATTACGATATCGTAACAATTAGAACGCGCCAATACCCACCCACCTCACCCCCGATTTTGAATCGGCGGCGCAAACCACGCCCCCTTCGCCAATTTCGGCAACCCCTTGCGCGGCCAAACCGGCACCGTCGCCCGCCGAACCTTCACCACCGGCACCACATCCACCGCGACAGCAACCTTCTTCGGCAACGCCAACCCCGGCACCTCCGCCCCCAGCATCCGACAGATCGGCCGCAATATCCGCCCAACCCCCGGCAATTGCGCCAGCGCCGCCTGCATCCCAGGCTCGGCCAACAACGCCTCCAACTGGGACCGATACCCCGCCGCCTCCCAACCCAATTCCCGCACCAGCCATCCCCGCCCGCGCGGCAACTCAACCGGACGCACCCGATCCACCTGCTTCACCCGCGCCCGCTTCGCCCGAGCCTTCGCTGAACTGCCCAACGCCCCCGCCAACCGAGGCACCGCCCTGTTAAGCCGCCCCCAAAGCAGCAGCGTAAACCCCACCAGATGCGGCATCCGCACAAACCGCCGCGCCACCAACCCCGCCAGCCCAGCCAAAATCGCGCAGAAACGCCGCGCCAATTCGGGCGCGGTCTCTGGCAGACTGAAGGGGGAGGTTGATGTGATTTTCATGATAATTCAATTAACACGATTGCATCATTTATTCAATCTTTTTCTCCGCCGCCAACGCAGACCGCCGCTCCAAAACCACGTAGGGTGTCAGTTTCACTGGGAACTGCACCATCTGCCCGCTCGAAGATGCGCAATGCTAGAGCACTTTATCGACCAACCTTATGGGTGGCTAATTGCTGCCATCGGCCTTGATTACCCTAACCGACGGTCTTTTCGGTCGAGGCCGCTCGACCTCGAAATCGCTCATATCAGAAAATTCCTGGAAGAACCGATCAAGTTCTCGAACCACCAAATAGCGTTCCTTGCTATCAAAAATGTCCGGCCCCGGGCCGTGGCGCACCACTTTGAACGCGCGGAATAAGACCTGCCGCCGGTCCCACATTCGTACCGGAGGTCGAGAGATGCACGCCTTTGAACGCGACGGTACCCCCACGATGGGGGCGCTTATTCACCACACAAAAATCGCATCGATCAGCGTTCAAAATAAGCCCAACAATTCGGCTGTTATGAATCCTCATCTTAGCCGATACGGGCCGCTAGTTTTGCCGCTGACAGAACGATGTACCTTTTGGGAGTGTCATCCATCGCCAGGACACGAGTGAATTTCATTTCGATATTTCCTTTTTTTTTGTTGGCATATTGATCCAACCCCCAAGTAAAAACACTTCCAGAACGAATCAAAACCTCCTTCGACATGCTAATAGGTATGACTCGTCCCAATTCTCTATCAAATACTGATCCATGGCCCGAATTGACATTGAATGCCGAAACACTAAATAACCCGTCCCGAACGACCGGATCATTGATACTCTGCCGAACATATTCCCGAGTATCCTCATCGTAGGTATTTATGATGTTGAATCCGCCCAGGATTTCCATTTGGGCGACACCATTCCCGATTACACCGTGAGTCTGTCGTACCGCTGGCTCAACCCTTGCCACGAGAGCTTCAATTTCGCCTCCTCTCCTAGTAATTAGCTGCGAAAGCAGAGGCGTCTGAGGCGAGGTATCCTTACCAAGATTCCTCGCAATTACCCTCCCTAACAAATCATATAAGAACGAAGATGCGGTCGCGCCTAATAAGCTTGCACCGCCGACGCCGAACACAAGAGCTGGATTTTGCTGCAGGAAAACAGTGAAGTCCGCAATAATACCAATTCCCACAGCCTAGTACCGATGTGCCCAGTCCCTCAATCCGATTGTCATGATGCGCCATGGCTGATCGGTAAGTTTGTTCCAGGCGTGGCAGCAGTGGTCGACAATGTCGTCGTAGGACTGGAAGATGCGGTTTGAGAG
>CALQTN020000035.1 GCA_943333505.2 Asaia bogorensis | reverse complement strand
AGGCGGCGAAGATCAGGGCCAGTGAAGTCAGATCGAAGCGCGATTGCGCGGGCCATGGGCGAGCCTCCAATGCTCGCCAGGTTGAATCACATCATCGCCGCGTCGGGGAATCCCCACCGTGAGTCAGAAGCCAAAGGCGTTGGTATTACGCTATCATGTCTGGGGGCCACGTAAGGAGACGCAGTATGAAGGCTATCTGGAACGGCAAAGTGATTGCCGACAGCGATGATATCGTGACGGTCGAAGGCAACGCCTATTTCCCATCGGGCGCGCTGAACGGCGCATACCTCAACACCTCGACCCACAGCACTGTGTGTCCGTGGAAGGGCACCGCGAATTATTACACCCTCCAGGTTGACGGCAAGATCAACCAGAACGCGGTTTGGTACTATAAGGACCCGAAGCCGGCTGCGGCTGAGATCAAAGGACGGGTGGCATTCTGGAAGGGCGTTGAGGTGGTGGCCTGAGGCTTGTAAAGCGTCCCTATCAAGGGAGGCTGAGATGGCAGGACGGTTTGACGGTCAGACGGCGGTCGTAACGGGCGGTGTATCTGGCATTGGTCTGGCGATTGCCCGGCGCCTGGTGGCTGAGGGTGCCCGGATCGCGGTATGGGACGTAAACCGTGCGGCGCTGGCCGAAGCCAATACATTGCTGCAAACCCAGGTCCACACGGTCGAGGTCGACATGACTGACGCCGATGCAGTGGCCGGCGCCGCCACCGGCACGGCTGCGGCCTTGGGCAAGATCGACATCCTGGTTACCAGCGCGGGTATCACCGGGCCGAACGCAACGGCATGGGACTACGCGGTTGCCGACTGGAAACGGGTGATCGATGTCAACGTGAACGGGGTTTACTACTGCGCCCGCGCGGTGGTGCCGATTATGCTGGCCAATGGCTATGGCCGGATCGTCAACATCGCCTCGGTTGCCGGCAAGGAAGGCAATCCCAATGCGGCCGCCTATTCAGCGTCCAAAGCCGCCGTGATCGGGCTGACCAAGTCGCTGGGCAAGGAACTGGCGGCGACGGAAATTCGGGTGAACTGCGTGACGCCGGCCGCGGTGAAGACGCCGCTGTTTTCGCAGATGTCGCAAACCCAGATCGATTACATGCTGTCGAAAATTCCGATCGGCCGCTTTGGCGAGGTGGACGAGGTGGCGTCCCTTGTGTGCTGGCTGGCGAGCCGGGAGGCGTCGTTCTCGACCGGTGCGGTGTTTGATATTTCAGGGGGGCGGGCGACGTATTGAGCGGCATGACCACGCCCTTGCGTGCATCCGCCCCGTCAACCTAGCTACCCTGCACATCCCCCCCATTGCCAACCAAGCCGGAACAGTCACAATCGCCAGTTACGTGGCAACCCCTTGGGAGGGAAAGAATGGAATACAGTGCAGCCTTTGCCGGCATGAAAGTTGTGGACCTCAGCGGCGGCGTCGCCGGGCCATCTTGCGCAATGATGCTTGCGCAGCACGGCGCCGACGTCATCAAGGTGGAAACCCCGCATGGCGGCGGCGACTGGGCCCGCATCCTGGGCAAAACCTACGAGACCCATTCGGCGTTCTCGGTCTACGGCACGTTGGGCAAGCGCAGCATTGCGATTGACCTCAAGACCCCGGAAGGCAAGGAAATCCTGTGGCGCCTGGTTAAGGGCGCGGATGTGTTCATCGAAGGCTTCCGTCCTGGCACCATCCAACGCTACGGCTTCGGTTATGACGAGGTGAGCGCCAAAGAGCCTGGCATTATCTATTACTCGATTTCGGGTTTCGGACAGGTCGGCCCGATCGCCGCGCGTCCGGCGATGGACCCGGTGTTGCAGGCGTTTATCGGCATCGTCGATGAAAACCGTGGCGAGCACGACAACCATCCGCATCGCATGGCGATTTCCATGATCGACATGTTCACCGGATTACTTGGGTTCCAGGCAATTGCCACCTCGCTTTACGTGCGACGCGAGCAGGAAGTGAAGAAGGGCCGATATCTCGAATGCAGCCTGATGCAGGGCGGCGCGATGTTGTCGGTGATCCGCATGGTCGCCAGTTACATGGAACGCGGTACCGTCCAGCGCACAGCGATGCCGAACGGGGTTTTCGATACCTCGGATGGCCAGTTGAACGTCACCATGGTTCGCCCGACCGATTGGGAGCCGTTCTGCGACGCGATGGAGCGCAATGATCTGCTGGCCGATCCGCGTTTCAGCACCATGGCCGCGCGGCGTGAAAACCTGGATGAGCTCTACGGCGTGCTACGGCCGATCTTCAAATCGCATACCAAAGCCTGGCTGGCTGAGCGTCTGTCCAAGCGCGCGATCATGAACGGGCCGGTCAACACTTATACCGAGTTCCTCCAGCAGGAGCAGGTGGCGGCGACCGGTATTATGTCGTGGTTGAACCATCCGGGGATGCCGGAAGCGGTGCCGATGCCAAATATTCCTGGATTGCCGGCGTTCGAGGATGGCACCAAGCGTGCCCATGCCCCGGCATTGGGAGAGAATACCCGCGACGTGCTGGTCCAGCATGGCTATTCAGCGGATGAGATCACCGCGCTCTATGACCGGAAAGTGGTTGCCGGCTGATCAGGCTGGCCCGAACACAAGACACTAGTGGATAGAATCTGACGGAAAGCACCGTCAGATTCTATCCACTGGCCATTGATTTGGTGAAGCTATTCCGAGAAATATCTTGCTGACGCTGGCCTGAATTTTATTCTCTCCATGCATAAACAAGGCGTTTCGTCCGTGCGACGTTGACCAAACCAGGCTGTTGCCCTCATCGGTGCATGGCTTCGTGCCGCCGGGGCATCTTGCCCATTGCGTGCGTGATACTGTGCATGATGCGCTCGACCTTTCGGTGATCCTGGACGCCTATAAAGGCGCTCAGGGTCAGCCGCTGTATCACCTCGGCATGCTGCAGGCGACACCGGCTTTGCCAGCAAGGCTAATCTCGCCGCCATGATCGCGCGGCGGATCACCCCATATCTGGCATCGGCCGTATCCACAACGATCAAACCAGCCCGACCGCCGAACGCACCCTAAAACGTAAACCGTTGATGTAAGCGATAACCGGGAAATTGAATTCTCGGACGGGCTCCTGGCGCGTGATGACCGTAGGTGGAATCACACGGAGGCCTGAATCACCCGACCAAACAAAGCGTTAGAGCATGATGACCGCGCCTATCGGCGGTCATCATGCTCTAACGCAGCCCTAGCCCCTGGAAACGGATGACCCCATCGGCAATTGCGCGGAAGCCTTCCACCCGCGCGGTGGTCGCGGTTCGCCAGTTCTCGTGCACCAGATAGAGCCGGTGCCGGGCCGGCAGGCTGATGGCCCCAGCCTCGGTATAGGCCGAGAGGCGGTTCGCCTCCCCCAAGCTGGCTCGGGCCCGGTCGAGCGCCGCGTCAACGGCGGGATCGCAGAACCGACTGTCGTTGTTCGCGCCCTTGCAGTGGTTGAACGCGTAGATGTTGCCGTCGGGGTCAACACGGCCGCTCCAGCCGATCAAGAATGCCTGGAACTCTCCATTGGCCATCATTTGCGCGGCTGTGGCCAGTTCCGCCAGATCGATGGTCAATTGGATACCGGCCTCACCGGCCATCGACTGGATTACCTCCGCCATGGCCCGGAACTCGGTCGTGTTGGGCACCAGCATTCGGATGCGCAATGCCGGTTGCCCGGCTTCGGCGAGCAACGCCTTGGCGCGGGCGATATTGGCGCCGCGCATCGGCTGGTCCCTGAGGTAAAATGCGCTACCGGGCGGAACCGGCTGGTTGCCCGGCCGGTTGGCGCCATCGAACGCGACGCGGTTCAGCGTCTCGCGGTCAATCGACAGGTCGAACGCCTCGCGCAGTCGCGGATCGCGGCCGAGGGGCGTATCGGCCTGCGCACCGTTACCGACATTGATGATGATCGAGGTGAAGCCCAGCCCGGTGATCTCCGCCAGCCTAAGTCTTGCATCGCCTCTAATCGTCGCCACGTCGCTTGCCGCGACCCGCTCGGCGATATCGAGCGCACCCGAACGCAGGTTCAGCAGCCGTACCGTGGTATCCGGCATCGGGCGGAACACCACGCCGTCGAGCTTAACGGCGGCGCGGTCCCAATAGCCATCAAAGCGCCGTGTGGTGATCCGATCGCCCGCCACCCGGTCGCCGAGTTGGAACGGCCCGGCGCAGACCGGGCGGACCGCCGCATCGGCAAATCCATTAGGCGACATGATGATCCCGGCACGATCGACGAACTGCGACAGCAGCGGCGCGAACGGTGCGTTCATTTCCAGCCGGACCGTCAGCGTATCCTCCGCAACGATCCGGGTCACGGCGCCAATCTCACTGCGCCGGCGCGAGCCAGGCAGGTTCAGCGCGCGCTCGAGATTTGCCACCACCACGGCAGCATCGAGCGTTGTGCCGTCGTGGAACACCACGTTCGGCCGTAATTCGAGCGTCAGCGTCCGGTGATCGTCGCTCCAGCGCCAGGCTCGCGCGAGTTGCGGGCGGATCGTCAGGGTTTCGTCGACGTCCAGCAACTTGTCGCACAGGGCGGCAAACACGCTGCGCGCGGCGATGTTGTTGGTTTTCACCGGGTCGAAGGTGTCGATGTCGCTTTGCAGCCCCACACGCAGCGTCTGTGCGCCGGCCATGGTTGCCAGCAGCACACAGGCAGTGAAGATTGCGACGATTCTCATGGCGTGTTCCCCCGACCGATTGACTTTAGGGGACCGCCCAGCCCGGAGCAAACCGATGCGTCGTGAAACCATCCATACCGACCGCTGCGCCCCCACCGCACCATTTTTTTCCCAGGCGGTGAAGGTCGGCCCGATGATCTTCGTATCCGGCCAACTCGCCCGCGACGCGGCGGGCACGGTGATCGGCAAGGGCGACATGGCGGCGCAGGCGCGTCAGGTCATCAGCAACATCCGCGCCATTCTCGCCGAGGCCGGTGCAGAGTTGCGTCACGTCGTGAAACTCACCGCGTTCATGACCGATATGTCGCTCGCCCCACAGGTCTGGGCGGTGCGCGAGGAATTCTTCGCCGCCCATCCGCCGGCTTCGACCGGCGTTGAGGTCAGCCGGCTCACGCACCCGGATTTCCTCATTGAAATTGAGGTCATCGCCGTCATCGACGATGCTGGTCAGACCGAGGCTGCAGCGTAGACCCCGTTTAACCCGCAGCCTAGGAGCGTGATGACCGTAGTTGGAATCACACGGAGGTCTGAATCACGCGACCCAACAAAGCGTTAGAGCATGGGGACCGCGCCTATCAGCGGTCATCATACTCTAGCGAAGACGATCCAGGGTCGGCTGGCGCAAACGCTGCTTTGTGGCGGCATAAGCGACACCATCCAAAGCCCGCAAACCCTGGATCGCTTCGGCAATAGCAGCGTCAAACCCGTCTGGATCAACCGCCTTATCCAGATAGCCCGCTTCTGCCGCATCGTCGGGGCTGTAGAGTGTGGCGCGGATCACGGACTCGGTTAACCGCGCTGGTGCCAGACGATCACGTGCCAGTTCGATGCCGAGATGCGGCAATGACAGGCCGATAGCCGTTTCATTCAGGCCAATCCGGAACGCCCCGCGCACCCCGATCCTGATATCCCCGGTCAGCAGCATCAGCCCACCGGCGGCGACCGAATGCCCAGTGCAGGCAATTATCAGCGGTTGCGGGTGCAGATAAAGCCGGGCGAGCAGCGCCATGCCGGCATCAGTCATCGCGGCGCGTTGCGCGGCATCGCCGCCGCGAATGACTTTCAGGTCAAACCCACCGCAGAGAACCCCGGGTCGGCCGCGAATGACAACGATTTTCGCCTCGGCCACGGCACGATCGAGGCCGGCGCCGATTGCCTGGGCCATGGCGAGCGACAGCGCATTGGCTTTGCCGTCATCCATCGTCAGCGTCGCCACACCGTCATGCAGATCAAATGAAACAAGGTCGGTCATGGCAAGGCTCCTGGAATGTCGCTTGCGGGACTTGACCGGCGGACCAACCGCCCGTCAAGTCTCCGCCACGCTGCAGGAGGGGGGTCGAGATGAACCAGATCGACGAAATGGCTGCCGTCAAAGGCTGGTCCTTCATGGACGGCCGCTATATGCCGCTATCGGAGGCCGCCGTGCCGATCCTCGATCGCGGCTTTATGCGATCGGACGCCACCTATGATGTCGCCCATGTCTGGAAAGGCCGCTTCTATCGGCTTGGCGATCATATTGACCGCTTCCGCGCCTCGATGGCCGGAGTGCGTATGAGCCTGGCTTATACCGACGCCGAAATCGCTGAAATCATGACCGAATGCGTCCGTCGGGCGGAATTGCAGGATGCTTTCGTGCAGATCACCTGCACCCGTGGGTTCCCACCGCCAGGCAGTCGCGACCCGCGTTTGTGTCGCAACCGGCTGTACGCTTTCGCCCAGCCCTTTGTTTACATCGCAACCCCCGATCAACAGCGCGACGGCTTGCGCATGGTTCTGGCCAAAACCCAGCGCATCCCATCGGAAGCGGTCGATCAGCGCTACAAGAATTTCCACTGGCTCGACCTCACCATGGGGACCTTCGAAGCCTACGACCAGGACGCCACGGTCGCGGTGCTGCCGGCCGCGGATGGCACCCTGACCGAGGGGCCGGGCTTCAACGTCTTCATCGTAAAAAACGGTGTGCTGGCGACGCCAGCAACCGGCATCTTCGAAGGCATCACCCGCCGTTCGGTGATCGAAATCGCCGCCGAGCTTCAGGTGCGCTGCGAAGTGCGGCCGGTGTGCGCGGAGGAAATCGCCGAGGCGGACGAGATTTTCACCACCACCACGGCGGGCGGGGTGAACGCGGTGACCATGTTCAACGGCAAGCCAGTGGGCGATGGCCGGCACGGTACGCTCACCAAACGCATCCACGATCTCTATTGGCTGCGGCACGAGGTTGACGCGTTTTCGACGCCGATCGACTATGCCGGTGGACAGTCATAACCAATCAAAAAACGTAGCAGGGGAAACAAAAATGGGCGTACTCGATGGAAAAGTGGCGATCGTCACCGGTGGCGGACGCGGTCTGGGGCGGGCCTATGCCCACCGGCTCGCCGGGCTGGGCGCCAAGATCGCGGTCAGCGACCTCAATCTGAAATCCTATGAGGAGTTCGAGGCCGAGGCCAAGGCAATGACCGACGACAGCACGGTGGACGAAATCATCGCGCGTGGCGGCGAAGCGATTGGCATCGAGATGGACGTCTGCGACGAGGCGGCGGTTAAAGCCATGGTCCAGCAGGTTGTCGACACCTGGGGCCGGGTCGATATCCTGGTTGCCAATGCCGGCGGCGGGCGCGGCCGGCCGACGGATACCAAGGCCAGCACCTTGGATACGCACCTGCTGCATCTGGTTACGGAGATGAATTATTACGGGACGGTTTATTGCGTGAACGCGGTGGCGCCGATCATGAAGGCGCAAGGGTCGGGCAAGATCGTGACCGTGAGCTCGATCGCTGGTCTGAGCCCGGCGCCAGACGGGGGATACGCGCATTACGGCGCCGCGAAAGCGGCGATCGCGCATTATACCCGCTATCTGGCGCAGGATTTGGGGCCGTACGGGATCAATGCCAATTGCATCGCACCCGGATCGATCACCACCGCCCGGATTGTGGAATTACTGCGCAACCGCCCCGGTTCCAACAGCGACCAGATCGAAAAGGTGGCGCTGCGCCGACTGGGCAATGTGGATGATTGCGCCAAGGTTGTGGAGTTTCTGTGCACGGACCTGTCGGATTACGTGACCGGGCAGTGCATCTCGATCGATGGCGGCTTGACGCGATAGATTGGGTGGGGGCGCGATGACGATGGATTCTGATACCTATGATTTCATCGTCACCGGCGCAGGTTCGGCCGGCTGCGCTGTTGCCGCAAGGCTCAGCCAGTCAGGTAAGCACCGGGTCCTGCTGCTTGAAGCCGGCCCGCGTGACACCAATCCATGGATCCATATTCCGCTGGGCTATACGAAGAACTTCGCCAATCCGGCGGTGAACTGGATGTTTGAATCCGAACCCGAACCCAACCTCAATAACCGCACGCTGTTTCAGCCGCGCGGCAAGGTTCTCGGCGGCACATCGTCGATCAACGGCACGGTGTATATGCGGGGCACCGCCGCTGATTATGATGGCTGGCGCCAGCGCGGCTGCGAAGGCTGGGACTGGGATAATGTGCTGCCGTTTTTCAAGAAGGCGCAGAACCAGCAGCGTGGCGCGAGCGAGTTACACGGCGTGGGCGGCCCACTGCATGTGTCCGACGTGCCGCATGAATGGCCGTTGGCGAAAGCCTGTGTTGAGGCTGCGATCCAGACCGGCATTCCGTTCAACCCCGATTTCAATGGCAGCCAGCAGGAAGGCGCCGGGTTTTACCAGTTCACGGTGAATAATAATCTGCGCTGGAGTGCGGCCCGCGCCTATCTCGGGCCCGCCAAATCGCGCGCCAATCTGGTGATTTCGACGTCGTCGCACGCCCAGCGGATTATCTTCGAAGGCAGCCGTGCCGTGGGCGTTGAATATCGCACGCCGCAGGGCCTGCGGATTGCGCGCGCAGCCAAGGAGGTTGTGGTGTCCAGCGGCACCTTCGGCTCCCCGCATTTGCTGCATTTATCCGGTATTGGCCCGGCGCAATTGCTGCGCGATCTCGGCATTGACGTGGTGCGCGATGTTGCCGGCGTGGGGGAGAATTTGCAGGATCATTTCAATAGTTACCTGTCATATCGGGTGAAGCAGCCGATCACCCTGAATGATATCGGCAATAGCACCGCCCGGCAGATCCTGGCCGGCATCCGCTACGCCTTCACCCGCGGCGGCCCGCTGAGCGGGACCGGGATTTATGCCGGCGCCTTTGTCCGCACCGATCCGCGCTTCGAAAACCCCGACCTGCAAATCAATATGTCGATGTGGAGCACCGAGCAGCGCACCCGTAACGGCATTGTGCCGCACCCGTTCCCGGCCTTTACCCTCAGCCCGGTGCATCTGCGCCCGGAAGGCCGCGGGTTTGTGCGGGCTAAAACCCGTAATCCGGCCGACCAACCTTCTATTCGGTTCGACCAGCTGCGCACCGAGTACGACAAAGCCGCGATTCTGTACGGCGTGCATCTCTGCCGCCAGATCGCCGCTCAGCCGGCGCTGAAGCCCTATGTGGTGGAGGAGGTCGTGCCCGGTGCGCGAGTACAAACCGATGCGGACTGGCTGGAAGACACCCGCCAGCGCGGCATGGCGAATTTCCATCCGGTCGGCACGTGCCGCATGGGCCACGGGCCGGATGCGGTGGTAGATCCGCGTCTTCGGGTGCACGGCATTGCCGGGCTGCGGGTTGCCGATGCGTCAATCATGCCCAGCATCGTCGCCGGCAACACCAATGCGCCGACGATCATGATTGGAGAAAAATGCGCCGCGATGATGCTGGAGGATGCTGGCTGAGCGATCGCCAGCTTAGAGCGTATAGGCGCGAACTGCGGCCATCAAGCTGTCGCTATGTTTTCCAAGGATTGATCACGGCAATCCAAGCCCACTCGCAATCGTCGACGTTCCTGGCCAAGACGGCAAGGTCACCGATGCTGAAGGCCGCCCTGGCAGCCCATGGCGCCAAGCACGGCATCAACCCAGATACTGAACGCCAGGGCGCTGCAGCATAACCTCCCGACCCAGCGACGCCCGGTCAGCGATTTTCCTCAAAGTTCGACGACGGACAAGCAGGTTTTGCTCAGAACCGCGACCGCCGGTCCTCCACATTGGCCTTCACGTCGATCAGTACAGTCCGGCCTTCAGCGTTCAGCTTCTGCGCTTGCCGCAAGGTCGGGCCGAGTTCCGCCGCCTTGGTCACCCGCAGGCCGACCGCGCCCATGCCCTCGGCGATCTTGGCGTAGTCGCCTTGCATGGTGGAGACGCCGTACACTTCGCGCGCTTCCTTGCCAATGGTGCCCTGGGTAGGGCCGGAATAGGTCGCCATCGCGCTGTTGTTAAGCAACACCGTGGTGATCGCCGCACCGGAGCGGACCGCGGTCTCGATATCCGTGCCGGACATACCGAAGGCGCCGTCGCCCATCAGGTTCATGCAGAACTTGCCCGGCTGCGCCATCTTCGCACCAATGATCAGCGGGATACCGAAACCCAGATGGGTGGTTTTGCCCCAGCCGACATAGCTGTGCGGCGTTGTCGCCGTGTAGAACGGCACGATGGTATCGCGCGGTGCACCAGCGTCATGGGTGACAATGCTGTTTTCGGGGTCCAGCGTATCGTTCAGCGCCTGGATGACGCGGTAGTAGCTGATCGGTTCCGCATCGTCCGTCAGCGCCGGCGTCCACTCGGCCATCCACTTCGCCTTCGCCGCGGCGATCTCGGCCTGGATCCGGGAGCGCTCGCCGACACCCTGGCCGCCGGTCTGCTCCTTGATGCACGCGATCAGAGCCTGGATGGTGAGCTTCGTATCGCCGACCAGGCCGATGTCGGCAGCCTCGTCCTTGTTCAACTCGTCGGGGTTATTGGTGTTGTGGATGATAGTCTTGCCTGACTTGATCTTCTGGGCATAGGGCGAGCGGGTCAGGCTGGTACCCAGCGCCAGCATCACGTCGCTGCCGGTGAGCCATTCGTTGGCCGGACCGGTGGTCGTTCCGCTGCCGGCGCCCAGCGCCAGCGGGTGGCGTTCGTCAAAGGCGGACTTGCCGGGCATGGTGCAGAACACTGGCGCGGCGATCAGTTCTGCCAGTTCGCGTAAAGCGTCCGTTCCGCCAGAGAACATCACGCCCTGACCGGCCCAGATAACCGGCCGCCTCGCGCCGATCAGCGCCGCGGCGGCTTCCTCGATAGCGGAGGCTTCAGGCACTTGGCGGTAGATTTTGGGCGATGTGTAGGTCCGGGCCGCTTCCGGGATTTCCTGGGCGCAGACATCGGCGATCAGCTCCACGACCACCGGGCCGGGCGTCCCGTTGCGCAAGGCGTGAAAGGCGCGGCGCATCACGTCGCCCACCTGGTGCGGAGTATAGATCGCCTCCACCTGCTTGACCCAGCCCTGATAGCTCCGGGCGGCCGTGAAGTTCGGCTTCACCGACAGACGGTCAAGATTGTTGCCGCCCAGAAACACCAGGATCGGGATATTGTCGGCATAGGCCTGGGCGATGCCGCCCATGGCGTTCTCTGCGCCCGCCTGGGCCTGCACGGCGCAGACGCCGAATTTCTGCCGGTCGCTGATGCGGCTGTAGCCATCCGCCGCCATCACCGCGCCGCGCTCGTGCCGGAACGCAACCGGCCGGATACCAACCCTCGCCGCCGCCGAGATCAGCGGGTTGCTGGGGAAACAGGATATCCACTCTACGCCTTCCTGCTTCAGAATCTGCGCGATGTAGTCGATGCCGTTCATGGTCGGTCCCTCGTGTCGGAAATTGCCGATGTTGGCGAGTGTATCCGTCATCAGAACATTTGATACAACTCGCGGTGTAGGTTAGCGGAGTGCAGGCCTCGTCGGGATTTTGACCGACATTCCTCAGATGGCCGGCCGATCCGGCCATCAAGCGGCGAACCTATCGGCAATCCGGCAGCTCTGGCAACTGTGCGAACGGCTCTATGGAGGGAGGCTGTCGCGCACCAGCATGGCCGCGCGTGAAGGCAAAGGCGCCTTGGGCTGCGCGCTCCCCTTGATCCGCTCGGCCGCCATCGTCGCGGCGAACGACGCGCACATGAAGTGCATCGTCCTTTGGGGGGCCGGTTGCAGGCCATAGGTTGGGATTCGAAACCGGTTTCATCGCCGTGGTTTCTCATCGCCGTTGCCCTTCATAGCGACGTCGAGTGCCAAAACTGGCTGCAAGAGGTACTGGCAAGCGGTCGCCAAGTCTATTTTCACGTCGCCGCAGTCCAGCCCTTCACGGTCTTCACTGCCGCCCTGCGCCCGCCGGTGATGGGTGACGCGTTGCGCGTAGCCCAGCATAAATTACTATAAAAAATTGTATATTTTTTAAATCACTTGTGGAACATGAGAAAATTACCTAACATCACGTGAATATCGCGACGTAATTCACGTCGTAATTTCGTGAAAGAGTGCGCCATGTCGCGTATCCATGTCATCCATGAGAACCCAGCCTGGCTTTCCCCGCGCGCGGTGATGGTTGCGGGTCAGGGTGAAATCCTTGGCACGGCCGCAGCCTATATCCGCGTTTAATCCACCAGCCCGTAAGAAGTTTGAGGAGGAAGTCCAAATGGCTATCGAATTCATCGGCATGATCGCTTCGGAAGCGAAGTCTGAAATCCACCCCGCGCAGGGGCCGGTGATTGACCCAGACTACATCGCCCGTTTTGCTCAGGCGCATGAGGCTGCGGGATTTGACCGTGTGCTGATCGCCCACAACTCCTCGGACGCCGACGCCGTCCTTGTCGCTACCCACGCGGCCCAACACACCAAGACGCTCGGTTTCATGATTGCTCACCGCCCTGGGTTCATCGCCCCGACCTATGCGGCGCGGTTGTTCGCGACGTTCGACGTGTTTTCCGGAGGTCGTGGCGGCATCCATATCATTTCCGGCGGTGATGGCGTGGAACAACGCCGGGACGGTGATTTCCTAAGCCACGAAGAACGGTATCGTCGCACAGACGAATATGTTGGGCTGCTGCGGCAGACCTGGACAGCCGAGGCGCCGTTCAACCATGACGGACCATACTACAAAGTCGAAAACGCGTTCGCTCGGGTTAAACCGTTGCAGAAACCGCATATACCGGTCTATTTCGGCGGATCATCAGACCTCGCGATCGAATTCGCCGCCAAACACGCCGATATCTACGCCTTTTGGGGGGAAACTCTGGATCAAGCGCGTGAAACGATCGGTAAGGTTCGGGCTGCCTGCGCGCGGATAGGGCGGAATCCGGATACTCTGCGCTTCAGCCTGTCGATGCGCCCGGTGCTGGCCGCAACCGAGGAGGCCGCCTGGCAGCGCGCCGATCGGATCATTGAACGCATCCGGGACTTGCGGGGCGCCACGTTCGGAAAAGCCAATTCCAGGCCAGAAAGCGTCGGGTCCCAGCGTCTTCTAAACGCCGCAGCCGGTGGAAAAGTACGTGATAAGCGGCTGTGGACAGAAGTCGCAGCGGCGGTTGGTGCCGGGTCCAACACCACGTCTTTGGTCGGTACGCCGGAGCAGGTTGCGGAATCGTTGCTTGAATACCACGCGCTGGGCGTTACCACCTTCTTGATCCGTGGGTTCGATCCGCTGGACGATGCCACTGATTATGGCCGCCACTTATTGCCGATTGTTCGCGCCGCTGCTGGCCCGTTCCTGGTCCCAGCCGAATAGTCAATTAATCATGAAAACGGAACGAATACAGACAATCGTCATCGGCGGCGGTCAGGCGGGGCTGACCATGAGCCACTGCCTGACCAAACACGGGCAGCCGCATGTCGTGTTGGAGCGTTATCGGATCGCGGAACGGTGGCGCACCGAACGTTGGGATTCGCTGCGATTTCAGTTTCCGAACTGGGCGATGGCACTGCCGGATTTTGCATATGCCGGCAACGATCCCAACAGCTACGCGCCACGCGATGACGTGGTTCGCTTTATCGAAGCCTATGCCGCGTTTATCCGAGCGCCCGTTCGAACTGGTGTTGAGGTCCGCGCCCTGCGCCAAGCGCCGGATGGGTTCATGCTCGATACCGGGGATACGATAATCGAAGCACGGAATGTGGTCATTGCGACCGGCCCGTATCAGCAGCCGTCGATCCCCGCAGAGGCTTCGCGTTTGGATGGCGTATTGCAGATTTCCGCGAGTGGCTACCGCAATCCTGATCAGTTACCCCCGGGGGGCGTGCTGGTGGTCGGGTCAGGTGCATCAGGCTGCCAGATCGCCGAGGAACTGATGAGTGCCGGTCGATCGGTTTACTTGTCGGTCTCGCCGCATCGCCGGGCGCCGCGCCGGTATCGTGGCCAGGATATCATCTGGTGGATCACCCAATTTGGTCTGGACAACAGGCTCACTGATGCCACAAACGTCCGGCAACCGCCTATGCTGATTAGCGGCGCGAATGGCGGACACACGGTTGACCTGCGAGCCTTTGCCGCCTCCGGCATGGTCCTAGTTGGCCGGCTGCAGGACGCCGTGGACGGTGTTGTCTCGTTCGCGTCCGACCTGGAACACAATCTGGCCGCTGGTGACGCCACTTATGCGGCGTTCATCCGCGCGGCTGACGCCCACACGGGCCACACGCTGCCGGAAGAAGCCGGTGATGTTGTCCAGACCGGATCAGTGATCGATCCCATCCAGACGCTGGATTTGCGCGCGGCCGGCATAGGGACGATCATCTGGGCCACGGGGTATCGTTACAATTTCAATTGGGTCGATCTGGATGTCTTTGGAGGGCCGGCCGATCGCGCGCCCCAACACCAAGCGCCCAAACACCAGCGTGGGGTAACCAACGTTCCGGGTATTTACGTCCTGGGGTTACCCTTTCTCCATAAGGCAAAATCCTCATTCCTGTCAGGTGTCGGCGATGATGCCGCCTATCTCGCCGAGCAGATCACCCTCCGTACCAATAACAATGAGACATCTATCCCCGGGGAGTTTAGACCCTGAGGGGCTGAAGGATCATCGCGCTCATGCCCATGCTCCCTAAACAGAACGGGGCCGAGACAGGTGCCGCCACGTACGTAAGGTGAAGGCCGACTGTCGTGGTGGAACAGGCGATTTCGGCTGAGAGGTATTTTCAAGAAATCTTCAACGATGAGCACGCTGGCGTGCCAATACGCATCGGGGCCGACGACGCCGTCGACTGTCACACCGATGGCCGCCTGGGGGATGCGGGCTGAGTGGTTGTTGGCATAGCAGTCGAAGCTGGGCACCAACCCTCTCTGGGGACGAACTCAGTCTCACGGGCTCCGATTTCCATGACCGCCGGTCGGGTGAGGAACTGCACTGCAACAGGATCGATAGCGCTGGGGAAGCGGTAGCTGGCGTTCGAGCAGGTGGCGTCGATGTCGCCACGCTCATTGTTTAGACGGCCGGCGTGGAACCCGCTGTGCCGTCGTTCTAGTGTTTGACCTGCGTCAAACGGTCCACATAGGCGATACCGATGGCCGAGAGGATAAAGATTGTGTGGATAATTGTTTGCCACATGACCGCCTCGGAGGTGATCATGGCCTTCTCAGTTCCAATCTGGCTAGCTTCAATGAATGTCCGCAACAGGTGGATTGACGAGATTCCGATGATCGCCATTGCGAGTTTGACCTTCAGGACGCCAGCATTGACGTGGCTGAGCCACTCCGGCTGATCGGGGTGTCCTTCGAGGCGCAGTCGCGATACGAACGTCTCGTAGCCGCCTACGATCACCATAACCAGAAGGTTCGAGATCATAACTACGTCGATCAGACCCAGGACGACCAGCATGATCTGCTGCTCATTGAATCCGATTGCGTGAGCGACCAGATGCCAAAGCTCTTTCAAGAACAGGAAGACATAGACGCACTGAGCAACAATCAGCCCGAGATATAGTGGCAGTTGAAGCCATCGGGAACTGAAAATAATATAAGGCAGAGGACGCAGCGCAGTGCGCTGCGGAGGGTCTTTCAGCGGTGTCATGATGCGTGCAACTTTTCCGGCATTGTCATTGAACTGCGGGGCAGCGATGGGAACATAGGCCGTCGAGGTGGGTGGCGGCAACACCTCGCGGATCGCGATTTATCCAGGTCGCGTGGACAAGGTGTGTTTATCCAACATTGCCCAGATGCCAAATCCATCCAAGCGCTGTCGGCCAGCCATAACCATGACTGAGCGTGACCGGCAAGATCGGCGCCGCCATGGGCATCGAGGCGCAGCGTGAAGCGGTCGCCCGGCTCATCGCTGCCGAAGGGCTTGAGGTGCTGGCCGAGGTTGTGGAGGTGGAAACCGGCAAGGGCTGCGATGCGCTGGCCGAGCAGATCACCCTCCGTACCGTCAACATTGAGACATCTATCCCCGGAGAGTTTAGACCCTGAGGCGCTGAAGGATCATCTCGCTCATGCCCATGCTCCCTACACAGAACGAGGCCGAGACAGGCGCCGCCAAGTACGGAAGCTGAAGGCCGACGGTCGTGATGGCACAGGCGATTTCGGCTGAGAGTTATTTTCAAGAAATCTTCAACGATGAGCACGCTGACGTGCCAATACGCATCGGGGCCGACGACGCCGTCGGCTGTCACACCGATGGCCGCCTGGGGGATGCGGACTGAGCGGTTGTTGGCGTCCCCGGCGGGATTCGAACCCACGGCCCCCAGATTAGGAATCTGGTGCTCTATCCGGCTGAGCTACGGAGACACGGTGGCTAATATAGCGCCCGAACGCGGCCACGTCAGCCCGTTTGTGCAGCCCTTGCCGTTGGACCGGTCAGGCCAGCATAGTCGCCGGCAATGGAGGAATTGCCGATGCCCATAAGCGCGACCCGCCTGCTCGATCACCCGATCATCGGCCCCGACCTCGACCCCAGCATTGGCGTCAACATTCAGGGTCCATCGTTGATCAAGGTGCCGGATTGGGTGCCGGACAGGCTCGGCGCCTATTATCTTTATTTTGCTGATCATAAGGGCAGCTACATCCGCCTTGCCTATGCCGATTGTCTGACCGGGCCGTGGCGGATTCATGGTCCGGGCTGTCTGCATCTGGCCCAATCGGGGTTCCCGACGTCTCCACCAGATGTGTCGCCCGAACAGCTTGCGGCCCAGGAAGCGCGGTATCGGGCGCGCGGTGCGACAATTTCGCATGACGTGCTGGCCGAAATCACCACGCCGCATATCGCATCACCCGATGTGCATGTCGATCATGCCAACAAGCGCATCGTGATGTATTTCCACGGGCTTGATGGGGTTGGCATTCAGGTTAGCCGGGCGGCGCTGTCGGCCAACGGCGTCGATTTCCAGGCGCGGCCGGAAATCCTCGGGCCATCTTATATGCGGATATTTGCCCATGGCGGCATGACATATTCCCTCGCCATGCCGGGGGTGTTTTCGCGCTCCGTCGATGGATTGGGCGGGTTTACCAACGGCCCGACCCTGTTCAACCCCAACATGCGCCATTCCGCGCTGCTGAAGCGGGATGGCGCTTTGTTTGTGTTCTGGACCGAGGTTGGGCGGGCGCCCGAAACAATTCTGGTCAGCCGGATTGACATCACCGGGGACTGGATGGGCTGGCGCGAAGGCCCGGCCATCGAGGTTTTGCGCCCGGTCCATGCCTGGGAAGGCGCTGCGGCGCCGCTGGTTCCGTCCATTCGCAGCACGGCGTACGGGGTGGTGAACCAACTGCGCGACCCGGCGATTTATGAGGAAGATGGCATGGTCTATCTGCTCTACGCCGTTGGTGGGGAGGCCGGGATTGCGATCGCGCGAATCATCGCGGATGATTTGCCCCTGTTGAAAGTGTGAATCCTGGGGACACCTCACTTTGCCCCATTGGTCGCGGTCGGTGATTGCGCTAGGTTGCCATTTCGTTCTCCTCAGCCATGTCCGGAATGGACATCTACCACCCTATCTAGTGTGAATGACGCATGGATGCGCCACATCTAGTTAAATTTGAATTGACGTGCGCAACCCATTGGGCAGGATAGTGAACGAGTCGAGTGGGTCCTGTGATTGTGCCGTGGCTGCACGCAGGAGGGTTTGGCGGTGCTTGATGTTGTGCGGATGAAGGGACACCACGAGGTTGGGGTTCAGTTGTCGCTCAGCAAAACGGCTCCCATTTGACAGGGAGCCGTTCAGAGTTTGGGGGCGGCGAAGCGCGAACCGGGCATTTCCGGGTCACGAATCGAGGGTGCAAATCCCTCGGCCCTCATCCAATTAACCGCTTCGGGCCAACGTTTGGCCACTGAATCCCGAAACGGCGCGTTCAATTTAAACGTCGGTCGAAATCGAGCTAGGAGTATCCCGTGTGGCAAACCGTCTTATTAACCCAGCAGGGCTGACGCCCTAGCAGCGCTATCGTCGGCTCGGATGGCCGTGGCTTGGAAGCCATGTCACGGCATCAAGCGAATCTGGGCCACACACGCATAAACATGTCAAGCTTCTATAATTGTGTTTTCACACGTCCGGCGAAAAAATAGATACTTAGGCATCCTGCGACCAATCCGTACCCACCGAAGACCCAAGCCACATGCGACAATTTCCAAAAAGTTTTTTTGGTTCTTTTTGTTCACAAAAAGAACTGCTTACTTTCCCCGACGCTTCCCGCGCTTCTTCGGATCCCATCCCCCGCCCCCAGGCCCCATAGGCTCCGGCCCACGCTTCGGGCGCAACTGCGCGCTGGCCACCGGCGGCGGCGGCAAGCCAAGATCGAGCGCTTCCAGCCGGCGGATTTCGTCGCGCAACCGCCCGGCTTCTTCGAATTCCAGATCGGCGGCGGCCGCGCGCATGCGTTTTTCGAGTTCGGTGATCGAGGATTTCAGGTCCTTACCGACGAATTCGGCGACGGTAGAATCCTTGATCGGCGCGACGGTGACGTAGTCTTGTTCGAAGACGCTTTCCAGCACGGTGCCGATATGGCGTTTGATCGACAAAGGCGTGATGCCGTTGGCTTCGTTGAAGGCGCGTTGGCGGTTGCGGCGGCGATCGGTTTCCTCGATCGCGTAGCGCAAGGATTTCGTCATGGTATCGGCGTAGAGGATGACGCGGCCATCGATGTTGCGGGCGGCGCGGCCGATGGTTTGCACCAGGCTGGTGGCGCTGCGCAGGAAGCCTTCCTTGTCGGCATCGAGGATGGCGACCAGCGAGCATTCCGGGATGTCGAGACCTTCGCGCAGCAGGTTGATCCCGATCAGCACGTCGAACACGCCGAGGCGCAGATCGCGGATGATTTCGATGCGTTCGAGTGTGTCGATATCGGAATGGAGGTAGCGGACTTTCACCCCGTGTTCGCCGAGGTATTCAGTGAGGTCTTCGGCCATGCGCTTGGTCAACACCGTGACCAGCACCCGGCCACCGGCGGCGGCGGTCAGGCGGCATTCGGCGAGCAGGTCATCAACCTGGCGTTCAACCGGGCGGATGTCGGTGACCGGATCGATCAGTCCGGTCGGGCGGATCACCTGTTCGGCGAAGACACCTTGGACCCGTTCGAGTTCCCATGGGCCAGGGGTGGCGCTGACGAACATGGTTTGCGGGCGGAAGCGTTCCCATTCCTCGAAGCGCAGCGGGCGGTTATCCATGCAGCTTGGCAGGCGGAAGCCGAATTCGGACAGCACCGATTTGCGCGCCGCATCGCCGCGGGCCATGCCGCCGATTTGCGGGACGGTGACATGGCTTTCATCGACGATCAGCAAAGCGTTTTCTGGGAGGTATTCGAACAGGGTTGGCGGGGGATCGCCCTGGGCGCGGCCCGACAGATAGCGCGAATAGTTTTCAATCCCGGCGCAGACCCCGGTGGTTTCCATCATTTCGATATCGAAGGTGCAGCGCTGTTGCAGCCGTTCCACTTCCAGCAACCGACCAGCGGCGGTGAGTTCGGCGAGGCGGTCCTTAAGTTCGATCTTGATGTCGCGGATCGCCTGGGTCAGCGTCGGGCGCGGGGTGACGTAGTGGGAATTGGCGTAGACGGTGATTTCGGGCAGGTCGGCGGTTTTTTCGCCAGTCAGCGGATCGAATTCGCTGATCGCCTCGATATCGTCGCCGAACAAAGTCACCCGCCAGGCGCGGTCTTCGTAATGGCTTGGGTAGATATCGACGATCTCGCCGCGCAGGCGGAAGGTGCCGCGCTGGAAGGCGACATCGTTGCGGCGGTATTGCAGATCGACGAGGCCCTTGGCGAGCCGGTCACGATCGATCTTGCCGCCAACTTCAAGCTTGACCACCATCTTGGCGTAGGTTTCGACCGAACCGATGCCGTAAATGCACGATACCGAGGCGACGATCACGACATCATTGCGTTCGAGCAGGGATTGCGTGGCGGCGTGGCGCAGACGGTCAATCTGTTCGTTGATCTGGGCGTCTTTCTCGATATAGGTATCGGTGCGCGCGACATAGGCTTCGGGCTGGTAGTAGTCGTAATAGCTGACGAAATATTCTACTGCGTTATCGGGGAAGAAGCTTTTCATTTCGCCGTATAATTGCGCGGCCAGGGTTTTGTTGGGCGCCAGGATCAGGGTCGGGCGCTGCACCGCTTCGATCACCTTGGCCATGGTGAAAGTCTTGCCCGAGCCGGTAACGCCGAGCAGGACCTGATCCATTTCGCCGGCGCGCAACCCGGCCACCAGATCATGGATCGCGGTTGGCTGGTCGCCGGCCGGTTCGTAGGGGGACACCACCCGCAACCGCGTCAGCGCCGGACGCGCCGGCAGGCGGTCGGGCATGAACAGGGCTGGCGCGGCCACTGCATCGGCAATTGGCGCCACACTATCCATGGTCAGCAGCCCATCTTTCCCGCCAGATCGCCGATATCGGCGGCCACCACATCCCAATCCTGATCGGCTTGATAGTCGCGGATCTGGCGCGGTCCGTATTCGATCGGGCGGGCAAAGAATCCGGTGGCAAGGCCGCAGGCCCGGGCGGCGGCAAGGTCGTTGTTGTGGGCGGCAGCCAGCATCACCTGATGCGGCTGCAGGCCGAGGATTTTGGCGGCGCCGAGATAGGTTTCCGGGTCCGGCTTGAAATGGCGGAACAGCTCGGTCGAGGTGATCACATCCCATGGCAATCCGGAATGCTTGGCCATATTGACCAGCAACGCCACGTTGCCGTTCGACAGCGGGCCGATGATGTAGCGGGTTTTCAACCTGGTGAGTCCCTCGACGGAATCGGCCCAGGGCTTCAAGCGGTGCCAGCCCTTGTTGATGTGGTCGAGATCGGCCTCACTCAACCCGGTCAGCCCGTATTTCACCACCAGAATGTCGAGGCTGCTGCGATGCAGGTCATCGAGGATTGTCCACGGCAGTTCGCCTTTGCGCACCCGGTCCATCGACGGCGCATAGGCACCGCGCCAGTCATCGACCAGCCCGGCCCAATCCGGGGTGAGGCCGCGTGGGGCACCCCAGGCTGACAAATCGGCGATCAGGCTGCTACGCCAATCCACCACGCTGCCGAAAACGTCGAACAGCACGGCACGAACATCGGAGAGGGATATTTTGCTCATACCGATAAGATCGGATGGGACGCGACGGTGTGCAAGCCTCAGTTACGGCCGTGATCGCCGTAGTATGGCGGATACACCGTTTGCGGTGCGACGGGTGGGGGTTGGGACGCCGACGCAGGCGGCGGTGCGGGCGCCACGGGAGCGGGCGACGCGGCCTGGGGCGCCGCGTCGGGGATGGGAACAGTTGGGGTGCTGTCAAAAATTCCGAACAGATTGCGCAAAAACCCCGGCGTCACCGCGGTCAGCGGGTTCACCAGCACAGACGGATCGGCGAATGGCCCACGCACCGAAAACCCTATCGCGAGCAGGCCGCCGCCCTTTTCCGCGCTCAACAAATTTCCGATCAGCGGAATGCGCCCGAGCAGCGAATTGATGAAATAGGCCGGCACCACCGTGCCCTGCATGTCGACGATGTGGCGCGCGAGGTCGAGCCGTCCCTTGCCGGTGAAGCCGAGGCTGGCGCTGAAGGCCCGGGCGTCGGTGATTTCCAGCGTATCGCCGATCAGGCGGAACGGCGCGGTCATCTGCCTGAACCCCAGATCGGCGGATTGGGCGGCTTCGAAGACACCATAAACGGTAATCGCTTGCAGCAGGCGGCCTAAGGCAGGGGCGTTGTGGATGCGGTAATCGGTTATTTCCGCCCGCCCGGACAAGGGATGGCCTGGCGCGGTGTCGTCATAGACGCCCGACAAGGTCAGTTTGCCGCCGCGCATTTCGTCGATCACATCCACCGCGATCAGCAAGGCGCCGGCATCCTCGGCCGTGCCGGAAAGCGTGCGACCCTGGGCACCGGGGGTGATCTGGATGTCGAAAGCCCCGGCATGCGGCGCGGTGCGGCCGGTGATGCGGGCCTGGCGGGTGATCCGTCCGTCATTTGTAACGCGCAGATTGACGCCGTGGATTTGCCGGCCCTCTCCCAGCCGGACCTTGTCGATGCGGGCGTCAAGCGTCCAGGGTTCGCCGGCATCGTCGCGTGCCGGGACGGTTGCGGTTTTGCCAGGCCCGCCCAACTCGCCCGAGGCGTCCAGCGCCGCGCCCTTGATGGTCACGCCCCACGGATCGCCGGGTTGGCGCGGCCACACGACGTCGCCGGTCACATTGGTGAGGTCGCCAAAGCGTAAACGGTTGAAGCGGACAACTTGCATCCGGCCGAGCGCGAAATCGATCTGCGCCTGCAAATCGATGCCGCTGCCCGACACCAGCAGCCGGTTGATCCCGGTGATGCGGCCGCGCTGCAACTGCACCCGCGCTTCGAGCGTTGCCGGCGCGCCCTGGGCCTTGCTGAAGGCAAATTGCTTCTGCTCCAGGATTGTGTTGGTCAGATCGGCGCGCACCACCGCCTCGGCGGTCAGGTTGCGGCGCGTGGTAAGCTCCGCCGTGATGGCAGCGGTGCCAGACATCACGCCCGACGGATCGAGTTTAAGTCTCGCCAGCCCCGCCGCATCTGTGGTTCCGCTAACGCTGATTTTCTGGACAATCTGGCTGGGCGGCCCGGCGCGGAAATCCATCTCGGCGGTGAGCGTGGTGGGAATAGCGGCAATCGTTGCCGTGCCCCGCAGTTTCAGGCTGTCATTATCGACGTTAATCTCCAGCATGCCGGCATCGACGTCATAGCCGTCGGCGATCCCGGTGAGATGCAGGTTGCTCACCTTGCCGGCCGCTTTAAGATGAACCTGCTCGACTTCAACATCAGCCACGAGCGGTAAGGCTGAAATCATCAGTGTGCCCGAGACCTCGCCGCGCGCGTCACGCAACTCGATCTTGTTCTTGTCGAACAGACGCAGGCGTTTGTGTTGCAGCACCCCCACGAGATCAGCGGCTGGCCCGCTGAATTCGGCGCTGATATCGGCAAAGGTGTCGTCCCCGGCAAGATTGGTCAGCACCACGAGCCCGTCACGGAGCACGAGGGCGGTGCCGGCCTGGGTTGCTGCGGAAATCGCGATCTCCATTCGGTCCGGCGATACCAGGCTCAAGCTGGCAACTCCGCGCTCCATCGGTGGGATCGGACGCAGCCAGTGGGCGGTGACGTTGGAACCTTGCATTGTTCCGGTGGCCTCGGTGACTGTGACCGACGACATATCCTCGGCGGCGTCCACCCCGAGTGTGAGTTTCAGGCTATGGGCAATTCCGTCGGTGAGATTTTCGGTGATCCAGACGCGCGCGCCTGCGCCGCCAAGGCCGGGCGGCCAAACGCGGTCGAGGTCGGCAAACGCAACCTGGTCAAGCCGCACATCAACCTGCGCGGCAATCCGCCCAGCATGGCGGCGTATCGTGGCATTCCCGGCGATGGTGGTGGGCGCGGCATCTGCGGCAGCCCCAGGCGGCCGCGTCAGCGCAAGACGCGACACGGCGATATCCAGTCGGTCGAGGGTGCCGGATGCCGCGATACTGGCACCCAAGATTGGCAAAGCGCCGCTGCCCAGCATCACCCGTCCTCCGCCAATTTCTGCGGCGATCTTGAGGTCGGTGACATCAAGCGCGTGTCCCAGGTTGAAATTGGCGTTGAGGTCGATCGGTACATCGAGAGCCGCCAAGCCGGCCAATGCGGGCACGCTGGCTGCAAGCAATGCGGGCAGCACCTTGGTCAGGCTGGCGGAAACCGCAACTCTGTCGCCGCCGACGGGCACCTCGGCGGAAGCGGACAGGACCAGAGTTTGCTCGCCTAGCGTAAGTGCGACCCGGGCATCAGCTTTCGCACCGCCAGCCGGTGCACGACGCATATCGAGCGAAAATTCGGGAACCCGCCAAACAGTGCCCATTTGCCGGTCGAGCATCGTGGCAGCGGCGTTGCGGATCCTGAACCGGGTGAGTGACCGCCAGCGTTGCAAGTCCGGTACTAAATCAGTGTTGGGTGGGCGGGCAAACATATCCAGGATCGCGCTCGCCAGCGTGGCAGGATCGGGGCCATCGACCGTGCCCGCCTCGTCGGTAGCCTCTGCCAATGTCCCCAGGTCGATTGCCATCGACCCGTCCGTTGCGCGCAACATCCGCAGACGCAAACCTTCGATTTCAATGGCGCGTGGCAAAATCTCTCCCAGCACCAATGCGCGCAATGACAGTGAAACAACTGCGCGTGGTAAGGATGCGCGCAGCCGACCATCCCTGTCCCTGAGGGTGATTTCGGTGACGACAATGTCGAGCGGGCGATCCAGCCCGTCGGCAAAGCCTTCCCAGGCCAGGGCGGCATGGCCGATCTTCAGTCGCGTGATGCCGGCGCCGTCATTGGCAGCCGCTTCGAGGCGTTCGCTCAACCACGGCAGTTCCAGCGGGCCCTGGGCCAGACGCCAGGCGAGCAGCAGCACCAGGCCGAGCCCGACGATGCCCAATGTGACGCCAAGCTGCGCCAGGATATGCAGCAGGCGGGCGGTCCCGGTTATGGCTTGACCGATACGCCGCCTCATGGCCAACCTGCCGGATGATGAGCCGCACAATCCCACCCTGGCCGCCGCATCTTTGGCCACAACCCGCCGATGCCGCCGCGGGCAAAAGGCTGTTCGAACGATTTGCTGAGCTCGGCCCAACCGAGGCGAAACTCGCCCACGCCGCACCAGTTGCCGCGATGTTGCACTGTCTGGGCGGCAATGCGCCCTATCTGGCCGATTTGGTCATCCGCGAAGCGGCGGGCCTGCGCCGGATATTGCGGGCCGGCCCCACTGCGGTGGTGGTCGCCGCCCTGGCCGCCCTGGCCAAAGTTCCTCCTACCGCCCCCCGCCCACGGATTGCCGCCGAGGTTCGCGCGGCCAAGCGCATCGTGGCCCTTGCGGTTGCGGTTGCCGATATCGGCGGGGTTTGGACGCTGGAACAGGTCACCGAAACCTTGTCCTCCCTGGCCACCGCCACACTCGGCCTGGTCGTCGCGCATTTGCTGCGTGACGCCCATGATCGGGGCGAGCTTATGCTGCCGTTCAAGGATGATCCTACGCGCGCTTGCGGGTTCGTTGCCCTCGGTATGGGCAAGCTCGGCGCTGGGGAATTGAACTACTCTAGTGATATCGACCTCATCCTGCTGCATGACCCTGATGCGGGAGTGTATCATAGTGACTCGCCTACAGGGTTTTATACCCGTTTGGCACGAAATCTTGTTACTTTGATGGAAGCGCGGGATGCGGATGGCTATGTCTTCCGCACCGATTTGCGTTTGCGCCCCGATCCAGCAGCAACGCCGCCTTGCATCGCGCTGCAGGCGGCGATCGCCTATTACGAAAGCATGGGCCAGAACTGGGAGCGGGCGGCGATGCTGAAAGCGCGCCCGGTGGCTGGCGACCTGGCGCTCGGGGCGCATTTTCTCAGTGAGCTGCGACCCTTCGTATGGCGCCGCCAGCGCGATTTTGCCGCCATTGCCGATATCGGCGCGATGAAGCGGCGGATCGATATTCATCGCGCGTCGGCGGCGGCCTATAATGTCAAACTAGGCGCAGGTGGCATTCGCGAGATCGAGTTCCTGACACAGACTTTGCAAATGGTGTGGGGCGGCCATGATCCGGGGCTGCGCGAGCCACGCACGTTGGTTGCGCTCAAGCTGCTGGTCAAGGCCGGACATTTGCCGCGGCGGACCCAGGCATCGCTGGAACGCGCCTATCGGTTTCTGCGCCAGGTCGAACATCGGCTGCAAATGGTGGCCGACCGACAAACCCATTCGCTGCCGGAAACCGCAACCGGGATTGCGGATTTTTCCCGGTTCATGGGCTTCGACAGCGCCGAGGCCTTCGAAACGGTCTTGCGGCGCCATCGGATGCATGTCCAGAACGCATATCGCGGCTTGTTCGGCGTAGCGGATGCCAACGATGCGACTGTTCTGGATTTTGCCGGCACTGACGACATTCCTGCCGAAACTGCGGCGGCGTTGACCGCGATGGGCTTTGCCGACCCGGCCAAGGTTGCAGCGACAATCCGGGCCTGGCGGGCCGGGCGGCCACGGGCGCTGCGGTCGGCGCGCGCGCAGGAATTGATGGCGCAATTGCTGCCGGCGGTCCTGGCGGCGCTGGCCGGGCAATCCAATCCAACCGGCGCTATGGCGCGCTTCGATGATTTCCTGACCCATCTGCCAGCCGGCGTCGCAATCCTGTCGCTATTGCAGCATTACCCAGATCTGCTCGGGCGGATTGCGGCAGTGCTGGGCGCATCGCCGATGCTCGCCGACCATCTGACCCGCCATCCTGCGGCGCTTGAAGGGTTGCTCGCGCCGCGTGCCACCCCGGATTATCTGCCGTTGCTGACCGCCCAGCTGGGCGATGCGGAAATGCTCGAGGACAGTATCGTTGCCATTCGCACGACTGTCCGGGAGGAGGAATTTGCCCTCGCGGTTGCGACGCTGGAAGGGCGGATCGATGCCGATGACGCGGGCATTGCGCGTGCCGCCCTGGCCGATGCGGCGCTCGGCGCATTGCTGCCGGCGGTGCTGGCTGATTTTGCCCGCCGATTTGGCAAGATACGCGCTGGTGGATTGGCGGTGGTTTTGCTCGGCAAGGCCGGCGGACGCGAGATGATGGCGGGGTCCGACCTCGATCTGATGCTGATCTACGATCACCCCGACACTGTTCAAAACAGCACCGCCAGCCTCCCCGCCCGATCTTTGCCGGCCAGCCAATGGTTCATCCGCGCCGTGCATAGCTATATCGCAGCGCTCACCGCGCCCGACGCCGACGGGCCAATGTATGCCGTCGACATGCGGTTGCGGCCATCAGGCAATAAGGGGCCTGTCGCGGTCTCGCTGGCCGGGTTCGACCGCTATCACGCAGCGATCAGCGCGGGTGAGGGCGCCTGGACCTATGAGCGCATGGCGCTCACCAGGGCGCGGGTCGTGGCCGGACCGCCAGGGCTGCGGCGCAAGATCGAGGCGGCGATCAAAGCCGCCATTGCCGCGGCCGGTGCGCCGGAAAAAATCCTCGCCGATGCTGCCGCGATGCGGGCGCGCCTGCTGCGCGATTTGCCACCGAGCGGGAAATGGGATGTGAAATTGCGGGCCGGCGGGCAGATCGAGGTCGAGTTCATTGCCCAGACCCTGCAATTGATCCATCCAATGCGGGCCAATCCGACCACACGGGTGGCGTTGCAAAATCTGGCGACTGCCGGCGCGCTGCGGGCGGACGACGCGGCGCTGCTGATCCGCGCCGACCGCATCTGGCGCAGCGTGCAGGGCGTGTTGCGCATCGCCTACGGGCGTAACCCGCCCGAGCCGCTATCGAGCGCCGCCGGGGTGGCCTTGCTGGCCGTCGCGAACGCGGCCGGCGTTGCCGCAATTGACATGTCGACTTTGCGCGCCACCTTGGAGCAATTGGCCGCCGATGTGCGTGCCGCCTTTATCCGGATCATAGGAGACCCCGCGCCATGACCATCAACGCCGGCGATCAGGCCCCCGATTTCAAACTTTCCGCCAGTGGTGGCCGCGAGGTCAGCCTCGCCGGACAGAACGGCAAGCCTTTCGTGTTGTATTTCTATCCCAAAGCCGACACGTCAGGCTGCACCAAGCAGGCTTGCGCGTTCGAGGAGGCCCTGCCGCAATTCGGTGCGCTTGGATTGGACATCATCGGCGTATCGCCCGACCCGATGCCGCCGATTGAGAAATTCGCCAGCAAGTACAAGCTGACCTTCCCGCTGGCGTCCGACACCGAGAAATCCGCCGCCGAGGCCTATGGCGTCTGGGTAGAAAAATCGATGTATGGTCGCAAATACATGGGCATTGAACGCAGCACCTTCCTGATCGACGCGGCCGGCAAAGTTGCCGCCGTGTGGCACAAGGTGAAGGTCGATGGCCACGCGGCCGAGGTTAAGGAAGCCGCTAAAAAGCTCGGCTAGGCCGGACCTGTCAGCGAGAACGCCGCGCCCTGCGGATCGATGCAGTTGGCAATCCATCCGCCGCCCGGCACTTCCATCGGGCCGTGCACAACCTGGCCACCGCCATTGGTCGCCCGGATAATCGCGGCCTTGACCGAGCCCACGGTGAAATAATAGCGCCAGCACGGCCCGGGAGCGCCCGACGGCTTGGTCATCATGCCGCCAAATGCCGGTTCGCCTGCGCCGAAGGTCTGATAGACGCCCATCGGCCCCATATCGACGGCGGAAACCTTGGTCCAGCCGAACAGGGCGCTATAAAACGCGAAGGCACTGGCGCCGTCGCCGGCATGGAGTTCGTGCCAGCCGACATGGCCGGGCGTATAAGGCGCGACCGGCGGGCGGGTCATGCCGCCAGCCGGTGCAAACAGAATGAACACCGCGCCCTGCGGATCGGCGACCACCGCGAACCGGCCAACGCCGGGAATATCCTCGGCCCGGCGGTGCACGGTGCCCCCAGCGGCAGTAAGCTTGGCGACATGGGCGTCAACATCGGGCGCAGCGATATATCCGGTCCAGCAGGGCGGTATGCCTTGCTGCACCGCTTCACGCGGGAGTTCCATCACTCCGGCGACGTCCACGCCTGCAGCCGACAGCAAGGTGTACGCCATGTCTGGCATCCCGGCATCGCGGGATTGCCAACCCACCACGGCGTTATAAAACGTGGACGCGGCAATCGGATCGGGGGTCATCAGCTCATACCAGGCGAAGTGACAGGGCGCGATCGACATAGGGTGCCTCCTGGCGGTTAGGGCGCTTGGCTGGTTAGGCTGTTATTAACCCACGGTCCCGATGGCCGACGCAACCGGTGCGGGCCGGATTCCGGGCGTTGGCATGCCCCCGGACAGCCGCCCCAACATCATCCTTATCCTGGTCGATGACATGGGGTTCGCCGTTCTCGGCATCATGGGATCGGAAATCCCCCCCCCATATCGATGGCGCGGCGCGGGGCGTGAAAAGCCCGGGTTGCCAGTTTGGTGCGCGAGTATGATGGCTGGGCAAAGGCGGCGGGGGTAGAGGACTGGAACAAACAATCACCCAAGCTGCTGCCGCTTTGGCAGATGGACGGCGCCCATGGCTGACCGGGGCCGGCTATGGCGGCTGCAACCCGATTGAGGCGCGTTCCGCGTTGGTCATGCCCTCCAGGTCACGACCCCAGCTGACATCCCGACGGATCACCCGTGCCGGGATGCCGGCCATCGCCACGTGGGGCTGCACCCGCCCTTTGAGCAGCGACCTTGCACCGACGATCGAGCCCATCCCGATCCGCTCGACCTGAAGCAGCATCGCGTCCTGACCGAGCCAGACATGGCGTTCGAGCACGGTATCAACCGCCGGCCGGCCGATTTGCGCCCCGGTCGACAGGTCGTGGATGGCGTGCATGTCGTGGTTGCGGATCCAGACTCCGCCGGAAATCAGCGCGTCGTCACCGATCGCCACAATCGCCCCGGTGCCGTCGATTTCCATTGAGCACCCAACGGCCGACGCGCCTTTGCCCCAGAACAAAATCTGCCGGTGGGACCGCAAATAGATATCGGGCAGCGAAACAAATGCGTCACCGATATCGGCAAAGAACAGCATAGAGTCCGAACCGAGTACCCGGATGGACGCGTACATATTGCCGCCCCAGTTCCGATTATCAACAAACAATACTGTGTTCTTGCCGCCGCACTGTATCCTGATATCGCCAAGCGGCCGATGGGGATCGGTGACAACAATGGTCAGCTCGCCCTGGACGGTAATGCCGAGCGCCTGCGTTTCGGCATCGTCACCGGAGAAAATTGCGAAAGCGCAGTCATCCAGGCTGTTGGCCGCGATGTCGGTGACGGCAGGATCGAGCAACGCCAATAGGCGCGCCTCCGCGTCGCTGGTGATCCCAGGATACATTGTCTCTCCCTCTTATCTGGCTACAGGTGGCGTGCCTCGGGGGGAATTGCAACGCTTTCAATCACCGCTCCACCCACAGCTGCGCAGCATCCCGTGCATGTGACCCGGTGGCGGGGCGACGGCCGATACTGGCGGGACCAGTGCGAAGGTGATCGCGCGGGCCAGCAGATGCAGCGCGCCACCGCCAGCGCCATAGACCGCATCGCCTAGGATTGGGGCGCCAAGCGCGGCGCAGTGGGCGCGAATTTGATGGGTGCGCCCGGTGCGCGGACGCAATTCGAGCCAGGCCACGCCCACGCCCCGACCGAGCACTTTCCAGTCGGTCACCGCCGGCTGTCCGGCTTGTGCCACCTGCATTTTCCACATCCGTCCCTGGGTTACCTTGAGCAGGGGCGCCGATAGCGAGCCGGCGTTTTCCACGGGCCCGCCTTGCACCACTGCCCAATACGTCTTTTGCGCATGCCCGGCGGCGAATTCGGCTTGGACGGCGATGAGTGCCGCCTTGCGCAACGCCACCACCAGGCAACCGGCGGTGTCGGTATCAAGCCGATGGGCGAGCCACGGCCCGTCGCGACGGCGGCTGAGCGCGTGGAAATAATCTTCAACGCTTGGCCCGCCCGCGCGCCCGGGATGCACTGGCAGGCCAGCCGGCTTATCAAGCACGACCACGCGGTCGTCGCGGAACAAAATGGGGATATCCATGGATGCCACAGGTTGACAGAGGAAGCGTTGCAGCGGAAGCGGAGGCATGAAAACAGATACGCTCAGCGGCTATAACGCCGTCGCGGCCGCATTCCATCGCCGGCCGGCCGCCATTCAGCGGCTTTTCTATACGCCGAATTTGAAAATCTCGGCCGGGCCGTTCTGCGCGACGCTCGCCGGCGCACGCAAACCGTACCGTATGGTCGAAGCCGACGAACTGGAAAAGATCGCCGGCACCCCGCACCATGGCGGCATTGTCGCGGTGGCAACCGGGCAGGCCCCCACCATCCTCGACCCGACCAACCCGCCGAAATGCAAGCTGCTCCTGGTGCTTGACGGGATCGGCAACCCGCATAATCTCGGCGCCATCGCCAGGTCGGCGGCTTTTTTTGGCGTCAAGGCGGTGCTGATCGGTGAGGGCGCGGGCAACGCGCTGCCGTCGGACGCGGCGTTCCGGGTGGCGGAGGGTGGCATGGAGTATCTTGATTTTTACCGTACCCGCGATTTACCGCGCGCGCTGGCGCTGATGGATCCGCATTACCGGACCGTTGCGTCCTCGCTTGCCGCTGATGCGATGAGCCTGGCCGATCTGCCGCGTGACCGGCCGTTGGCGCTGGTGCTGGGCAACGAGGAAAGCGGTGTGTCGGCCCCTGTGTTGGCCGCGTGCCGGCGCCAGGTGAAGATTGTCGGGCGCGGCCATGGCCAGAGCCTCAATGTCGCCCAGGCGGGTGCGGTATTCTTGGCGGCGCTGGCATGACCCGGATCCACATCCAGAACCCAGCTGGTGACGACCCGTTCGCGATCACCCAGGCGCAATGGGACGCTGCGGCAGTGCGGCATAGTGCGGCGGACCATACGGTGAGCTTCGGGGCACCGCCTGACGACACGGAAATCCTGATCGTCCCGCCCGGGGTGCTCGCGCGCATGCTGCCGTTGAATTTACCGCAGCTGAAAATGATTTTTCTGACCGCCTCCGGGCCAGATCGGCTGATGCCGTTCACCTGGCTGCCGGCCGGCGTGGCGCTGGTGAACAATCGCGGCGTGCATGGCCGCAAAGTCGGCGAATATGTCGCGATGGCGTTGCTCATGTTGGCCAACCGGATGCCGGATTATGCCGCGCAGCAACGGGCGAAGGTTTGGCAGCCGCATTTCAGTCCGGTGCTCCGCGGGCGGCACGTGACGGTGGTTGGCACGGGTGATCTCGGGTCCGGGGCTGCAAGGCAGGCGCGGCATTTCGGTATGGTGGTGACAGGGGTGAATACCTCCGGCCGCGCCCATCCGGATTTCGATCGCGTGGTGACCGGGATTGATGCGGTTCTGCCCGACAGCGAATTCGTCGTGCTGGCTTGCCCGTTGACCGAGCAGACCCGCAATCTGCTTAATAGTGGGCGGATCGGATTGCTGCCGGCCGGGGCCGGGTTGGTCAATGTCGGGCGCGGGGCGTTGTTGGATATCGCGGCTTTGTGCGACAGGCTCGATGCCGGGACGTTGTCGGGCGCGGTGTGCGATGTGTTTGATCCGGAACCGATTGCACCGGACGATCGGGTCTGGACAACGCGCAACCTGGTGGTCACCCCGCATGTCGCGGCGGATGACCCCGTTAGCTATAACGCCGACAGCCTCGACCTGTTCTTCGTCAATCTCGCGGCCTGGCGGGCAGGGACGCCTTTGCCCAACCAGGTTGACCTGACCCGCGGGTATTAATCCCCCAGCTTTAACGCCTTGGCAGCTTCCTGCTTCTTGCGTCGTTCCTCGCCAGCTTCACGCAGCTTGGCGATTTTGACCGGGTCGATATGGCCGTAGCGGTCCCGCCATGCGGGATCATCGCGCCAGCGAAAGGGCGTCGTTACCACAGTGCGCGGTGCGTCGGCGTTGTCCAGAAGGTCGAGGGCAAGCCGCGTGATCTCGCGCTGCATCGTCGCGTTGCCGGGATGTCCTGCCGGGTTGCCGAGCGGGAAATCGGTGAACAGAAAACGCGGCACCCCGCAATGGGTGACGATGTCCATCGCGGACCCAACGATCACCGTCGGAATGCCGTTAGCTTCAAGGTGGCGTGCGACCAAACTCACGGTTTGGTGGCACACCGGTCATATAGGAAAGAGGATCGCCCCTTCCGCGCGTTCGTCGCGCAGCAGGGACAGCAGTGCCGGGGCGTCCTCGGCTTCGGTCTTGCGGTGGCTGTATTCGGTCGGCACGCCATGGAAATGGTCGGTCAGACCGCCGAACACGCCTTCCGTGGCAAGCGCCTGGGCTGCAGCGATCGGCAGGAAGCTTTCGCGGTCATTGGTGTGGGTCGACTCTTTGTCCCAGGCCAGATCATCAGTGTACAACCGGTCCGGCGGGTTGGCGACCGGTAGCGACCAGACATGCTTCAGGCCGCGCGCATCTTTATTGCGGCGATCGGTCGGGCTCGATGTCGTGATCAGCGCAATCCGCGACTGCGCCAAAGGTCGCGCGAGGCGGGTAAATGGTACATCGCCGAAATGCGACCATTTATAGTCGTTGCTATAGCCCAGGGCGCGGTAATAGAGCCGCGTGCGTTCCATATAGTCGATGGTTGGTTCGGCGTTTTCCATGGCAAGCAATCCCTGTTCCGGGGTTGCCGCAATTCTGCGCCTTGCAAAGCGGGTGCGTCAACGCTGTTGACGCACCCGGTCGCATCAGGCCGCCGGCACGCGGTGCAGCGCACAGAGCTTGTTGCCATCCGGATCACGCAAATACGCGAGATACATCTGGCCCGCCGCACCCTGGCGGATGCCCGGCGCGTCTTCGATCGAGGTCCCGCCATTGGCGACGCCCGCCGCATGCCAGGCATTGGCCTGTTCCGGGCTCGACATCAGAAGGCCGATCGTGCCGCCATTGGCGTGGGTGGCGGGCTGGCCGTCGATCGGCTGGGTGACCAGGAAGCGGCCGCCATTGCAAGAATAGATCAGCCGGCCGCGTGGGTCGACGATCGCCGGGGCCGCGCCCAGGGCGGCAAAAGTGGCGTCGTAGAATTTCTTCGAGCGGTCGATATCGTTGCTGCCGACCATCATATGGCTGAACATCTGCTATTATCCCCCTTGGATTGCCGCATGAGGCATGTGCCTCGGCGGTGGGAACAGACCATGATTTGCCGATCGCGAAAAGGGCGCCCGGGCGGGCGAATGCATCGGGAAACTTCCAGGATCTGGCAGCGCTCCCCACCCTTTGCGCTCCCCCCGCACCTTCGCTACATTGATACCCCGAGTCGCTTTTTCTGACCAATCCGCGCGACTCGGCGGCAGACCGCCGGTGCAAGGGGTAAGACGCGATGAAGTTCAAGGCTGACCGGGCGACGCTGCTGCGTGCATTGGGGCATGTGCAAAGCGTTGTGGAACGCCGCAACACCATCCCGATCCTTGCCAACGTGATGATCGCGGTGCGCGACGGGCGGCTGACGCTCACCGCGACAGACATGGAAATCGCGGTGGTCGAAGAAGTCGCCGCCAGCAGCAGCCGCAACGGCTCCTGCACCGCGCCGGCCGCGACGCTGTACGAAATCGTTCGCAAACTGCCGGAAACCGCCGAGGTTGAATTCGACTGCCCAGGTGGAGACGCGCAGCTGGCTTTGCGGGCCGGGCGCTACGCCACCAGCTTGGTGGTGCTGCCGATCGATGATTTCCCATCGATGACCGCAGGCACCTTGCCGCATAAATTCAACCTGCCGGCCAGCACCTTGCGCGGCCTGATCGATCGGACCCGCTTCGCCATCAGCACCGAAGAAACCCGCTACTACCTCAACGGTATCTATATCCACGCCGCCGAGACCGAGAATGGCAAGGTGCTGCGCGCGGTTGCAACCGATGGGCATCGCTTGGCACGCGTCGAAGAAGATCTGCCGGAAGGGGCTGGTGGCATGCCCGGCGTGATTGTGCCCCGCAAAACCGTGAACGAACTGCGCAAGCTGCTCGATGACGTTTCCGGCGACATCGAAGTGGCGCTGTCCGATACACGGATCCAGTTCAAGGTCGGCACGATTGCACTGACGAGCAAGCTGATTGACGGCACCTTCCCCGAATACGACCGGGTGATCCCGCGCGACAACGACAAAATACTCCGCGTCGGAACCAAGGATTTCGCGGACGCGGTGGCCCGTGTGTCGGCAATTTCAACCGAGCGTTCGCGCCCGGTGAAAATGTCGCTGGCGCGCGATTTGCTGGTGTTGAGCGCGTCCAGCCCCGAACAGGGCACCGCGACCGAGGAACTTGATGAAGGGCGTGTGACCTACGACAGCGGCCCGCTCGAAATCGGCTTTCAGGCGCGCTATCTCAATGACATCACCGACCAGATCAAGGATCAGGTTGAATTCCGCTTCTCGGATGGCTCTGCGCCGACGGTGGTGCAGGATGCGGCCGACCCCAGCGCATTATACGTGCTGATGCCGATGCGGGTTTGAGCCACGCACACTGAAGCCGGATTGCGGCTGGTTCGGCTGACGCTCAGCCAGTTCCGCAACTACGAACATCTGGTATGGCGGCCGGCGCGGCAAATTACCGTGCTGACCGGCGCCAATGGCAGTGGCAAGACCAATCTGCTTGAAGCCATTTCCCTGCTGTCGCCAGGCCGGGGGTTGCGAGGCGCGCGGATTGGCGAATTGCTGCGCCAGGGCGCCGAAGGTTGGGCGGTGGCAGGCCGGCTCAGTACCCCGGATGGCGAATGCGACATCGGCACCGGAACGGCGCCAGAGGGGCCGACGGATCGGCGGGTGTTTCGCCTTGATGGCGCACCGCCGCGCAACCAGGCCGAGATCGCGGTGCGCTGCGCCTGCGTCTGGCTCACCCCGCAAATGGACCGGCTGTTCCAGGAGAGTGCGTCGGGGCGGCGGCGCTTCCTCGATCGGCTGGTGTTCGCGTTCGAGCCGAGCCATGCCCGCGAAGTTGCGGCCTATGACACCGCGATGGCGTCGCGCAACCGGTTGCTGGCAGAAGGACGCGCCGATGCGGCTTGGCTGGCGGGGTTGGAGGATGCGATGGCCCGGCACGGGGTCGCGGTGACTGCGGCACGGGCGTCGGTCATCGCGCAGTTGAACGCTGCCCCGGCCGAGGGTGCGTTTCCGGCGGCAAGCCTTGCCCTGGTCTGCCCAATTGCCGCGCAGCTGCAGGATCATCCGGCATTGGCAACCGAAGACTGGCTGCGTGGCGCGCTGCGCACGGGTCGGGCGGTCGACGCCGCGGCCGGGTCGGCACGGATAGGCGCGCACCGTGCCGATCTGGCGATATCGGACGCGACAACCGGGCTGCCGGCGGCGCAGGCGAGCACCGGGCAACAGAAATCGCTGCTGCTCGGGATCGTGCTTGGCCATGCGCAGTTGCTCGGGCGGACGCGGGGATTTGCGCCGCTGCTACTGCTCGATGAGCCGCTAGTGCATCTCGATGAAACCCGACGTGGCGCCCTGTTTGACACGCTCGCCCGGCTGCCCGCGCAATGCTTCCTGACCGGCACGGACGCTGCCCTGTTCGCGCCACTGGCCGAGGTTGCAGACGGATTCACGGTTTCCGCCGGGGTGGTAGCCCCATGGCTTTTAAGCGCTGGATCGGCTATAAATCCAGGCTAATCAGATACATTGTTGGAGTGTCACGTCGGCATGAGTGAAAACGCCGCAGAGCCGCCTGTACCCCCGACCGAGCCCGAGGCTTATGATGAGTCCTCGATCTCCGTCCTGCGGGGGTTGGACGCGGTGCGCAAACGCCCGGGCATGTATATCGGCGATACCGATGATGGCTCCGGCCTGCACCACATGGCCTTCGAGATCATCGATAACGCGGTCGATGAAGCGCAGGCTGGGTTTGCCCATAACGTGTCGCTGTGCCTAAACGGCGATGGCAGCGTGACGGTGCGCGATGACGGGCGCGGCATCCCGACCGGCATCCACGCCGAGGAAGGGATTTCGGCGGCGGAAGTGGTGCTGACCCGGCTGCACGCTGGCGGCAAATTCAACCAGAATTCGTACAAAGTTTCGGGCGGCCTGCATGGCGTCGGCGCGGCTGTCGTCAACGCATTGTCGGAATGGATGGAAGTGCGCATCTGGCGCGAAGGGGTGGAGCATTTCATCCGCTTCCGCCATGGCGACAGCGAGGCACCGCTGGTGGTGGTTGGCCCGTCTGATGCGCCACAGGGCACCGAAGTTACCTTCAAACCGTCGACCGGGACCTTCACCAAGGTTGAGTTCGAATACGCAGTGCTGGAACGGCGCTTGCGGGAACTCGCGTTCCTCAATTCCGGGCTGCGCATTGTGCTGCGCGATGAACGGCATGCGCCGGCGGTGCAGAGCGATTTCTTTTACGAAGGCGGCCTGATCGCGTTTGTCGAATGGCTCGACCGCGCCAAGACGCCGGTGTTCACCCCGCCGATCAACATCGCGGTGCGTGAAGCGAAAGATGACGCTGATATCCGAGTGGAAATGGCGCTGTCGTGGAATGATTCGTTTCATGAAAACATGCTGTGCTTCACCAACAACATTCCCCAGCGCGATGGTGGATCGCATCTTGCCGGTTTCCGCCAGGCGCTGACCCGGGTGGTGTCGAAATACGCCGAGGGCATGGGCAAGAAGGACAGTCTCGCCCTTGTTGGCGATGACATGCGCGAAGGCATGACGGCAGTGTTGTCGGTCAAAGTGCCGGACCCGAAATTCTCGTCGCAGACCAAGGACAAGCTGGTCAGCTCCGAAGTGCAACCGGTGGTGCAGGCGGCAGTGGCCGACGCGGTTTCGCACTGGTTCGAAACCCATCCGCGTGAAGCCAAGGGCATCATCCAGAAGGTGATGGATGCGGCATCCGCCCGCGAAGCCGCCCGCAAGGCGCGCGAACTCACCCGGCGCAAGGGCGTGCTGGATGTGTCCACATTGCCGGGCAAACTGGCAGACTGCCAGGAGCGTGATCCGGCGAAATCCGAACTGTTCCTGGTCGAGGGTGATAGCGCCGGCGGGACCGCCAAGCAGGGCCGCGATCGGAAAAATCAGGCGATTTTGCCGTTGAAGGGCAAGATCCTCAACGTCGAGCGCGCCCGGTTTGACCGCATGCTCGGCAGCGCGGAAATCGGCACGCTGATCACCGCGATGGGCACCGGCATTGGCCGCGGCGAGCCCGCCGATGGCGGCTTTGACATCACCAAGCTGCGCTATCACCGCATCGTCATCATGACCGACGCGGATGTCGATGGCTCGCATATCCGCACCTTGCTGCTGACGTTCTTCTATCGCCAGATGCCGGAACTGATCGCGCGTGGGCATGTCTATATCGCCCAGCCGCCGCTCTATCGCGCCAAGCGCGGCAACGAAGAACGTTACCTGAAAGACGATGCGGCGCTGGAAAGCTTCCTGCTCTCCAAGGCGTTGGGCGACGGACGGCTAACCTATGCCGATGGCAGCGTGTTCGCAGGACCGGAACTCGACGAAGAAGCGGTATGGCTGCGCGAAGCGAGCCAGCGAGTGCGCCGCCTGTCGCCCAATACCCCAGTTGGGCTGGTCGAACAGGCCGCCATCGCCGGCGCGTTGACGCCGGATGCCAACAAGGTGACCGAGGTTTCTCAGGCGCTCGCGCAGCGTTTGGATGCGGTATCGCTGCCAGCCGAGCGCGGTTGGATGGTGACGTCGGCGGTCGGCGGCGTGCGGATCGCGCGGATGGTGCGCGGTGTCGCTGAAATCCACACCCTGGATGCCGCGACGTTGCGCAGCGCGGAAGCACGCTGGCTCAATGAGCGGGTCGAGCCACTGCAAAAACGCTTCCTTGAACCCGCAAAGCTGAAACTCGACACCCAGGAAGCGGTGTGTTCCGGCCCTGCCAGCGCCTTCGATCGCATTCTGGCACACGGCAAGCGCGGCCTGAGCGTGCAACGCTTCAAAGGTCTCGGGGAAATGAACGCCGAGCAGCTTTGGAACACCACGCTCGATCCGGCAGTGCGGACCTTCCTGCAAGTGACCGTTGGCGACAAGGACGATGCCGAGGGTGTGTTCTCGACCTTGATGGGCGATGTGGTGGAACCGCGGCGGGACTTTATTGTCAGCAACGCCTTGAAGGTGGGTAATCTGGACGTCTGAGGGAGGGGGCTAGAGCGTGATGCGTTCAATCGGCTTTGATTGAACGCATCACGCTCTAAGCTGCCTTCTCCCAGCCTTTTTCCGTCTGTCGCCAATAGGTCAAGCTATGCCCAGCATCCTTGGCCGTCCGCCACCGCACGCGGGCGGCCGCCACGGCGTCATCATCGCGCCCGTCGAATAAATCGAACACCCGCAAAAACGCGTCCAGCCGCGTGCTGGTGCAGCCGTCGATCAGGAATAGAAACCGCGCTCCGTTCGGTGCGGTATCGTCAGTCGCCAACCAGATCGGCTGCATCGGCCCGTTGCCCGACGCCGGTGTGCCATGCGGCAACCAGTCCGGCTCCGGGCAAACCCATAGCGCCGTGTCGAGCGCGGCCACCCGTTCTTCCGATCCGCACATCACCGCCGCCCGTTCTCCCGCCGACAATGTGCGGCCGAGCAGCACCGGCAACGCCGCGTCGGCACCGGTGCGGGTCAGGTGGTAGAAGCCGATTTCCGCCATCAGCGTGCGATCGCTTTTGGTGCAATCACCAAAAGCGTAGCCCGTTCACGCATGCTTTAGGTCTCGAAATTGTCTGCAACCATGCGGTCGAGCAGTCGCACGCCCCAACCTGTGGCGCCTTTCGGCACGGTCGGTTGATCCGAGTAGGCCCAGGCGGTGCCGGCGATGTCGAGATGCGCCCAAGGTTTCCCGTTGACGAAGCGCTGGATGAACGCGGCCGCCGTAATCGCGCCACCCGGCCGGCCGCCAACATTTTTCATGTCGGCAATGTCGGACTTGATCTGCTTGTCATAGGCATCGGTCAGCGGCAGACGCCACGCATTTTCACCACTGGATTTGCCAGCCGCATGCAACTGGTCCGACACCGCATCGTCATTGGCAAAGAATCCGGCGAATTCGTGTCCGAGTGCGACAATCATCGCACCGGTGAGAGTTGCAAGATCGATCATAAAGTGCGGATCGAATGTCTGCTGGCAGTACCAAAGCACGTCGGCTAGCACCAATCGGCCCTCGGCGTCGGTGTTGATTACCTCGATGGTCTGGCCGGAATAGGATGTCACCACATCGCCCGGACGCTGTGCGTTGCCAGACGGCATGTTTTCTACCAGACCGACGAGCCCTACAACATCGACCTTGGCTTTCCGCCCGGCCAGCGCCGCCATCAGGCCGATCACCGCACCCGCGCCAGCCATGTCGAATTTCATTTCCTCCATGCCGCCCGCTGGCTTGATAGAAATGCCGCCAGTATCGAAGGTCACGCCCTTGCCGATGAACGCCAATGGCTTGGCCTTGGATTTCGGCCCGGCGCCGTTCCACGTCATGACCACCATCCGGGGCTCGGCGGTGCTGCCTTGGGCGACACCCATCAGCGCGCCAAAGCCGAGTTTCAACATCTCCTTCGGCCCCAGCACCTCGACCTTGAGGCCGAGTGCGGTCAGCTTCTTGCAACGTTCAGCCATTTCCACCGGGAACAGAACATTCGGCGGCTCACTGACCAGATCACGGGCCAGGAACACACCCTCGGCAACCGCGCGGCCATCAACCCAGCCAGCTTTCGCGCGGGCGAGTTCGTCGGTCAGCACGGTGAGTTTGGCAAGCTTCGGCTTGTCCTCGGCCTTTTCCTTGGTGCGATAGCGATCGAACCGGTAGCGGCGCAGCGCAGCACCCAGGGCCGCCGATGCGGCCTGAGCACCCGTCAGTCCGCACGCGGCAAGCGCTGCGGTAGCATCGCGGCCGAGGGCCGCGGCGGCGCTGCCTCCGGCGTCTTCAACCGATTTTACCGTGGCGTCGGCAAGCTTGCCCAGGCCCACCGCAATCACCCGCGTCAACCCGGCGCCAGGCGCCAGGATGGTCGTGGATTGGCCCTTCTTGCCGGTGAATTCGGCAACCTTCAGGGCGCGGGAAACTGCGCCATCGGTTGCCGCATCGGCGGCATCGAGCAGCGCGCGGGTCGGGCTGTCAGTGTCCTCGGCAATCAACAGGGCGAGTGCGCCGGTTTTCGGCAGGGCGGATTTGGCGAAGGCGATGTCGAGCATGGCGCGCTCCCGTGTGGTGTTGCGATACGAAATCCAACTCTAGCAGCCTTTGCCAGCGCCGGCACAAGCTGTACAACCCGTGCATGACCGATCCAGAATTACTCGAACTCGCCGCCTCCCTCGCCGAACGTGCCGGGGTGGTCATCAATCAGATCCGTGCCCGCGGGTTTGAAACCACCAGTAAGGCTGATTTTTCTCCGGTAACGGAAGCCGATCACGCCGCCGAATTGCTGATCGCGGCTGGCTTGCGCGAGGCCACGCCGGATATTCCCGTGATTGCGGAAGAAGAAATCGCCGCCGGTCGGGTGCCGGAAAAGGCGGATTGCTTTTGGCTGGTCGATCCGATCGACGGCACCCGCGAGTTCTCCGCCGGCCGCGACGATTTCGCCGTCTGCATCGGCTTGATCCGCAACGGCAAGCCAGTGCTCGGGGTCATCGGCCAGCCAGCGATCGGGGCGATTTTCGGTGGCCTGGTTGGTGTCGGTGCGTGGCGCCGCGACGGCGCTGGCCAGCACGCGATCCGCGCCCGCACCCGCCCGGACGCGGGGATCGAGGTCGTCGCCTCACGCTCCTATGCCAATGACGCGACCTTGGCGAAATACCTTGCCGGCTTCACCGTGGCCGGCGTGAAGAACATGGGCTCGGCGCTGAAGTTTACATTACTGGCGCAAGGTCAGGCCGATCTTTACCCGCGTTTTGGCCGCACCATGGAATGGGACACCGCCGCCGCCCAAGCTGTTCTGGAAGCCGCCGGCGGACGCGTGTTGGCGCATCCGGCGATGGTCCCGCTGAGCTACGGCAAACCCGGCTACGAAAACCCGCATTTTGTCTGCCAGGGCGCAGGTTGGACAGATTGATCACCCGCCGCCTGCCAAGCGACGCGGCCGGGATCGCTGAGGCCGCGGCGCTGTTACGCGCCGGTGCCTTGGTCGCATTCGGCACCGAAACCGTTTACGGCCTGGGTGGCGACGCAACCAATGCGGACGCCGTCGCGGGCATTTTCGCCGCCAAGGGCAGGCCGCATTTCAATCCGTTGATCTGCCATTACCCCAACGCTACAGCCGCCTTCGTCGATGTTATCGCCAACGATGCGGCCCGCCGTCTCGCCGCGCGTTTCTGGCCCGGTCCCCTGACCTTGGTGCTGCCGCGTCGCGCCGATAGCGCAGTTGCCTTGCTCACTGGCGCCGGCCTCGACAGTCTTGCGGTGCGCGTGCCCGAAGGTATGCAGGATTTACTCACGGCCGTGGGCCGCCCCGTCGCCGCGCCGTCGGCCAACCGATCCGGCCATATCAGCCCGACCAGCGCCGATGATGTGCTCGCCGAACTCGGGGGGCGGATCGCGGCCGTGCTCGATAGCGGCCCGTGCGCGGTTGGGGTGGAATCGACCGTGGTCGATCTTTGCGGTCCGACGCCAGCATTACTGCGGCCGGGCGGCATTACCCGCGAAGCCCTGGAGGCCGAAATTGGTCTGTTGGCCGAACCCGGCGACGCAATCCGCGCGCCCGGCATGCTCGCGTCCCATTACGCCCCCGATGCAACATTGCGCCTGAACGCCAATACGGTGCGGCGTGATGAAGCGCTGTTGGCGTTCGGGTCACCCTTATCGGGTGCGACTTTCGTGTACCAGTTAAGTGCGGCCGGCGACCTGACCGAAGCCGCTGCCAATGTGTTCGCCGGGCTGCGGGCGCTCGACGAACTGGTGCGAACCGTCGGGCTGGCTGGCATCGCCGCGATGCCAATTCCGGAAACCGGACTCGGCGCCGCAATCAATGACAGACTCCGTCGGGCGGCGACCCCGCAATAAGGCGCGCTCGGCGCAAGCCCGGGGTGAACTGCCAATTGCCGACCAAATCCTGGTGCCACCGCCGAAATCCTGGGCTCGAGCGTGATGACCGGAGGTGGAATCACACGAAGGTCTGAATCACGCGACCCAATTAAGAGTTAGACCATGACAAAAATCGACCGCATCACCCTCCACATCACTGACATCACCCCGAAGACCAAATGGAGTTTCATCGCGGTTGAAACCGATGATGGCGCCTACGGCTGGGGCGAGGCGAGCCTGCAGGGTGAAGAAGACGCCATCCTCGCAGCCGCGACAAGCTGGCAAGCGCGGTTATTCGAAAACGCCGACCCCACCCCGCGTCTGCTCGGCGCACCGGCGGATCTCGCCGAGGCCGCCGTCGTGTCGGCGCTCGACCACGCGCTTTGGGACCTGGCAGCCCGACGCGGCGGGCAAAGCCTGGCGGCACTATTGGGAGGGGCGGCCGGACGGCTTCGCCCAAAGTGCCGGCGATGCTGCGGCGTTGGGCTTCACCGCCTTCAAGATCGCGCCGAGCTTGGCATTGGCGAACAAGGCTTTGCCCCCTTCCTGGCGGCCGGGATTTACGACGCGATGATGCCGGACGTGAAATATGTCGGCGGCCTGCAAACCGTTATGCGTCTGGCCGAGATGTTTGCCGCGGCCGGGGTCGGGTTTTCGCCGCATAACCCGAGCGGCCCGATCTGCCACGCGGTCAGCCTGCACATTGCGCCGCCGTTCCCGGCAGCGAGCGGCTGGCAATCCAGTTCGACGAGAGCCCGCTCTTTGAAACCCTCGCCACCGGCGCCCTGCCGTCCATGCGGGGCGGCGCCTCGGCTTTGCCCGCCGCCCGATTGGGGTTGGTCGTCGCCTTGGATGAAGAAATTCTCGCGTAGCATGCGGGGCTACGCCGAAGCCGTACGCCTGAACTAGGGTCTGTTGAGGTTCATCGTGAATTGATGATAGTTCCTGCGAGATAGATCAACGCGGAGAAGATTTGGTCTGTCTTGTCGGCCCGCATGGCGATCCTCTTGAACTCTTTAAGTTTACCAAAAAAGTTCTCGATAAGGTGACGCCATTTGTAAATTTCGGCGTCAATAAGCAGCGGCTGTGCGCGGCGCGGGTGCTGCGAGATGACAATTTTT
>CALQTN020000034.1 GCA_943333505.2 Asaia bogorensis | reverse complement strand
TAAACTTAAAGAGTTCAAGAGGATCGCCATGCGGGCCGACAAGACAGACCAAAGCTTCTCCGCGTTGATCTATCTCGCAGGAGCCATCATCAATTCACGGTGAACCTCAACAGACCCTAGAGCGTGATGACCGTAGGTGGAATCACACGAAGGTCTAAATCACGCGACCAAACAAAGAGTTAGAGCGTGATGACCGCGCCTATCAGCGGTCATCACGCTCTAATGGATAGAATCGGCCGGAATGAAGCAGCCGGGCGTCACTTGCGCGTCCATGATCGCTGCGCGGCGCTTGGCTCAGGCCGTCCGCATTGCAAAATAGCAGCGCTAACAGGTATTGTATGTCATTCGTATCACGGCTTCTGCCAAAAACGGTTGTAAGTTTATGAATTTCTGACTGGTCGTAAAAATGGGGGTTGGGTCAGAAGCCTGACATGAACACTATGGACGTCCGAGATAAAAACCTGATTGTGGGTATCGGTGCTTCCGCCGGCGGGGTCGAGGCATTGGTCGCTTTCTTTCGCGCGGCGCCGCAAGACAGCGGCATGGCCTATGTGGTCGTAACCCACCTTGCCACCGGCCATGTCAGCGTGCTCGATACCATCCTCGCGCGCTGCACGACGATGCCGGTGATGTATGCGAAAGACGGCCAATCGGTGCAGCCGAACCACATCTACCTGCGCCCCGCCGGGGTAATCCTGACAATCCACGACGGCACGTTGCGGCTGGAGGGGGTGGCTGCCGACCAGCATGCCTGGAACCCGATCGACCTGTTCTTCACCTCCCTCGCGCATGATGTGAAATCCCGCGCGGTCGGCATCGTGCTGTCCGGCAGTGGCAGCGACGGCACGCTGGGCATTCGCGCGATCCGCGACGCTGGCGGCGTGACTTTCGCGCAAAGTCCCGGGGAAACTGGGCCGCGCCACAACAGCATGCCTGCCAGCGCCATCGCCTCCGGTTTGGTCGATATCGCGATCGCGGTGGAAGAAATGCCGGCGGCGCTGCAGCACTATAGTGATGCACCACCGCCGCAACTGATCCAGGGCGACGCAGGAGACTACGAGGATATCGAGCTGATTGCCGACGCGACACTTGACGCCACGAAGGAGGCACTCTGCGCCGCGCTGTTGTGCCATACCGGCAACGACTTCTCCGGCTACAAAAGCAGCAGCTTCTTCCGCCGGGTGCACCGGCGGATGTACGTCCTCCACGAACCTGAAATCGACGCCTACCTGAAGCGGTTGAACGAGCAGCCGCAGGAAGCGGAAATGCTGCTCCGGGACCTGATGATCGGCGTCACCGGATTTTTCCGCGATACCGCAACGTTCGATGCGCTGCGAACCTTGGTTATCCCGACATTAATCAACAAAGACGCGACCGTGCTGCCGATCCGGGTCTGGATTCCCGGCTGCTCCACCGGCGAGGAAGTCTACTCGATCGCCATGTTGCTGATGGAAGCAGCCGCGAAGCTGCAAAGTCCGCCGAGAATTCAGATCTTCGCCACTGACATCGACGAAGCGGCGCTGGCGGTGGCGCGGCATGGCATCTATCCGGCGGCGCAGATGACCAACGTCTCGCAGGAGCGCAAGGCGGCGTTCTTCACCACAGAAAGCGCCAGCTATCAGGTCAGCAAGCAGCTGCGCGGCCTGTGCACCTTCTCGGCGCACAACCTGGTGCGCGATCCGCCGTTTTCCCGACTGGACCTGATTTCCTGCCGCAATCTGTTGATTTACCTCGACGCGGAGACGCAGAACCGGGTGATCCCGTTGTTCCACTACGCGCTGCGCCAGGGCCGTTTTCTGCTGCTGGGGGCCTCGGAATCCGTTACGCGGCATACCCAGCTGTTCGACCAGTTAAGCCGCGGTATCCCGATCTTCCAGCGCCACGACGTCAATCCGCATGGGCGCGTGCCAATAGGGGTGTCGCGCCAGGAAGGTCTGCACTGGTCGACCCTGACCGGCCGGCACGCAGTCGCACCGAGCCACAACGCAATCCGCGCCGCCAAGGCCGCCGCGGCCCGGGTGATGCGCAAATACACCCCGCCATATGTCGTGGTGTCCATGAGCGGTGACGTCGTGCACATCTCCGAAGGCGCCGGCGCGCTGTTGAAACTGGCCCCGGGACCGCCCAGCCATCGGCTTGAATCGCTGGCGCCGGTTGGATTGCGCCATGATCTGCGCAGCGCCCTGCGCGAGGCGGCCGAGACCGGCCGTGACGTCGTGCGGGAGAATATTCTGCTGCAGGACGTCGCAGGCACCCCCATGATCGATCTTTCGGTCGAACCGTTGCTGCCGGAAGCAATGTCCGCCGATGGGGTAGCGGACAGCACGGCCGGGGGCCAGTTTCGCGAACCACTTTTCCTGGTGGTATTCCAAGAATCGCCGAAGGTCGCTCAATTAAGTGCGATATCGAAAGAAAATACGAGCGTTGTCGCGCAGCAGACCACCGTAGAGGGACTGCACCTTGAACTGATCAACCTGCGCGAACACATGGACACCACGATCGAGAAATACGAAGCCTTGATCGACGACCTGAAGGAAGCCAACGAGGAACTGGGCTCGGTGAACGAGGAACACCAGGCGGTGAACGAGGAACTGGAAACCTCGCAGGAAGAATTGCAGTCGATCAACGAAGAATTGAACAGCGTCAACGGCGAGTTGGCAGCGAATATTGAGGCGTTGGCCAAGGCCAACGCGGACATGGACAACCTGTTCGAGAGCAGCGCCATCGCCTCCGTATTCCTCGATGATAACCTGCACATTCGCCGCTACACACCGGCGATGCAGGGCATATTCCGCTTGATGCCAAGCGATACCGGCCGCACGCTGACCGATATCGCCTGCCAACTGGATTACCCCGCCCTGCGCAACGACCTCGAAACTGTCCGTCGCGACGCGCGCGACATCGAGCACCTGGTCTCCTCCCCCGATAGCCAGCGCAAATATCTGGCGCGGGTGCTGCCATATCACCCGACCGGCGGTGGGGTCGAAGGGGTGATCCTGAATTTCATCGACGTCACCACGATCAGCCCATCAGAGGAACGCCTGCGGACGCTGGTGGAGGAACTGAACCACCGCATCCGCAACCTGATAGCGGTGGTGATCGTGCATGCCCGCCGCTGCTTCGGCGACATCGCGGAAGCGCATGACAGGCTGCAGGCGTTCAACGGGCGGATGCACGCGCTCACCGTGTCTTACGGGTTGCTGTCGGACAGCAAATGGCAGCCAGTCACGCTGCACGAAATCCTGAAACCACTCCTGGCGAACTATATGCGGCTGGAATCCGCGCAGGTGCGGATCGAGGGGCCGGCTGTCCGGATCGGTGCCAACAGGCTGGTTTCGCTGTGCCTGATCCTGCATGAACTGGTGACCAATGCGGAAAAATACGGTGCGCTGTCGGTGCCCACCGGCAAAATCGATATCATCTGGTCGATCGCGGCGTTGCCCGTAACCGACACCCTGGTTCTGCACTGGGAAGAACACGGTGGCCCGCCGGCACACGAACCCGACACACTCGGGATGGGTACGCGGATGATCCGCAGCGAGGTTTCCTACCGGTTTGGCGGCGAAATCACCTTCGATTACGCGCCGACCGGCCTGCGTGTCGATCTCATCCTTCCGCCCAATAAAGAGGAAGACAGGCATCATGGATAATCCTGACAATGCGCCGGCGGGGAAACATCCAGCCGGAAATCCGCTGGCCGGCAGATCGGTGCTGGTCATCGAAGACGAGCCCTATCTGGCGGAGGAATTGGCCGACTACCTGACGGCCCTTGGGATGGTCGTGGTGGGCCCGTTTCCCTCGACGCAGCGGGCGCTGATCGGGATAGAAGGCCGGCGGCTGGATTGCGCCGTACTGGACATCAACCTGAACGGGGAAACCTCCTACAGCATCGCCGAACTGCTGGCCGACCGCGAGGTGCCGTTCCTGTTCATGTCCGGCTATTCCCGCGACATCCTGCCCGCGCGGTTTTCGTCCCAGCCGATGGTGAAGAAGCCGATGTACCCAGGCGAACTGCGTGCGGTTATGACCACGATGTTGGCTTAGATCATCATCCGTCCAATCGGCTTCGATTGGACGGATGATGTTTATGACTATCAGCGGTCATCCGGCTCTCAGATTACTGTGTTGCCGTTGGCTCGGGTCATTTCGCAATCCCAAGCCAACGGCAACACGCATCAAAAGGTCTTTTTGTTCACAAAAGGACCTGCTGCCTTCCCCTACGGCCGCGCCAACATCGCCTGGGTAAACCCAAGCACATTGGCCTCAAACTCCACCTTGCCGCGTCGCGTCGCCCAGTTATAGCCGGCAAACATCACCGGAATGGTCGCCATATCTTCAATCCCGATCCGCATCGCGCGGGCCAGTTCGGCGTTGCGCTGGGCATCGTTCATACGGGTAACCGCGCCGAGGAAGGTCCGGTCAAGCTCCGGATTGGCATAATTCATCCGATTGGCGACGCCGTTGCCCTCGCCGCTGCCCTTGCTGATCCAGACCGACCGCAGCACCGTCAGGCTGGTCGATGACAGATAGCTCATCATGAACATCGGATGTTCGCGGGCGTTGATTTTGGGGATGAACATCGCGTTGACGAAGGTTTCGAGTTGCGTTTCGATCCCGACCCTGGTCAGCATCTGCGCCACCGCCTGGGCGATTTTGGTATCGCCGGGAAATAGCCCGTTGGGTACCACGATGGTCCACTTCCAGCCATCCGGATAACCCGCCTCGGCCAACAGCGCCTTGGCGCGGGCGAGGTCGAACTTCAGTTCGGGCAGGCTGTCGTCGCGGCCAATAGCGCCGGGCGCCACCATCTGGTCCGCTGGAAAGGCCCCGCCGCGCATGATGGTGTCCGCAATCGCCTGACGGTTGATCGCCAGCGAAATAGCTTCGCGTACCCGGCGGTCCTTCAGCGGATTGGCGGTGAGCTTGTTGCCCTTCTTGTCGAAGGTCAGCGGCAATATGTCCCGCGTTGAGTCGGGAAACAGATACGACACCTGATGCCCGCGCACGCTGAAAAGTTTGAGCTTGGCGTCGCTGCGGATGCGGTCGAGATCATCGGGTGGCACGCGGTCGATCATATCGACTTCATCGGATAGCAGCGCCGCCATACGCGATGCGTCATTGCTGATCGGGCGGATGATCACATCATCCCATGGCTGGGCGGTGGTCTTGTCGCGTTGGCCCCACCACTGGTCATTGCGCTGAAGAACCAGCCGGTCATTGCGATTATAGCTGACGAATTTGTAAGGCCCGGTCCCGATCGCCAGCTTGCCGCTGTTGAAATCGGTGGTTGCGGCGTCCTTGTGGATGCTGCGGCTGAGGATCTTGGCCCCCGCCAGGTTCAGGGGTAGGAACGGATCGGGGAAACGGGTCTTGAGGCGGAATTTCGTCGCATCAATCCGCTCCATCGCCACCACCGATTCGGTAAAATGCGAATACGAGCTTGGGCCCTTGACCGACGGGATGCGGGCGACGGTGAAAGCCACGTCCTCCGGATCGAGCGGCGTGCCATCATGGAAGCTCACCCCGGCATGAATCTCGAACTCCCAGGTCTGGTCGTCGATCAACTTGTACGACTTGGCCAAAAGTGGGATCACTTTGCCGGTCGCATCCTGAAAAGTCAGCGGTTCGTAGATATGGTCGCCTGTTGCGTGATTGATCGCCGTATTATGGAAATGCGGATCGAGCGAGGTCACATCGCTCGCCACCGCCATCGTCAGGCTGCGCGCGTCGGCCGATCCGGCAGTTGCCACCAATAGAACAGCCAAAGCGGCGCTGATGATTGGACGATTTGGTACCATGGTTCTTCCTCCCGCATTTTGCCCATCGTGGGGTGTAAATGCGGGAGAAAGCAACCGTTGATCGCAAGCCTAAAGCACAGCCTCCGCCACCACCCGCATCGCTTCAACCGTGGCGCCGGTCAGCACCATGGTGCCGACGCGGCCATCGCGGGAAATCGCTTTCCAATCCTGCAGGCGGCCCTTGATGCGATCGGCGGAGCCAACCAGCGCGATCTCGTCGATCAGGCTGTCAGGCACCTCGGCCGCGGCGGCGTCTTTCTTGCCGTCGAGATAAAGGTCCTGGATCTTCACTGCGGCATCGGCATAGCCCAGACGTTTCGCATAGTCATTGTAGTAGTTCTTGCCGCGCGCGCCCATGCCGCCAATGTAAAGCGCGAGTTCCGGGCGCACCGCATCGCGACACGCCGCCAGATCGCCCATTTTGATTTTGACGTGCGGGGCGATGTCGAACCCGGAAAGATCGCTGCCGCGCCCGGCCTTTTTCATGCCTTCGAGGATCGGCCCCGACACGGCGCTTTCGGCTTCCGGGGACATGAAAATCGGGATGGTGCCATCGGAGATTTCGCCCGCCAGCCGCAAGCCCGCCGGCATGATCGACGCCGTGTAGAACGGCATCCCCGGTTCGGCATGCACGATGCTGCGCAGCGGCTTGCCCAGGCCAGATGCATCAGGCCCGGCATAGGGAATTTCGTAGTGCTCGCCATGGAACACCAAGGGCTTTTCGCGCGCCATGATCGCCCGGATGATGGTGATGTATTCGCGGGCGCGGGCCAAAGGCTTGCCGAACGCCTGGCCGTGCCAACCCTCAATCACCTGCGGGCCAGACGGGCCGACGCCGCACATGAAGCGGTTGCCGGAAAGCGCCTGCAAGGTCATCGCCGTCATCGCCGCACAAGCCGGCGTGCGCGCATTCATCTGCATGATGCCGGTGCCGGCCTTGATCCTGGTCGTTTGCGCCAGCACCCAGGCGACCGGGGTGACCGCGTCGGTGGAATAGGCCTCGCCAGTCCAGACTTTGTCGAAGCCCAGGCGTTCGGCTTCAAGAACGGTTTCCATGTTGAGGCGCGGTTTGGCGCCGCCCATGGAGAGGGTGATACCTAGTTTCATTTTTTTGCTCCCTTAAGAAAAATCAAGGAGGAATCTTCTTTGTTTGAAAACAAAGAAGCAAAAAAACTTCCTACTTTGGTGCCGTTGGCGTGGGAACTCACCGCAATCCCACGCCAACGGCAACAGAGTCATAAAAAGTTTTTTTGGTTCTTTTTGTTCACAAAAAGAACACCCCTCCCTTACGCCTGCGGCAAAACCTGATCCTTAAACCGCTTCATCGTCTCCAACATCGCATCCGCATTCCCGCCAGCAAAGCCGAAATCCATAAACGACACCCCGGCGGCCCGCAGCGAGGCAATATCAGCCGCCACCTGCGCATCATCACCGGTGAACAGCTTGTGCTCCCCATCGCCCGCCTTGGCGGCCGGCTGGCCCAGACGCGACACCCGATAGGCGAGCGCCACAGATGCCGGATCGCGCCCGGCCTTCTCGGTCATCGCCCGCAACCGCGCGACGGCTGCTTTGAAGCGCGCCAGGCTGTCGAGTGGAAATGCCGGGTTGGTGCCGATCGGGTACCAGCCATCACCAATACGCGCGGTGCGGCGCAGGGCCGGGCCGCTTTCGCCGCCGATCCAGATTGGCAGCGGGGTTTGCACCGGCTTGGGCTCGAACGAAATATCGCTGAACTGGACGTATTTGCCGGCGAAACGCGGGTTGGCCTGGGTCCACAGCACCCGGAACGCGTCGAGGTATTCATCGGTCACCACGCCACGCGCGGCGAAATCCTCGGTTTGCAGCGCGGTGAATTCTTCCTCCATCCAGCCAGCGCCAATGCCAACCACCAGACGGCCGCCGGACAGCACGTCGATGGTGGACAACACTTTCGCCGCCAAGACCGCCGGCCGATGCGGCACCACCATCACCGACAGCACCAGCCGCAGGGTTTTGGTGGCACCGGCGACGAAGGCGACCTCGGTCAGTTGTTCATGGCGGGGGCCTGCCGCGCCACCGGGGAATTCACCGGTTTCGGAATACGGGTAGGTCGCGTGGATCGCGTTGGGGATGACGACGTGATCGGAGAAGGTGGCGTAGTCGAACCCCATCGCCTCGCCGCCCTGAGCGAGCTTGATGAGCGAGTCTGGCGCCGACAGTGCTCCGGCGGTGGGTGCGTTGAACCCGTATTGCATGCCGCTATCTCCCTCTATGCATTGCGCATCGTGGCGGATCATCCCACCATAGGCCAACGACTATAGCCACAGGCTCGGGAGACCACCATGACCGCCAACCACGCCGCCGCTTTGGCGTTTATCGGCCGCTCTGCATTGCCCGAATTGCTCGAAGCGGCCGGTGCGTCGCGCGACATCGGGCATGGCCGCAACCTTTCATATTCGCGAAAAGTCTTCATACCGCTCACGCATCTGTGCCGCGACGTGTGCCATTATTGCACCTTTGCCCAGCGTCCCAAGAAGGGCCAATCCGCCTATCTCAGCCCTGATGAGGTGCTGGCGATTGCCCGCGCCGGGGCCGCAGCGGGCTGCACGGAGGCGTTGTTCACCCTCGGCGACCAGCCCGAAGCGCGCTACCGGGTGGCGGCGGAGGAACTGGCCGAACGCGGTTACCCCTCCACCATCGCCTATCTCACCGCGATGTGTGCGCTGGTGCTGAAGGAAACCGGGCTGCTGCCGCATGCCAATCCGGGGATCATGACGCGGGAAGAACTGGCCGGCTTGCGGGACGTGACCGCGAGCCAGGGGATTATGCTCGAATCGCTCAGTGCGCGGCTCTGTGAACCCGGCGGGGTCCATTACGGATCGCCCGACAAGGTTCCGGCAGTGCGGCTGGAAACCATACGACTGGCGGGCGAGCTCAAAATCCCCTTCACCACTGGGATTCTGATCGGGATTGGCGAGACCCGGCAGGAACGGCTCGACAGCCTGGTGGCGATCGCCGACCTGCATGCGGCGTACGGCCACATCCAGGAAGTGATCGTGCAGAATTTCCGCGCCAAGCCCGGCACCAAGCGGGCGGATGCGGCGGAACCCGATCTGGACGATCTGCTGTGGACCATTGCAGCGGCGCGGCTGATCCTGGGGCCGGCGATGAATTTGCAGGCGCCCCCCAATCTGACCCCGGATGAATACCAACGTCTGGTCGCCGCCGGCATCAATGACTGGGGTGGCGTATCGCCGGTGACCCCTGACCATGTGAACCCCGAAGCGCCGTGGCCAACGCTTGATGCGCTGGCGCAGCGCACCGCCGATGTCGGCAAAATCCTGGTGCAGCGCCTGCCGATCTACCCCGAATATGCGTTGGCTGCCGATACCTGGACACCGCCGAAAATCGCCACCGCCGTGCGCCGGATGATCGATGCCGAAGGTTTGGCCCGCGCCGATGACTGGGCGCCCGGCAACCGCGAAATCCCGCAAACCCCGGCGATTTTCGCCCGCCATGCCGCGGGTGATCTGCGCGCGATCGTCGATCGCGCCACCAATGGCGAAAGGCTCGACGAACCGGATCTCGTGCGCCTGTTTGCCGCCCGCGATGTTGATTATCAGTACGTGACGCAGGCTGCGGACGCGCTGCGCAAAGCCGTGAGCGGCGAGGTGATCCGCTACGTCGTCAACCGCAACATTAACTACACCAATATCTGCTACTACAAATGCACCTTTTGCGCGTTCTCCAAAGGCAAGAAGCACGAACATCTGCGTGGCGCGCCGTATGACCTCGCGCTCGATGAAATCGTGCGCCGATCGCAGGAAGCCTGGGCGCGTGGGGCGACCGAAGTGTGCCTGCAAGGCGGCATCCATCCGGATTATACCGGCGACACCTATATCCGCGTGTGCGAGGCGATCAAGGCGGCGATCCCTGACATGCACATCCACGCGTTTTCGCCGCTGGAAATCACCCAGGGCGCGGCAACCCTTGGGCTGTCGCTCGATGAATTCCTGGCGCGGTTGAAGATCGCCGGCTTGGGGACTTTGCCAGGCACGGCGGCTGAAATTCTCGACGACGAAATCCGCAACATCATCTGCAAGGACAAGGTGAACACGGCGGAATGGTCAGCCGCGATCAGCGCCGCCCATCGCCAGGGGCTGCGCACCACAGCGACCATTATGTACGGCCATGTCGAGCAGTCGATCAACTGGGCGCGGCATTTGCTGGTGCTGCGCGATCTGCAGTCCGCGACTGGCGGCTTCACCGAATTCGTACCCCTGCCCTTCGTGCATATGGAAGCGCCGATGTATCTGCGCGGCCAGGCGCGCAAGGGGCCGAGCTTCCGTGAAGCGGTGCTGATGCATTCGGTCGCGCGTCTCGCGCTGCATCCCGGCATTCAGAACATTCAGACCAGTTGGGTGAAGATGGGCCCCGATGGCGCGGCGGCGTGCTTGCAGGCCGGTGCCAACGACCTTGGTGGCACTTTGATGAACGAAAGCATTTCCCGCGCCGCCGGCACCGAGCACGGGCAGGAATTCCCCCCCGATGCGATGGAAACCCTGATCCACCGGATTGGCCGTCAGGCGCAGCAGCGCCAGACGCTCTACGGCACCGTCAGCCAGGAACGGCGCGCGGCGTCGTTCGACGCGGCGGAACTGGCGCCGGTGGTGTTGAACGCCCCGGTGAAGCGGATGGCAGCGGAATAGACGTTACGCGGTGGGCGAAGACCGGCAAGACAGTTTTGCAGATCGCCGCCGGCCAACTACGAGGTCAGCGACGCCCGTGTGTAGCCCAGCACATTCATCGCTTTGAGATCGACTTCGGTGACCAACCCCGCCACCCCGGCACGGCCGGAGCCGAACGAGTCCCCGACCACTGACGGCGCCCAGTCCACCGTGTCCCCGCCATTGAGCGGGTTATTATAGGCTTGCAGCATGGTCTGTCCGTCGATCGAGAAATACCCGGCCCCCGGCACCAGATCACGCACGCCGGGACCGGTATAGCGGAACAGATCCATCGCGGTGTAGGCGGCGCTGTTCACCCCGAGCGAGCCGGTGCGGCCCATCACCTCGGTGATTTCATGTTCCAAGACGCCAATCGCATCAAACAGCCCGCCGACCGCACGGTTATTCGGGTCCCACGTCATGGCGTAAAGCGACGAGACCCCGATCGAACCGTCGAGCCCGCTTGTGTTGGCGGTTGCAAGCCCGAGCGCCTTGGCTTCGGCATTGGCGATGATGAAGTTCGCCCCGCCAACCGGCGATGTTGCGGGTAGGCTTGCCAGCGCGGTGAGCTGATCGGGCTGGGTGGCGTGGCTCGCCAGCGCCGCGCGCAATGTCGCGTAGTTCACCAGATTATAGCTGGTCTGGCTCGCGCCCAGCGCACCCGCGCCCATCGTGCTGCCGTTGACCGATCCATAGCCGAATTTCAGATTGAGGGTGATCGGGTTGGTAAACTCGGCCTTGATGAAGTTCACTGCGGCCTGAACAGCGGTGAAAAACCCGGTCGGGGCGGCAGCGGTGCTGCTGTCATAGGTGATGTTGATCACCATGCCGCTCGCGGGCGCAGGGGTTGGTCCGGCCGGGGCCGGGGTGGCGACCGCAAAGGTTTCACTCGCCGACAGCCCATAAATATCGGTCGCAGTGACTTTGATGCTGAACCCGGTCGTGCCGGCCGGCTCGGTGCCGGTAAAGCGTCCGGTGATGGAGTTGAATTTCAGCCAGCCAGGCAGGGCTGTGCCGTTTGCCAATGTGGCGTTGAGCGCGAATGGCGCGCCTTGCGGATCGGTGAAGGTGCCCTTGGGCAATATAAAACTGACCGGCTGGCCCTGGACCCAGCTTTGGGTCGGGGTTTGGCTGGCGACGAACGGGGCTGCGGCAAGCGACAATGTGAAGCTTTCCGAAGATTGCAGGCCATAGGTGTCTCTTGCGGTCACTTTGATGGTGACGGGTGGGCTGCCGGCCGGATCGATGCCCGAGAAGCTCCGGGTCCCGGCGTTGAATTTCAACCAGCCGGGCAAGGTGCTGCCATCAGCAAGCGTTGCCGAATAGGTCAGGGCAGCGCCCTGCGGGTCGACAAACGTATTGGCCGCCAGCGCAAAGGTCTGTGCCCTGCCGGCCACCCAGAATTGATTGGCGGTCTGTACAGTGAGCTTCGGCGCGACAGCGAGAGCAATCGAGAATACTTCCGACGCCGACAGGCCCAACGTATCAGTTGCGGTGACCTTGATGCTGATCGGGGCAGTGCCAGCCGGATCGGTGCCGCTGAATACCCCGGTTGTGGCATTGAAGGTGAGCCATGCCGGTAATGCGCTGCCATCGGCCAGGCTGGCTGAATAGGTCAGCGCCGCACCTTGCGGATCGGTGAAGGTCTTGGGTGCCAAGGTGACGCTGCTGGCAACGCCGGCCGCCCAGATCTGGTTCGGGGTCTGTGCGGTCAGCACAGGCTTGGCGCCGGTGCCGACACGGCCGCCGGTGAAGGAAATCTTGAATTGTTCGGCGCCCGACAGCCCCAGCGTGTCGGTCGCCACCACCTGCACATCGATGCTGCCAATTCCGCCAGGCGCGGTGCCGGTGAAACGCCGTGTCGTGGCGTCAAAGCGCAGCCAGCTCGGCAATGCGGCGCCGTTGGCCAAGGTGGCGCGATAAGTCATCGCCAGACCGAGCGGGTCGGTGAAGGTATTCGCGGCCAGCACCAACGCGCTGTCCTGCCCAACAACCCAAATCTGATTGGCGGTTCGATCCGCAACGACCGGACCGAAGCCGAGCCGGCTCATCCAGCTGGGAAATTCGAACGACGACCGTGAGAAAATGCTGTTGAACAGTGCCACTTGGCTTCACTCCAATGAAATGGGCCCAATTCCCACGCGCGCTTTTTTATTAGCAACCCGTCCTGGGGTGAGCTAGCAATAAAATGTGGTCACAGGGTGAATTTTACCGGCCCGCCGATTAAAAAGGGTAACTGACCCGCAGGATTTCAATTTCCTCCCAACCTGCCGGGGTTTGCAAACGAACGACATCGCCCTGCTTCGCCCGCATCAGCGCACGGGCAATCGGGGAGCTCAAGCTGACCTCGGCGCGGGAAATCTCGGCCTCATCAACCCCAAGAATGGTGACCGTTCGTTCAATATCCGCGTCATTGACGTAGGTGACGGTGGCGCCAAAAAACACCTGGGTGCGATTGGTCTGCGCCGACGGATCGACGATTTCGGCAATCGCCAGCCGCTTCATCAGAAAGCGCGCCCGCTTGTCGATCTCTCGGAGCCGCTTTTTGCCATAGAGATAATCGCCGTTTTCCGAGCGATCGCCATTGCCGGCCGCCCAATGAACGATCTCGACCACCTTCGGCCGCTCGACTTTCATCAGGTCATTGTACTCGCCGAGCATGCGGGCATACCCGGCCTGGGTCATGTAGTTCTTGCCGCTGCCGGGGGCGGGCGCTGCGGTTTCGTCGTCGTCATCGAAATCGAGTTCATCGGTCATGGGGACAGGCTGCCTTGTTCGGCCTTGCCAATGCAAGCCAGATAGATGAACCGGGCGCTTGACCGAGGTCCAGCCGGGTCCGCACAATCACCCGATGTTCCGCCACTTTGAAGTCCTGCTCCGCCCGACCGAAGTCGCGCCGGATGCTCCGCCGCCGCATATCGATACGCCATGGGCGCTGATCCGCTTCTATTGGCACTTCATCCGCCAGGTGCGGCCATTGATTGCGCTGTTGTTCTGCACCGGGCTGGTGGTGGCGCTGCTCGACGCCACGATCCCGGTATTCATCGGCCGGGTGGTAACGCTGGTCTCAACCACCAACCCGACAGAATTGCTCGGGGAGCATTGGCCGTTGCTGACCGGCATGGCTTGTGTGCTGCTGGTGCTGCGCCCCGGGGCCTTGCTGGCGCGCGACCTGATTTCGAACCAGACGCTGGCCGCCGGGATGACCAATCTGGTGCGCTGGCAATCGCATTGGCATGTGGTGCGGCAAAGCTGGCCGTTTTTTCAGAATGATTTCGCCGGGCGGATCGCCAATCGGGTGATGCAGACCGGGCCATCCTTGCGCGAGAGCGTCGTCGCGTCAGTCAACGCGGTTTGGTACATCATTGTTTACGGCACATCCGCGGTGCTTCTGCTGGGCCAAGTCGATCCTTACCTCGCCATCCCGATGCTGGTCTGGTTCATCGCCTATGGCGTGATGCTGCGCATATTCGTGCCGCGCATGCGCGATCGGTCGCGGGCAATGTCGGAAGTGCGATCGGGTCTGACAGGCCGGATCGTTGACAGCTACACCAACATCCTGACGGTAAAATTATTCGCCCGCGCGACCGATGAAGACGCGTTTGTGCGCGAAGGCGTCGATCTGCACACCAGCACCTTTCATCGCCAACTGCGCCTGACCACGACATTCGGCCTCACGCTCGCGCTGATGAACGCAGCCCTGGTGGTTGGCACTGGCGGCACCGCGATCTGGCTGTGGACGACCGGCGCCATCGCGGTCGGAAATGTCGCGATGGCGCTGCCGCTCGCCTGGCAGATCGGCAACATGGCGGGCTGGGTGGCGCAGAACGTGACCCAGATTTTCGAAAATATTGGCGTGGTGCAGGAAGGCATGCGGTCAATTTCGGTGCCGCGCCAGATGCCGGATGCGCCGGATGCCGCTGAACTCAAGGTCACCGCCGGGGCGATCAGCTTCGATCATGTCACCTTCGGCTATGGCACCACACGCGGCGTGCTGCATGATCTGTGTTTGACCATCGCGCCGGGCGAACGGGTCGGCCTGGTCGGCCATTCCGGCGCCGGCAAATCGACCTTGGTGAACCTGCTGCTCGGGTTCCACGCCCCCGATGCCGGGCGGATCACCATCGACAGCCAGGATATCGCCGGGGTGACCCAGGAATCGCTGCGCACCCAGATCGCCATGGTGACGCAGGATACCTCCCTCATGCATCGCTCAATCCGTGACAACATCGCCTATGGCCGGCCATGGGCGAGCGACGCGGAGGTGCTCGATGCCGCGCGCCAGGCCGAGGCGCTCGATTTCATCGAAACGCTGGAAGACTGGAACGGGCGCACCGGGTTTGACGCGCATGTCGGCGAACGCGGGGTGAAACTATCTGGCGGACAGCGCCAGCGCATCGCGATTGCCCGGGTGATCCTGAAGAACGCGCCGATTTTGGTGCTGGACGAGGCGACTTCGGCGTTAGACAGCGAGGTTGAGGCCGCCATTCAGTCGCAGCTTGAAACGCTGATGCGCGGGCGGACGGTGATTGCGATTGCCCACCGTCTATCCACCATCGCGCGGATGGACCGGCTGATCGTGCTCGAACATGGCCGCATTATCGAGGCCGGCACCCATGCGGCGTTGCTGGCCAATCCGGGACCGTACGCACGGATGTGGCATCGCCAGTCCGGTGGGTTCGCTGAGGCAGCGGATTGAGATTGGGCGGAGGACGTAAAAGCGCCTCAGCGCTTGCCTGCCTTCGTCGGCCTCAGCCGTCCGCGCGTGGAACCCAAGGAATTCGCGTAACCTCGATGCCTTCCTCAGCCAGGGACTCCGCGTCTTCGGCGGTGGTTTCGCCGTAAATCCCGCGTGCGTCGGACTCGCCGTGATGGATGCGGCGCGCTTCATCGGCGAAATCATCGCCGACATAGTCGCATTTTTCTTCGATCTCCGCCCGCATCTTCTGCAACACCGCGCGGATATGGGCAGGTACTGCGGGGGTTTGCACCGCCATCGGCGCGGGGTCTGACGGCGGTTCCGGGGCTGGTTGCGGCATCTGGACAATCTCATTGCGCATCGGCCGGCCTTTTTTCGGCACGGATGGCGACATCAGCGCGCGATCGACCTTGGCGGTGCCACAGACTGGGCATTCGAGCAGGCCACGTTTGGCCTGGTTTTCGAAGCTCGCGCTGTCCTTGAACCAGCCATCGAAGCTGTGCTCGGCGCTGCATTGCAATTGGTAGTGGATCATCGAGGGGTCCCGTCGGCGGATCGTTCTGTCACAAATGGGTCAGATTGCCTCGCCCGGCAAGTGCGCTAACCCAACAACCGGCCAATAACCCTGGCCGTGTAGTCCACCACCGGAATGATGCGCCCATAGTTGATCCGGGTCGGGCCGATCACCCCGATCGCACCGACGATGCGGTTGGCGGCGTTGCGCGCCGGGGCGACCACCATGGCAACGCCGGATGTCCCGAACAACCCGCTTTCGGCACCGATGAAAATCCGCACCCCGTCCGAGCTTTCGGCCAGATCGAGCAGGCGGATCATGGTGTCATGGGTTTCCAACCGCTCAAACAACGCCTGGATGGTCGAGAGCCGTTCGATTTCGGTGACGTCGGACAACAGCTTGCCCTGGCCACGCACGATCAGGCTGCCACCGCGCCCCTCGCCAGACCAAGTGGCGAGGCCGGCGGCGACGATCTGGGTCGAGAGCGCGTCGAGATGGGTGCGGTCGGTGGCCATTTCCTCGGCGACAATGCGACGCAGTTCGGCAAGCGGCCGCCCGGACAGGCGGGCGTTGAGGTAGTTGCCGGCTTCCTGCAACGCAGATGGCGGCAGGCCGGGCGGGGTTTCGATCACCCGGTTTTCCACTTGGCCATCGGCGGAGACCAGCACCACCAGGGCACGGCCAGGACCAAGCGGGACGAATTCGATATGCTTCAGCGCGGTGTCCGATTTGGGCGCCAGTACCAGCCCCGCCGCCGAAGACAAGCCGGACAGCATGGTGGATGCCTCGGCGAGGGTGTCTTCCAGGCTGCGGCCCGATGCCGCCAGCGCGTGGGTGACCGCTTCACGGTCATCATCGGATAATTCCCCGAATTGCAGCAATCCGTCGACGAACAGGCGTAAGCCCAGATCGGTCGGCAGGCGCCCGGCCGAGGTATGCGGGGCGAATAGCAGCCCAGCATCGGTGAGGTCGGCCATCACATTGCGGATGGTGGCTGGCGACAGCGCCAATGGCAGGCGGCGGGAGAGGGTACGGCTGCCGACCGGTTCGCCGGTCTCGACATATTGTTCGACGATTTCGCGCAGGATGGCGGCCGAGCGCGGATCGAGGCCGCCGGGCATTCGCGCACCGACGAAAGGCGGACGCATCTGAGGGCGTTGACCGGACATAGGTTGAGTGTCGCAGGTTCGCGGGCGGTTGGGAAATCTTCCGGCCAAAAGCTTGCATCATCCCCGCGCGCCCGCCAATAGAGGCGCCAACACTCAGGAATACCGATCCCCATGCGCCCATCTGGCCGAGCCGCCGACGCCCTCCGCACCGTGTCCATCACCACCGGCTTTTCCCATCATGCCGAAGGATCCGCGCTGATCCGCATGGGCGGCACCGAGGTGCTGTGCACGGCGAGCGTTGAAGCGCGGGTGCCGCCGTTTATGCGCAATTCCGGCCTGGGCTGGGTCACCGCCGAGTACGGCATGCTGCCGCGCGCCACCCACACACGCGGCGACCGCGAGGCCGCGCGCGGCAAGCAATCCGGCCGCACCCAGGAAATCCAACGTTTGATCGGGCGTTCCATGCGGGCTGTCGTCGATCGCGCCGCGATGGGGGAAATGACCATCGCGCTCGACTGCGACGTATTAAACGCCGATGGCGGGACGCGCTGCGCATCGATTACCGGCGCCTGGGTTGCCTTGCATATCGCGTTCCAGCACCTGAAGAAAATGAATGTGATCAAGACCATCCCGTTGATCGGACAGGTCGCGGCGGTGTCCTGCGGGCTGTATAATGGCGCGGCAGTGCTCGACCTCGACTACGCCGAAGATAGCGACGCCCAGGCCGATGCGAACTTCGTGCTGACTGAAGGCGGCGGCATTGTCGAAATTCAGGGCACCGCGGAAAAGACTCCGTTCCAGGAATCGGAATTCTTGGAACTGATGCGGCTCGCCAAGATCGGCACCGGGCAGCTCTTTGCCGCCCAGCGCATCGCGGTCGGCCTCTGATGGCACGCCAGCTCGAACCGGGCAGCCGGCTGGTGCTGGCGAGCCATAATCCAGGCAAGCTCAAGGAAATTGCCGCCCTTCTGGCGCCGCATCGGGTTGATGTGGTGTCAGCGGGCGCACTCGGTTTGCCGGAGCCGGACGAAACCGAACCCGATTTTGCTGGCAATGCGCGGCTGAAGGCCGTTACCGCCGCGACGGCGTCCGGCTTGCCGGCACTTGCCGATGACAGCGGATTTTGTGTTGCGGCCCTCGACGGCGCGCCTGGGGTGGTGTCGGCACGTTGGGCCGGTCCGGACAAGGATTTCGGCGCGGCGATGCGGCGTGTGCATGATGAACTCGGCACCGCCGCCGACCAGCGCGCCTGGTTTGTCAGCGTGCTGGCGCTGGCCTGGCCGGATGGGCATTTCGAATTATTCGAAGGCCGTATCGATGGCCACATCGTCTGGCCGCCGCGCGGATTGCACGGTTTCGGTTACGACCCGATGTTTGCGCCCGAAGGCGGGGCCGAGACATATGGCGAGATGGACGCGGCCACCAAACAGGCCACCAGCCACCGCGCCCGGGCGTTCGCCAAACTCCTGGATGCATGCTTCGTCTGATCAGCCGGAGTCTGGTCTGGTCGTCTGTCGCGACCACTGAAATATTGCCGCATATTCCGCCTTTGATCCCTGCCCCTGGCTTTATGGTGACAGGCACCCAGTCAGCGGCGCCATCGAGGCAGGCAGCTTCGAGCGTTTCGGCGCCAATCCTTTGTTGCATGCCGGCAAGGAAGATCAGCGCCGGGATGGCGAATTCCGGGGTGGCGAGGCAGTGGCTGACATGGCTCGGCTGGCCGAAGGCGCGCACATGCAATACGTCGGCACCCTTGCCGCCGGGGAGCGCCAGTTCATCCTTTGGGCGGCCTCCTGAAGCGCATGCCGGGCGCGCGCGGCATCGAAGGCGAGGGCGATCAGACCGGGTAACTGGCCTGGATTGGCCGCAATCGACGCCAACACCCGCCACAACCCGATTGCGCCTTGCTGATCGAGGGCCGCAAGCGCTGCGGGCGGCAAATCGCGCTCGGCCGGGTCGCAGATTGCGCGGAAAACAGCGAAAGGCAGCTTGTGGCGCCGGGCTGAAAGCGCCACCGCGCCGCTTTCGAGATCGATCGCGGCCGCACCGGTGGCATCGAACATTTTACGCTTGGCCGCTGCTGTGCTGACGATCTCATGACCGGCAAGCAACATGCCGGAGGGGCTCCCGATCAGATCAGCGGTGGCAAAATCTGCCGCGCCAAGGCGGATTGTCGCGGGGATCACGATATCGCCCGGGCGCAACACCGGATCGAGCCCGCCGGCGAGCCCGAAACTCACCAGGCCACCCACACCCTGGGCGACCAAGGTTTCGGCCGCGATCGCTGCGCCTTCCGGGGTTCCACCGCCGATCATCACCGGGCCGAGCAGGCGCGCAATCCGCGCCTCGGCGGCGAGGCCGACCACGAAGCCGAGCGGGCCGGTCAAAATCCCCAAGCCACGCGACGATCATTGCCGCGCCGCAGATTGCGATAGCGGGCGAGCGCCATGAGGGGGAAAAACAAGCGGTAGCCGTGATATTTGAGGTAGAATACGCGCGGGAAACCGACGGCTGTAGAGGGTGGTTCGTCCCATTCGCCGTCCGATTTCTGCGCGGCGGCGAGCCAGGCGACACCGCGCGCCACCGCCGGGCCATCCGCCTGCCCCGCGGCCATCAGCCCGAGTAGCGCCCAGGCGGTCTGCGATGGGTTGCTGCAATGGTAGCGGCCGGGCGGCGCATCGGCGTAGCTCGCGTTATCCTCGCCCCAGCCGCCTTCCTCACGTTGGGTGGCGCGCAGGAATGCCGCCGCGCGGGCCATCGCAGGATCATTGACCGCGATACCAGCGGCGTTGAGCGCGCAGAGTACCGACCAGGTGCCGTAAATATAATTGGTGCCCCAGCGGCCGAACCAGGCGCCATCGGGCAATTGTTCCGCCCGCAACCATTGCAGTGCCCGCGCGATCGTCGGGTGATTAGCGCTGAGCCCGATCTGACACAGGAACGACACGCAGCGCGCTGTGACATCGGCGGTGGATGGGTCGAGCAGCGCGCCGTGGTCGGCGAAGGGAATATGGTTGAGGTATTCGTGGTTGTTGTCGGCATCGAACGCGCCCCAGCCGCCATCCTTGGCCTGCATGGCGATGATCCAGTCGCGGGCGCGGGCAATCGCCGTTGCATTTGTATCGGGATCGCCACGATGCAGCAGCATGCCGACCACGGCTGTATCATCAACGTCGGGATAGAAATCGTTGTTGTATTGGAAGGCCCAGCCGCCGGGCGGGGCATCGGGGCGGGCGAGTTTCCAGTCGCCGACGACATCGAGGATTTGCCGGTCACGCAGCCAGGCGCAGGCGGCATCGGTGGTATCGCCCGCTTCAGCGATGGCGTGTCCGGCAAGGCTTGTGTCCCACACTGGCGAAAGACAAGGTTGGCAATAGGCGCGGTCACCGTCAATCACCAGCAATTTATACAATGCCACCCAACCGGTGACCACGCGCGGGTCGGTCTCGGGCACACCCAACGTGTCAAACATCATCATCGCGTTGGCCATGGCGGGGTAAATGCCGCCGAGGCCGTCTTCGCCGTTCAGACGTGCACTGACAAAAGTGTCTGCCGCCGCAATGGCGCGGGCATGACCGCGCGCCGGAAGATGCGGTTCGACCAACCGCAGCACCCGATCGACATGCTTGAAGATGCGCGCCCAACCGGAACGATATGGGCCACGGATCCAGTCACGGATAAGGTCGGGCGCGGTTCGGAACAATTCCGCGACGTGGACCCCGCGCGGATTACGGGCGCGCGGCTTATTGGCCATCAGCACCAGCAGCGGCACCATCACCGTGCGCGACCAGTAGGACACTTTGCTGATATGGAACGGGAACCAGCGTGGCAGGTTCATGATCTCGATTGGCATCACCGGGACGCCAGCCCACGGAATTTCGCCGTACAATGCCAGTTGTACCCGGGTGAAGACGTTGCTGCGTTCGGCACCGCCAGCGGCGAGGATGGCGGCACGGGCGCGGGCCATATGCGGCGCATCGGGGGCGTCACCGATCATTTTTAGTGCGAAATAGGCCTTTACGCTGGCGGATAGGTTGAACGCGCCATCATGGAATAATGGCCAGCCGCCATGGTCACCCTGGATATCGCGTAGATAAACACCGATCCTGGCTTCAAGGTCGGGGTCGGGTCGGGCAAAATAGTGCAGCAACAGCACGAACTCGGCCGGAATAGTGGCGTCGGCTTCGAGCTCGAAAATAAAATGACCATCCGGCCGCTGGCGGCCGCGCAAGGCGGCACTGGCGCGGCTGACGGCATCATCAAGCCCGATCATCCCTGCAGCATCCTTGCGGCTGCCTGGCCGGAACGGATGGCGCCTTCGATGGTTGCCGGCAGGCCGGTGGCGGTCCAGTCACCCGCCAGCACCAGATTGGCCATCCGGGTGCGCGGGCCAGGGCGCCGGGCGTCCTGCGCGGCGGTGGCGGCAAAGGTGGCGCGGCGTTCCTTGACCACCCTTACTTTCGGCATTGGCATATCGATTGCGAGTGCCGCCTGCACATTCGGCCAGACCCGGTCTGCAATTTCGCCGGCAGATAGATCAACATAACGGTTGGCCGCACTGATGGTCACCGAAACGACATCGGGCTTGACGAACACCCATTCCGCCATGCCGCCGATCACCCCGACGAAGCCCACCGGGCCAGGATCGATACTGAGGCGGAAATGCACGTTCAGGATGGCCTGAAACGCGTCTGGCACCACAAGCTCCGGCAACAGGCTGGCAGCGATCCAGGGTGGCGCGGCCAGGACAACCTCATCACCTGGTGCAACGGCGATCGGGCCGGTGGTGGTCGCCAGAGACGCTACGCGGCCCGCTTCGGTGTGGATCGCGGCGACCAGACAGCCAGTTTGAATATCTCCGCCACGGGCTTGCACAAAAGCGATCGCGGGATCGATCAGCGACGCCGACAGATCGGCGCGCGGGAACAGCGGCACACAGGCGGCACCGCCAGCCAGCAGGGTTTCTTCCACCACCGCGCCGAGCAATCTGGCCATCGCCTCACTCGGCGGGGTGTTCAACGCTGCCACCGCCAGTGGCTCGAGCAGTTTCGAATAAAGCGCGCCCGGCCGGTCGAGCAGTTCGGCGACCGTTGCGGCCCGTCCAGCCTTGCGCAACGCCAGAAGCTGCAAGTAATCGGTGACCTTGGTTTGCGGTACCCGGCGCGAGGGCTGCATCACCCACCACGGGATGCGACCCGCGCCCGGCGCCACTGTCCAGCGCGCGCCGGTTGCGAGATCGACGAACGGAAATTTCGCCGCGCCCGGATCGCGCATGGTGTGGCGCGCACCGATTGCGCCGAGATAGGCCATGGTGGCGCTATTACCAGACAGGATCAGATGATTACCGTTATCGATCCGACAATCCAGTTCCCGATCGAAATAGCTTCGGCAACGCCCTCCGGCGGTCGGGCCGGCCTCATAAAGCCGGACAATCCGGCCGGCTTGGGCCAGCGCCACGCCCGCCGACAAGCCCGCCAGACCTGCCCCGATGATATGAACAACGCTCATAGCAATCCGTAGCGCAGCGCGAGCCACAATTTGCGCAATTTCGACAGTTTCACCGGACGGGTGAGGCGGCGCCAGCCAGCCCGGCGCAACGCCTGTAAAAGTGCGGCATAGGTTGCCGCCATCAGCCGCGCCGGCTTCATCGCGCGCTTGTCGCACTGGTCCATCCAGGCGGCGGCATCTTCGAAATGGCCTTGGGCGATGTCGGCCAACTCGGCGCATGCCCTGGGCAGGGCCTTGTGCACCAAAGCGGCAGCCGGGTTCAGCGGAATTCCGTGGGCTGTCAGTAATTCGCGCGGCAGATAGAGCCTTTGGCGCCCGGCATCTTCGGCGATGTCACGCAGGATGTTGGTCAGTTGCAGCGCGCGGCCGAGGTGGTAGGCCACGATATCGGCGTGGTCGGACGCATCGCCAAAAGTCCGCACCGATAGCCGGCCGACAGCCGAGGCCACCTGATCGCAATAGAGATCGAGCGCGTCCATATCCGGTGCCACCACGGTGATTTCGGCATCGGTTTGCATGCCGTCAATCACCGCCTGAAAGTCCTTCTGGCGCAGATCGTATGCGGCGATTGCCAGTTTCAGCACCCGCGTCACCGGCGCATCGGCGTGTCCGGCATAGAGCGCCGCAATCCGGGTGCGCCATTCATCAAGGCGGGGTTTTTTGGTTTCGAACGGGGTTTCATCGTCGGCAATGTCATCGACGATGCGGCAGAAGGCGTAGATTGCATACATTGCGTGGCGGCGATCCGGCGGCAGCACCGCCATGCCACGATAAAAGCTGGTGCCAGCCGCACGCACGATGGCCTCCACCGCCGCCAGATCGGCCGGATCGGCACCCAACGGGGTGGTCATGGCAGAAACCTCAGGGCACCGATAATCGCGCCTGCTATGTCGGGCCTCGTCAGTTTCACGCGGCCAGCGACCGGGTCCTGGCGCCGCAAACGCACCGCCAGGCGACATGCCAGACCATGGATCACTGCGGTTTCCAGCCGCAGGCGACGGTTGCGGGTGCGGCGCGGCAATTCGCATGCGGCACGGTTCAGCGCGTCGCATTCATCGAGCAGCGCATTGAAGGTTTGCCGCAGGCCGGCGGTTTCGCGCGGGCCGCGCAGATCCTCGACCGCACCACCGAAGCGGGCGAGCAAATCATCCGGCAGGTAGCAACGATCCAGCGCCCGCAAATCCTTCGATCCATCCTGTAAATGGTTCAGCACCTGCAACACCGCGCATAATGCATCCGAGGGTTGATGGGTATCCGATGCCTCGCCATGCAGATCAAGCACGTAGCGCCCGACCGGCATTGCCGAATAGCGACAGTAATCCAGCAATTCGTCCCAATTGGCATAGCGCGTCTTGGTGGCATCGCGGCGAAAGGCGATCAGCAAATCAGTGGCATGGCGCGGGCTGACCCCGGTGACCGCGAGGCTTGCGCGCAATCCCCGCGCCGACGGGCTGCCGACATCGCTTGTGCCCATCAGCACCGCCGCCATCACATCGAGCCGGGCGATCTTGTCGTCAGGCGCCAGATCGGGGCTGTCGGCGATGTCGTCGGCGTTGCGGGCGAAGGCGTAATAAGCGTGGATATGCGGGCGCAGGCTCGCTGAAATCAGCGCCGAGCCGACCGGGAAGTTTTCATCAGCGCGATCCTTGCCCGACCAGTCCTCGACGTTTTCGCTCACGACCCTGGCTCCGCATAGGCTCGGCTTTTCCATACCACACCGCAGCCGCGATGATGATCGATGGCCGAGCCGATGGTGGCCGCCATATAGAACAGCGCAATAGCCGGCAGCAGCGGCGCCCACCAGAGCGGCTGGCGATAGCGGGTGAGAGTTGGCACGAAGGACGCCGCCATGCCGGCCCAGGCCAGCACGCCGGCGATTTGCGCCGCGCCGGTGGCGCACAAAGCAAGGGTTGGCGGCAGCAGGAAGATCAACGCCAACCCAAGGGTCGATCCCGCCAGAAGCCAGGGTGACAGGCGCAACTGCACGTAAGCGGATCGCGCGATCATGCGCCAGATATCGGCAAAATCGGGGTATGGCCGGATCGACCGCGCCAGACCGCTATGGCCGAGCCAGATGCGGCCACCTGGTTTAACCTTGGTGGCCAAGGCGCAGTCATCGATCAGCGCGCCGTGGATTGCCGCGATCCCGCCAATCCGCACCAAGGCGCGGCGACGGATCAGAACGGTACCGCCGGCGGCGCCCGCAGCGGCCGACATCGGGTCGTTGACTTTGGCAAACGGGTAAAGCATCTGGAAGAAATAGACGAAAGCCGGCACCAAAGCCCGCTCGGGCAGGCTTTCGCAGTTGAGCGCGACCATTTCGCTGACCATATCGAGGCCATGGCGGTCGGCTTGCGCAACCAGCGTGGCGATATGGCGTGGGTCGTGGCGAATGTCGGCGTCGGTCAGCAGGATGAATTCCTCGTTGGTGGCGGCAATCCCCTGGTGCAACGCCCAGAGCTTGCCGGCCCAGCCGGCGGGTCGCGGGCTGCCTGGGATGATGGTCAGCCCCGGCAAACGCCCAGCGATCTCAGCCGTGCCGTCAGTGCTGCCGTCGTCGACCAGCACCACGCGCAGCGCGCCGGGATAGTCCTGTGCAAGCAGGCTGCCGATGCTGGTGGCGATGGTTTCCGCTTCGTCACGGGCCGGGACCACCACTGCGACCGGCGGCGCATTGTCCGGCAGCATCGGGGCCAGCTCCGGGCCGGACTGCCAGAATTTTCCGTGCAGAAACAACAGATAGGCCCAGGCTGCGAGCATCAATCCGGCGAGCATCAGCGCAGCCGCCCATTGGCACGGAACCAGGCAATGGCGTCTGCCACTGCCGCACTTGCCGGGCGCGGGGCATAGCCGAGGTCCCGGCTTGCCTTGGCCGAGGAAAAGAACATCAGCTTCCTGGCCATCCGCAGGTGATCGCGGGTGACTAAAGGCGCGATGCCGGTGATACGGGCGATGCCCTCGCAGGCCAGTGCCAGCGGCCAGAGTGCGGCGCCGGGCAAGCGGACCCGGCGCTGGGATCGACCGGTTTCAGCATCGACCAGGGCCAACACCTGCGCGAGGGTCAGGTTCTCACCGCCCAGGATGTAGCGTTCACCCACTATGCCGCGATCCGCCGCAAGCAAATGCCCGGCGGCGACATCGTCGACATGGACGATGTTCAGCCCGGTTTCGACATAGGCCGGCATGCGGCCGGCGGCGGCGGCGGCAATCATCTTACCGGTCGGGGTCGGCTTGATGTCACGCGGCCCGACCGGGGCGGCGGGGTTGACGATCACCGCCGGCAAGCCGCGCGTGCGCACCAGATTGAGGACCGCCTGCTCGGCGCGGAATTTGGACTTCTTGTAGATACCGACAACGCTATCTTCGCTGACCGGGGTGGTTTCATCGGCTGGGGTGCCGTCCTTGGTCAGACCCAGGGCGGCAACGCTGCTGCAATAGACGATGCGGGACACCCCGGCATCAGCCGCGGCCAGCATCAGTGCCGTGGTGCCGCCGACATTGGCCGCCAGCATCGCGTCCGGATCGGGCACCCAAATGCGGTAATCGGCGGCGACATGGAAAACCCGCGTGCAGCCAGCAACCGCACGCGCCAGGGACGCCGCATCGGTCAGATCGCCCACCACGGCCCCGACATCCAGCCCGGCCAAATTGGACCGATCGCTGCCATGCCGCACCAGCACACGCACCGCCTCGCCCCGCGCGAGCAAGGCACGCGCGACGGCCGAGCCGACAAAGCCGGTAGCGCCGGTGACAAGATTGGACAACACAGAAACCCTTGGGAGTGCGGGACGTTATAGGTGCTGCGTCAGCGAGGGGGAAGGCCGGCAACGATGCGTGACGGATGCCTTATACCAAGCGCCCTTGATGTTGACCCATGAAGAATGGGTCAACGGCGCTCGGTATAAGTCTTTGCTCGGCGCACCGCCGCCAGCCAACCCGGTGCGCAATACCAAGCGCCCGAATGGCTGGAAGAGTCAGCCATTCGGGCGCTTGGTATTACTCGCGTATTCCGGCGTCCAGATAAACCTGCGCACCGAGCCTGGTGCGCGACAGGCGTTGGGCATAGCCGGCCTCGGCGCCTTCCCAGGTTTCGACCGCAGGCGCAATCGCCGGGCCATCGGCGCCGATAATCGCCTCCAACAGGCAGCGACCATCCATCTCGGCGGCCCCCGCCACGCCAAGCAGAAAAAGAATGGTGGGGGCGATATCGGTGAGGCCGGTCGGCCATTCCGACACCCCACCCGGCAGGACGCGGCTGCCGGCCATCAGCAGCACCGTATGCATCTCGGCGGCGGTCAGGCCACCATGGGTGCCGGCGCCAATTGCCAGATTGCCGTCATATAACGTCATGCCCGGCAGGCCGGAGGGCGCGGGACCGGCACGGCCGCGCATGGTGTAGATCAGCGGTGCGCCACGATGATGGTCCGCCAGCAGGGCGCTGATTGGCAGCGCGCCAGGCGGGATTGCGCCATCGGTTGCAAACACACAGCCGGTCCAGTCCTGGCGCATCAGCCATTCGGCGAGATCGGACACCTGGGCAAGGTCACCATCCGGCACCCAGATCGACCCGCTGGTGCCAGGCAGCAAAGTGGCGCCCTTGAACGCGGGAACATCGGCGATGGCGTTTGCGACATTATGCACCCCACTGACCGAGGCATGGCCATGATCGGACGCGACGATGATCTGCAGGCGGTCGCGCTGCGGCCCGGCCTGCCAATCATCGAGAATGCGGCCGAACGCTGCATCCACCGCGCGCAACGCGGCCATCTGCGCAGGTGCGCCGAGGCCGGCCTGATGCGCACTGGTATCAGGTTCGCACAGCCACACCACGCTGGCCGATGGCGGATTGGGCAGAAACTTTGTGCGGAACAGCTCGGATACCCAAATGGAACGTGCCACAGGATCGGCCGGCGGGGGTTCGAGCCCGGCCAGCATCGCCCGCCCGGCCTTCGAGCATGCCTCGGCGCCATGCGCGGAAATAGTGATCTGGCCGAGGCCATCGGCGCGCGGGTTAAGGACATATGTCTGCCCGGTGGTGCCGCTGCTGAGTACGACGAAATCTTGTGCTGCAAGGGCAAGGCGTTCCCCCAGCGCCGGCATGCCGAGCAGAGCCTCTCCCAGATCCTGTTGCAACCCGCGCAAATCGGCCATCCGGCTGGTGTCGACACGGCGGGTGATGTCGCCTGGATGGGCAAACTGGTTGGCGACCAGGCCATGCCGGCGCGGCAGGCAGCCGGTGGTGACGGTGGCGCTGCACACCCGGGTTTCGGATGGGAACACGCTGCGGGCACGGGCGAAACTGGTGCCTATGGCCGCGAACCGACACAGATTCGGCGTGTTTTCCGGTCGCACCATGTCAGGTCGCAATCCGTCGAACACTACCAGCAAGACCGGGTTGGACATGAACTCTCCCTTAAAAGGCGGATAGCAGTAGCGCCAGACCGACAACAATGCGATGTCAGCATGATGACAATTGCTCCACGCAATTGCACCCTTCCGACAACGCGGATCGGGCTGCTAGGGTACGATGTGATCAAGACCTGTCCCGACAAGGTTTGGCTGTGACCGCGCTGTTCCTGCCGGCGATGGCTGCGCTGGTATCAGCCTTGTTGGCGCTTGCGGTGGCGTGCGCGATGGCGACAGGGGGAAACCGGGCACATCTGGCCGCGATGGGCAGTCTGGTGCTGTGCGGCCTGGGGATCCTGGTATCCTTGGCTTTCCTGCTGACCGGCGGGCAGGCCGCTGCCCTGACAATCGGTCTCGGGTTGCCGGGTTTGCCGTTGCATCTGGCGCTCGACGGACTTTCGGGGGCGTTTCTGCTGCTGCTGATGCTGGCCGGCGCTGGGGCGAGCGCGGCGGCGCTCGATGATCACGGCACCTATCGCGCCACCGCGCCGTTCTTTCCCGCCTTTATCGCCGGTATGGCGCTGACCTTGCTGGCCGGCGACGCATTCGCGCTGTTGCTCGGGTTCGAGCTGATGTCGATTTCGTCGTTCGCGCTGGTGCTGACCGATCATCGGGCGCCGGAGGTCCGATCCGCCGCGTTGCTCTATATCGGAGTGGCGACGTTGGGGGCGGTGTGCCTGCTGGCGGCGCTGGCATTACTGAGCCTGGGGGCGCGCGATCTGAGTTTTGCCACGATCCGCGCGCATCCGCCGGAAGGCTGGCGTGCGACGGCGATCATGGTGCTGACCCTGATCGGTGCCGGGTCGAAAGCCGGGCTGGTGCCGCTGCATGTCGCGCTGCCGCCCGCCGATGCAGCCGCACCAGGCCATGTCGCGGCGCTGATGTCGGGCGCGATGACCAAGATCGCGCTTTATGTGCTGATCCGGGTGTTGTTCGATTTATGCGGGCCCGGCCAGCCGATCTGGTGGGGTGTGCCCCTGGTGGCATTGGGGGCGGCGGGCGCGGTCCTGGGCGGGCTGCGCGCCAATATGGAGGCCGACATCAAGACGGTCCTCGCGAGTTCGACGGTCGAGCATATCGGGCTGATCACGATCGGGCTGGGGGTGGCGCTGGCGGCGCGGGCGGCGGATCTGACCGGGTTGGCAGCGCTGGCGTTTGGTGGGGCGTTGCTGCATGCGATGGCGCATGCGCTGTTCAAGTCGCTGCTGTTTCTGGCGGCCGAAGCGACGCAGCATGCGGCCGGCACGCGCCGGTTTGATCGGCTGGGCGGGCTGATCGCGCGGATGCCCAAGACCACAATTCTGGTGTTGATTGGGACGGCGGGGTTGGCCGGGCTGCCACCATCCGGCGGGTTCGCCGGGGAATGGGCCCTGTTGCAGGCGGTGATCGCGGCACCAAGGATTGGCGGGCTGGGCTGGCAGATTTTGATGTGCGTGGCAGCGGCGATGATGGCGCTGGCCGCGGCCTTGGCGGCGTCGGCGGCGGTGCGACTGATCGGGGTGGCGTGGCTTGGCCGCCCGAGATCGCCGCGCGCGGCCGGTGCCACCGATCCGGGCCGGCCAATGCTTGCAGCCCTCGCCGGGCTTGCCGGACTGAGTATCGTCGTCGGGCTATTCCCCGGCGCAGTATTGGCGTTGCTGGCGCCAGCGACCCAGCTTGCCACCGGTGCCTCGGGCGGCGGGGCGGCGCTGATGATCGGCGCCCAGGTCGATCAGCCAGGCTATGCGGCACTGGGGATCGCGATGATGCTGGCGCTGGCCGGCATTTTGGTGTTTTTCGCGGTCCGTCGCTGGACAGTCGCCGGCGAGCGGCGCGCGCCGGCCTGGGATTGTGGCTTCGGCGCCCCGCCGGCCTGGCTGCCATTTGGCGATCCGGCCACCCAATATGGTGGGGCAAGCTTTGCCCAGCCGCTGCGCCAGGTCCTCGGTTCCAGCCTGATGGCGGCGCGCGAAAAAGTCGATATGCCCGACCCTGGCGATACGCGGCCAGCAAGCTTGACCGTGACCTTGGCCGACCCAATGGCGGCGCATTTATTCGCGCCGTTAGAGCGGCTGCGCGACCGGTTGGCGGAATATGCCGACAGGATGCAATTGCTCGCCATCCGCAGCACTTTGGCGGTCATGTTCGTGGCATTGCTGATGTTTCTTGCCGCCGTCGCCGGGTTGCAACAGCTGTGAATGCGCTACTCAGCTTCGTTGCCCTGCTGCTGCATGTCTGCCTGATGCTGGCAGCGGCCCCAATTCTGCTCGGGATGATCCGCAAGCTGAAAGCCCGATTGCTGGCGCGCACCGGGCCCCCGATCATCCAGCCATGGCGCGATCTGGCGCGCCTCGCGCAGAAACAGCCGGTTCTGGCCGACAACGCATCGTGGTTGTTCAGTGCAGCCCCCGCCGCCGCTTTTGCCACAACCCTGGCGGCCGCTGCCCTGGTGCCGTCCTTCGCGCTCGGCATGACCACCGCGCCATTGGCCGATTTGCTGGTGATCGGCGGGCTACTTGCGCTCTCCCGGGTGATCCTGGCGCTGGCCGGCATGGATGTCGGCACCGCGTTTGGTGGCATCGGGTCGAGCCGGGAAATGATGTACGCCAGTTTCGCCGAACCGGCTTTGGTGCTGGTGATCTTCACCCTCGCCTTGCTCGCCGGCGGGACAAATCTGGATGGGATTGCCGCGCTTTTGATGGGCGGCGGCCAAGGCTTACGGGTGTCCCTGGCGCTCGCCTTGCTGGCAATCCTGGCACTCGCGCTGGTCGAAAACGGCCGTATCCCGATCGACAACCCGGGCACCCATCTGGAAGTGACCATGGTGCACGAGGCGATGGTGCTGGAGTATTCCGGCCGTCATCTGGCGTTGATTGAGGCTGCTGCGGCGTTGAAGCTTCTGGTCTGGCTGGGGCTGATCGCGACGATTTTTGTGCCCTACGGGATGGCGCACGCAGGCGCGCCGCCGGTTGCGTGGTTGATCGGATTTGCCGCCTGGGTTGGCAAGATCACCGTGCTGGGCGTGGCGCTGTCGGCGTTTGAGACCTCGATCGCCAGGATGCGGGTGTTCCGTGTGCCAGAATTCCTTGGCGTCGCCATTCTGTTCGCAATGCTCGCGGTCGTGTTTCTGTTCGTCAGCCAGGGCTTCGCCTGATGGGGCATCTGGCCTACGACGCGGCGCATCTGTTCGGGGGGGCGGTCTTGGCGCTGTCCTTCGTGCTGCTCTACCAGCGCCGGCTGACCGCGGTGATCAACGCCTATGCGTTGCAGGCGCTGGTGCTGGCGATTGCGGCGGCGTGGCAGGGCTGGGCGCAGGGCGCGCCGCATTTGTTCCTGACCGCCGCGATAACGTTGGGCGCCAAGGCGATTGCCATTCCGCTGGGCATGCACAGCTTCGTGCGGCGGCTGGGGATGAACCGCGCGGTGGAATCTGCGCTTGGGGTGTTCCCGTCGATGGCGATGGGCGTCGGGCTGGTGGCGCTGTCGATCATGGTGGTGCTGCCGGTGACCGCGCAATCGCATACGCTGACGCGCGAAGATCTGGCGCTCGCGCTGTCGGTGGTGCTGATGGGCATGCTGATGATGATCACCCGGCGCACCGCGCTGAGCCAGGTGATCGGGTTCATGTCGATGGAAAACGGGCTCATTCTCGCGGCCGTCAGCGTGGAAGGCATGCCGCTGGTAGTGGAATTATCGGTGGCGGTGCTGGTGCTGCTGGCCTTCGCGGTGTTCGGGGTGTTCTTCTTTCGTATTCGCAACCGCTTCGACAGCCTGCATCTCGACCATCTCGACCGACTTGGCGAGGGGCCGCGATGATTGCTGAGCTGGTCTCACCCGCCGGGCTGGTCGCGCTGGTGCCATTGCTCGCCGCCATTATGTCCGGCTTTGTGCGCGACCGTGTGCCGGGCGCGTGGATCACCATCGGGTCGAGCAGCGTGGCCTTCGGGCTCGCCTGCCTGTTGCCGTGGCAGTTGGGCGTCGGCACGCTGTTGCTGGTCGATCCGCTCGCCGCCCATATGGCGATCCTCACCAGCTTTGTCGGCATGACCACCGCGTGGTTCAGCCTGCGCTATATCGAAATCGAGATGATCACCGGGCGGCTCGATGCGCAGCGGGCGCGGCATTATCATGTGCTGTTCCAGGCATTTCTCGGGTTCATGTTGCTGGCGCTGCTATCCAATAACCTCGGGCTGACCTGGGGCGCGATGGAAGCGGCGACGATTGCGGCGGTGTTGGTGGTGGGGCTGCCGCGCACTGATCTGGCGATCGAAGCGTCGTGGAAGATGTTCGTGCTGTGCGGGGTTGGCATCGCGCTGGCGCTGTTTGGCACCATCGTGCTGTATCTGGCGGCGCAGCCCAGCCTCGGGTCTGGGCTGCCGGCGATGAGTTGGAGTGCGCTGGCGATGGCGGCCCCTGGCTTCAAGGCGCCGTTGCTCAATCTCGCTTTCGCGTTCCTGCTGATCGGCTACGGCACCAAGGCGGCGCTGGCACCGTTGCACGCCTGGATGCCGGATGCCCACGCGGAAGGCCCGACGCCGGTTGCGGCGGTGCTTTCAGGGTCGATCCTGAATGTTGCGTTGGCGGTTTTGTTGCGGGTGCGCGGATTGATGGCATCCAACCCCGAGGCGATCAGCCCGGGCATTCCACTGATGGGGCTGGGATTGCTGTCGCTGCTGCTGGCCGCCTTCGCGCTGTGGCGGCGCTACGATGTGAAGCGGTTTTTCGCCTTTTCAAGTGTGGAACAATCCGGGTTGGCGGCCTTTGCCTTCGGGATAGGCGGGCCTGCGGCGATGTTTGCCGGGGTGCTGCATGTCACCTTGCACACGCTGATCAAGGCGGCGATTTTTCAATGCGTCGGGCGCGCCAGCCAGTTGAAGGGCGGCCAGAAATTCGCCGATATCGGCGGGCTGATCGCGAGCCATCGGGCGCTCGGGCTGACGCTGGCGGCCGGGATTGTCGCGGTCGCCGGGATGCCGCCATTCGGGTTGTTCAGCAGCGAGTTCCTGATTGTGCTGGCGACCATCCAGTCCTGGCCGTGGCTCGCGTTGCTGGTCGGGCTCGGGTTGGTGGTGAGCGGCTGGGCATTGTTCAACCGGTTGATAACGCTGTGCCTAGGTGAGCCGACCCCCAATCGAGGCCCGGCGCCAGCGTTGATCGATCTGGTGCCGGCCTGGCTGCATCTGGCGATCGTGGTGGTGTTGGGCATGGCGATGCCGGCGGGGTTGGTGGCCTGGTTCACCTTGGTGGCGGGGGGGCTGCGATGAGCGCCGCCGGGATTTTGCGTGCGGCACCGACCGCGCCCTGTGCGCCGTTTGCCCGCCATGTGTTGACGCCGGATGCCTGGACTGCGCTGGTCGCTGCGTTGCACGATGATCGCGATGTGTCGCTGCTGTCGATGTGGGCCGACAGCCAGCTGGTCTATTGCCTGTTCCACGATGTTGGTACCGGCGATTTCATTCCGGCATCGGTGCAGGTCGAAGCTGGCGGCTATCGCGCGCTGTCCCCTGCCCGCCCGGCGGCGGCGTGGTTCGAGCGGATGATCCATGACCTGTTTGGCCATGTGGCGGAAGGCGGCACCGATGATCGGCCGTGGCTCGATCACGGGCACTGGGACCAGCACGCGCCGATGTCGCCGCGCGCGGCACCCAACCTTATGGCAGCCGAACCGCCGCAATTCCTGCCGTCGGATGGCGATGATCTGCACCAGATTGCGGTCGGGCCAGTGCATGCCGGCATTATTGAACCAGGGCATTTCCGCTTTACCGCACAAGGTGAAACGATTGTACGCCTGGAAATCCGGCTGGGGTATTTGCACAAGGGGACGCTGGGGCTGATGCGCGGCAAATCGCCGCGCGCGGCGGCGCGGTTTGCGGCCAGGCTGTCGGGCGACAGTACTGTGGCGCATTCCATTGCGTTTGCGCGCGCCGCAGAAACGGCATCCGCGGTCGAGGCACCGCCACGCGCGGTCGCGTTACGGGCGGTGATGGCGGAGTTGGAACGGGTGGCAAACCATCTCGGCGATTGCGGCGCAATTGCCAATGACGCCGCGTTTGCGTTCCTGCCGGCGCGGTTCGGCTGGCATCGTGAGGCAGTGCTGGAGGCTGCGTTCGGTGCGTTCGGACATCGGCTGATGATGGACTGCGTGATCCCCGGCGGGGTGGCCGGCGATATCGCCGGCAGCGGGATTTTGCCGGTACTGGCAGCGATTGAGGCTGAATTGCCAAGTTTGCTGCAGGTTTATGATGATTATTCCAGCCTGGTGGACCGGATGGTGACAACTGGGACGGTGCGTGCCGAACTGGTCAGTCGCTTCGCGGCTGGCGGGTTTGTCGGGCGGGCATCAGGCCGCGATTTCGATGTGCGGCGGGCGCCGGGTTATCCGCCCTATAGCGACATGGCGTTCGCGGTTCCGCTGTTGCAGGCAGGCGATGTCGATGCACGCTTCCGGATTCGCGCCGCTGAAATCACCACCAGCATCGATCTGCTGCGGCGCTTGCTGGCGGATTTGCCCGAAAGCCCGCTCATCGTGCCGTTACCGCTTGCATCCGGGGAAGGCATTGGCTGGGCGGAAGGATTTCGTGGCGATATCTGGACCTGGCTGCGCTTGGATGGCGGGCAGATCGCGGCAGTGTTTTGTCGTGACCCAAGCTGGTTGCAGTGGCCGCTACTGCAGGCAGCCGTTGAGGGCAATATCGTGGCGGATTTCCCATTGTGCAATAAATCGTTCAATTGTTCCTATTCCGGGGTGGATTTGTAATGGTCTGGCGCACCATCGCCCGCACACTGCGCCATCGGCCGCTGACGGTCGCACCGGAAGCGGTGAGCGAGGCGGCAACGCAAGACCTCGCTGACCGGCTGGCGGCCGCGTCGCAGCGCCGGCTCGGCCGCAGCCTGGCGATCCGACAGGTCGATGCCGGGAGCTGCAATGGCTGCGAGCTTGAAATCAACATGCTCAACGGAATCGTCTATGATCTTGAACGTTTCGGTTTACGTTTCGTTGCCAGTCCGCGCCATGCCGATATATTGCTGGTGACCGGTCCGATCACGCGGAACATGCAGGACGCGTTGCGACGGACCTATGACGCAACGCCGGACCCAAAATTCGTTGTCGCCGTCGGCGATTGTGCCGTCGATGGCGGGGTGTTCAAGGGCAGCTACGCCATCCTCGGCGGGGTGGACAGCACAGTTGCGGTTGATCTGGTCGTGCGCGGCTGCCCGCCCTCACCAGCGCAATTGCTGGAAGGGCTCAGATTGTTACTTGAGGCGAACGCCTAAACGCCTTGATTTTCGTCTACTGCGCCGACCGCAGAATATCGTCGACCACCCGTTCCAAAGACGCCACCGTGTTGCAACTCGTTACCAGATGGCAATACGGCATGTATTTGTAGATGTCGCTGTCGCCAGTGCCCCATAACGGATTGGGTTCCGGGTTGAGCCAGATCACCCGCGCCGCCCGGTCGAACAAGTTCTTCATCAGATCGGTGCGCGGCGGATTGCGGTTGCCACGGCCATCGCCAAGGATGATCACCGTGGTGTGGCGATCGACATGGCGCAAAGCGGTTTCGCTGAAAATCTCCAGCGCGCGGCCGTAATTGGTTGAGCCAAAGCCGACATCGTTGAGGATCTTGGTGATCGCCTCGTCAATGTCTTCGCCTTCGAGGATGTGGCTGACCTCGATCAGCTTCGACGAAAACGCGTAGGATTTGATGCCCGCCAGCGTGTCGGTCAGCGCGTAGAGGAACATCAGCAGGAAGCGCGCGACCTGGGCGACGGAACCCGAAACATCGCAGATTGCAAGAATTTTGGGCTTTTCCAGCTTCTTGCGCTTCCACACAGTGCGAAACGGAATAGCCTCATGCGCCATGTTGCGGCGAAGCGTGCGACGGATGTCGAGATGGCCGCGAATATCGACTTTTTTCGGCCGCGAGTAGCGCGAGGCAATGCGCAAAGCCATGTCACGCACCAGGCCGCGCATGCGCTGATAGTCACGCCGATCCAACTGCGACAATTTCACGTTACGCAGCACGTTTTCCCGCAGTTCCTTGGTCGCGCCAGCGGCAAACAAGGTCAGCTGGCGTTCCATGAACGATCGCGCCTGGTCGCCCAACGCCTTGCGGGCGGCTTCCAGGCGGGCAGCGACTTCTTCGCGTCCGAGCTCACGCAAGGTGGTGATCTCGCGCTCAAGTTCCGGCAAGCCCATCCGGTCCAGCATACGCCGGGCGAACAGATTGGTCTGGGTGAACAGGCGGATGTTGGACGCACCCACCGCCTCGCCAGCTGCTTCCATCATCGCCGCGACGCCGGCCTGATCATCCTGCATCAGCCGCTGCGCCAGCTTGCTTTCGATGCCTTCCATATCGGCGGCATTTTGTTGCGCTTCCGCCGCGGTTGGCGTGGCGCTGCCAGCCAACGCCTCGCGGCGGAAATACATGTCGAAAATCACTTCGAACGACGCGCGTTCCTCGATCGTTTTGGCAAGCGTGAGGGTCAGCGAGTCGCGCAGGACCTGCCGATCATCGTAGCCTACCGCCTCAACCGCTTCGAAAGCGTCCAGCATCTCGGCCGTTGAGATGCGCACACCACCGCCACGGGCCGCCCGCAGCAGTCGGAGGATGACGTCGTTCATGTGATTAGTACGCCGCTTCGGTCTTGGCTTTCTCGATGAATTCCAGCACATGCTTGTTGCCGGCATCCATGTCCTGCTCGAACTTCAGCAGCACGTTCAGCGTATCGCGCACCAGATCGACCTCGAGATGGTTGGCATGGAGCAGCAGCAGCGCGCGTGCCCAATCCAATGTCTCACTGACCGACGGCAGCTTGCGCAGATCCATCGACCGAAGCTGTTGCACGAAGGACACCAGTTCCTTCCGCAAATGTTCTTCGACATGCGGCAGGCGGGTCCTGACAATCTTTTCTTCCAGCTTGGCGTCCGGATAGCCAATATGCAGATGCAGACACCGACGCTTCATCGCATCGCCCAGATCGCGGGTCGCGTTCGAGGTCAGCAACACAATCGGCGGCACCATCGCCACAACCGTGCCCAATTCCGGGATCGTCACCTGATAGTCGGACAGAATTTCGAGCAAAAACGCCTCGAACTCCTCGTCAGCTTTATCGACTTCGTCGATCAGCAGCACCGCGCCACCGGGTTCGCGCAACGACCGCAGCAACGGCCGTGGTTCAAGGAAGCGTTCCGAAAAGAACAGATCATCGAACTCGTTCAGCTTGTCGAGCGCGCCGTCCATGCCCTCATAAGCCCGCAATTCCTCACCCATCTTGTCCTTGAGGATCTGGGTGTACAAAAGCTGCTTGCCGTATTTCCACTCATACAATGCCTTGCTCTCGTCCAAGCCATCGTAACACTGCATGCGGATCAGCGGCAGGCCGAGATGCTCAGCGGTCGCCTTGGCGAGCTCAGTCTTGCCAACGCCGGCCGGACCCTCAACCAAAATCGGCTTCTGCAAACGAACCGCGAGGAACAACGCGGTCGAAATCTGCCGGGATGGGATGTAACCAACCGACTCCAAGCCGGATTCTACACTGTCAATGCTGGGAAGCAAGGCTTCGAGGCTCTTTCTCACGGATTTTCACGCCTTCTCGGACAAATTCTTCACCACCTGCCTAACCCGAAACCCCGCACCGCACGAGGCCCCATGTTGCCCGCAGGGCGCAGATCGGAGGTCTGCGGATCGCATGGCGGGACGGGAAAGGAAGGTAAGCACGGGGGCGCTGCCCCCAAGCCCCCGCCAGGGAAGGTCCCTGGACGCCAAACCCTTTAGGGTAAGTCGGCATAAAGAATGGGGCTTAGGTACTGGTTCGAACCAATACCTGAGCCCCATTCTTTATGCCGACTTTGCTTTCTTGGGATGGGGTCCAGGGCCACTGCCCTGGCGGGGGTCGAGGGGGCACGCCCCTCGCCTTACTTCCTTACCCTACCCCACCAAGCCGATCAGAAGATTTCGAACAGCCCGGCGGCACCCATGCCGCCGCCGACGCACATGGTGACGATGCCGTATTTGGCGCCGCGACGTTTGCCTTCGATCAGGACATGGCCGGTCATGCGGGCGCCGGACATTCCGTAGGGGTGCCCGATGGAGATGGCGCCGCCTGAGACATTGAGGCGGTCATTCGGGATGCCGAGGCGGTCGCGGCAATAGATGACCTGGCTGGCGAAGGCTTCGTTGAGTTCCCAGATGCCGATATCTTCAATTTTGAGGCCGTGCTGGGCGAGGAGTTTGGGCACCGCGAACACGGGTCCGATGCCCATTTCGCTAGGGTCACAGCCGGCGACGGCCATGCCGCGATAGGCGCCGAGCGGGGTGAGGCCGCGGCGTTCGGCTTCTTTGGCTTCCATCAGCACAGACACGGATGCGCCGTCGGACAGCTGGGATGCATTACCGGCGGTGATGAACTTGCCGACCGCGATGCGTTGGCCGTCTTTGAAGACGGGTTGCAGCTTTTGCAGATCGGCGAGCACGGTTTGCGGACGGTTGCCTTCGTCCTGGGCGAGAGTGATCTGGCGGTCGGACGACGTGTTGGTGGCTTTGTCGAAGACTTTCATCGACGTGGTCATCGGCACGATTTCGGCGGTGAAACGGCCTTCGGCCTGGGCCTGGGCGACACGCTGCTGCGATTGCAGGGCGTATTCGTCCTGGGCTTCACGCGACACGCCGTATTTGGCGGCGACGATTTCGGCGGTTTCCAGCATCGCCATGTAGAGCGCCGGGTGGGAGGCGAACAAGGCCGGGTCCTGGTTGCGGAATTGGTTGGCTTTTTCGTTCTGCACGAGCGAGATCGATTCGAGGCCACCGCCGATCGCGATAGTCATGCCGTCATGCATGATCTGTTTGGCGGCGGTTGCAATGCCCATCAGGCCGGACGCGCATTGGCGGTCCATCGACATGCCGGCAACCGATTCCGGCAGGCCGCCGAGCAGGGCGCATTGGCGGGCAAAATTGAAGCCGGTGGAGCCTTGTTGCAGGGCGGCGCCCATGACCACATCATCAACTTCCGCAGGATCGATGCCGGCGCGTTGCACGGCAGCGGCAATGACATGACCGCCGAGGGATTGCGCCTGAGTGTCGTTGAAACCGCCGCGATAGGCTTTGCCGATGGCGGTACGGGCGGTGGAGACGATGACGGCTTCGCGCATGGCGGTGTCTTCCTGGTTTTGGGTTTCCTCGGCTGGAAACTCTATTCCAGGGCGGGTTTTAGGTCAAAAGCCGCGCAGTTTGATCAAGTCGAGCGCCAAGGTTGGGGTTTCGACCGGCAGCCGGGTGAAGCCGTGATGGAGGTAGAACGCCTCCGATGCCGGAGAAATTGCGTGTACAATGATCAGTCTGGCTGAGACTTGCTGGGCCGCGACCAGGGCACGGCGGGTGATGTCGGCAAGCATGGCGCGGCCAAGCCCGGCGCCTTGCCAGCCACGGTCGATCGCCAGGCGACCGAGGATGACCGCCGGAATCGTGCGCGGCATGTTGCGACGCATGGCGCCGGTGGCTTCATGGGCGAGGATCTGGCCCATACTGAGCGCGTAATAGGCAACGATGCGGGCGCTATCGGGCGGACAGGCGACGTAGGTGCGGCTGGCACCAGATTGTAAATTGTCCCAGGCACGTTTGCGCAGCCAGTCGTCGAGGACGGATTCACCGGAGCTGAACTCTGATGCGTCGTGGGATTGGGTCAGCAGAACCGGGGCGGCGATCGGAAGCTTGCTAGCCAACTTGCCACGGCAGTTTGGCGGCGCGCAGGCGCTGCATCCCGGTGGCTTCGGCGTCCGTCGGTTCGGTGTCCATCCAGTCCATGATGCGTTGGAAGCTTTCTGCATCAGTATGCAGCGTGGTCTGGTCGAGCAGCACGTTTTTCGCGGCGTAAAGCGCCGATGCCAGCATGAATTGCGAACGGTTTGCGCCGACCAGATCCGCGGCCTGGTCAATCAAACTCCGGTCCTGGGCGCGGGCGCGCAGATGGATGTTGACCTCGGCGAGGGGAAGCACTTGGTTCATGGACAAATCCTAGGCAACGGTGTTGCGGATGTCCACACAAAAAGGGCGGCACGCCTTGCGACGTGCCGCCCGATTCTGGCCCAATCCCGGGTCAGACGTAGTGTTCGGTCATCGGCGCGAAGCCGTTGAACTTCTGGCTGGCATAGGTGGTGGTGTAGGCCCCAGTGGACTGGATTTCGACCAGGTCGCCATGGGTCAACGCCAGCGGCAGCCGGTAGTTGCTTTTCTCGTACATGATGTCCGCGCCGTCGCAGGTCGGGCCGGCGATCGCGACCGGGCCGGTGGGGCCGCCATCATGTTTGGTGGTGAAGCGATATTTGATCGCCTCGCCTTCGGTTTCGGCGAGGCCTCCGAAGCGGCCAATGTCGAGATAGACCCAGCGGATCGGGTCTTGCGGGTCTTTGCGGCTGACCAGCACGACTTCGGACAGGATCACGCCAGCATCGCCGACGATCGAGCGGCCGGGTTCAATCAGCATTTCCGGCAATGCGTTGCCGAAATGGGCGACCATCGCGCCCATGATGGCATCGGCGAAGGCGTCGAACGCGGGCACTTCGTCGCGGTAACGCACCGGGAAGCCGCCGCCGAGGTTGACCATGCGGATATTCATGCCGGCATCGCGCAGATCGGTGAACAGCATCGCGACCTTGCCGATGGCGGCTTCGTAGCTGCTGGTGGTGGTTTGCTGGCTGCCGACATGGAACGACAGGCCGTACGGGTCGAGGCCCAGTTCGGCGGCGCGCAGCATCAGGGTGCGCGCATTGGCGATCGTGGTGCCGAATTTGCGGCTCAGCGGCCAGTCGGCGCCCTCGTTTTCGACCAGGATGCGACAATAGACCCGGCTGCCAGGGGCGCAGGATGCGAGCTTGTCGAGTTCTTCGGCCGAATCGAAGGCGAACATGTCCACGCCGGCCGCGAAGGCACGGGTGATGGCCGATGATTTCTTGATCGTGTTGCCGAAGCTGATTTGTGACGGCGAGGCACCCGCGGCCAGACACATCTCGACTTCCTCGATGCCGGCGGCATCGAAGCTGCTGCCGAGCTTGACGAGGCGATCAAGAATCGGGCGAGCCGGGTTGGCCTTTACGGCGTAGTAAACCCGCGCGAGCGGCAAGCCCGCGCTGATCCGGCGGAAATTAGCTTCCACACGGTCCACGTCCAGCACCAGGCACGGCGTGGCCGGCTGATGGTCAATAAGAAAACGAGCGATCTTTGATGTCATCGCGCGCACTCCCCCAGATATGACACCCGCCTGAGTAAGACGACGGGCGTAAGTTGCGAAACGGTCGAACGAACCAGCGACCAGACGATTGCCAGAACGCTTGACGTCGTTACGTAACCCAGGAGGGCCAGAGGCACGTGCGTTGCTGCGTGGGGTGCTGATAAGACCCCTCCCCCCCCACTGCAAGTGATTTTTTTGTTAGCAGTTAGGACGTTGACGCATAGGCCCAAGTCAGTGCCGGCGGCAGGGTCAGGCTAACTTCCGAGCCTTGGGCGTGGCGGGCCGCGGTGCCGAGTTCCAGTGCCTCAATCCGACCGCCCAGTGCATCAAGCTCGTAAATCGTCTGGGTGCCCTGATAGCGCAGCGCGTGGACTTTGGCGGTGAAGCTGTTCGGGCCGGATGGCGCGCCGAGCACGGCGTTTTCCGGGCGGATTGCCAACACCATGGCGGTGCCAATTGCAGGGGCGCCGGGCATCCAGGCTTCGACCGCGCTGCCATCCGCCATTTCGACCAGACCGAACGCGCCTTCCCGGCGGGTCAGGCGGCAGGGCAGCATGCTTGATGCACCGGTGAATTCGGCGACGAACTGGTCGGCCGGGCGGTTATAGAGATCGGCCGGGGTCGCCATCTGGCGGAGCTTGCCGCCCTGCATGACGCCGATGCGGTCGCCGAGCACCACGGCTTCCTGCTGGTCGTGGGTGACGTAAAGCGCGGTGAGGCCGGTGCGCTTGATGATGCGACGCAGGTCGTCGCGCAGGCGGAGGCGGAGTTGGGCGTCGAGGTTCGATAGCGGTTCATCGAGCAACAGCAAACGCGGCGCGTAGACCATGCTGCGGGCCAGGGCGACGCGCTGCATCTGGCCGCCGGAAAGCTGGGTCACCGGACGGTCGGCGTAGATGGCGAGATCCACCAGATCCAGCGCCTCGGCCACTGCGGCGTCCATCGCGGCCCGCGTCATGCCGCGGGTGCGCAGCGGATAGGTCACGTTCTGGCGCACCGTCATATGCGGCCAGACCGCGTAGGACTGGAACACCATGCCGATATTGCGCGCGCGCGGCGGGGTCAGGATATTTTTGGCCGGCGCCGATACGAGATCGCCGTCGAGGCTGATTTCCCCGGCGGTTGGGTGTTCGAGGCCGGCAACGCACCGCAAAGTCGTGGTTTTGCCGCAGCCGGATGGGCCGAGCAGCACCACGATTTCGCCGGGGGCGATGGTGAAGCTGACCCCATCGACCGCCGGCTTGCCGGTGTTGAAGACTTTCTCGAGGTCGCGGATCGCGAGTTCGGCGCTCATGCTGCCTGCCTCACTGACGGTATCCGTAAACTGTGTTCCATTCTTCCAGCCATTTGTCGCGCAAGGTCGAGAACTGGGCGAATTCCGGCGCCCAGATTTTCGCGACCTTGGGATCGAAGCCGTTGGGCAGGAAGGGCGGGGATTTCAGGCTGGTGAGGTTGCCCTGGTCCTTGATGGTGAACGCCTGGCCTTCGTCGGACAGGCTCCAGTCGAGGAATAATTTGGCGGCGTTCGGGTTGGCGGCGGTTTTCGGGATGCCGGTTGCGTAGGGCACGATCGGCACGCCTTCGGGCGGGAAGAAGATGCCGATCGGGGCGCCATCGCGCTGCTTCGGCATGATCGCGTTGAAGATCAGGGGCGCGATCTGGACCTCACCGCGCACCAGCGCGTCGGCGAGCGGCGCGCCGGACGGGTAGAGCGCCGGCTTGGTGGCGGCCTGGTTCTTCCAGTAATCTTCCCCCAGCACCTGGCGTTCGAACATGATGCGGGTCCAGGTGGTGCCGCCCGATGGCGCGATGACCTGGCCGATGGCGCCTTTTTCGTAGCCGGGCTTGGTAAGATCCATCCAGGATTTCGGCGGGTTCTTCACCAACTCGCTGTTGTAAGCGATGCACCATGCCGGGGTCAGGCGGGGCCATAATTTTGGGGAAACCAGCACGCTCGGCAGGTACTCGGCTGCGTTGGGCGGGGCGTAGTCGGCGAACAGGTTTTCAACCTCCTTCATCAGGCCACGGTCGGAATGGTCGATGACATCGGCGGACAGCTTGCCGGCGGCGGCCTCGGTGCGAATGCGGGTAATCAACTGGCCACCGGAGGCACGCACCATCTGGATGCGGATGCCGGGGAAGCGCTTGTTGAAGGCGTTGATGACCTCCTGTTCGACCTCGGTGAAGCTCGCGGTGTAGTACACCATGCGGCCTTCCTTGGTGGCGGCGGCGACCAGTTCGGCGGATGGCTTGAAGGCCTCGAAGGCGCGCACCTGGCGGGCCATGGCGAGGGTGCCGATGCCGGCAAGCGCGGCGCGACGGGTGAGTTTCATGACGATATCCTTCGAGGTTAACCGGCGCGGCCTAGGCCGCTGGCGGCGTCCGATGTGGTGGCACGACGGGTGGCAAGGTTGGTCAGGCCGATGAGTACCGCAAGCAGCACCATCTGCACCAGGCTGAAGGCGGCGGTCACACTGAAGTTGCCGCCTTCATAGTAGCTCAGCAAATGCACCGCCATCACCATGGTTTGCGATGAGTAGAGGAACAGCGAGGAGCCCAGTTCCCGGATCGACAGCACGAACAGCAGCGTCATGGCAGCGATCACGCCGGGGCGGGCGAGTGGCAAGGTGATGGTGGCGATGGTGGACAAGGTGCCGCGGCCGCAGAGCCAGGCGGCTTCTTCCAGTTCGCGGTGGATTTGCATCAGCGAACTGGTCAACACTTTCACCGTATCGGGCAGGAAGCGGGCGACGAAGGCGAGCGCCAGGATCCAGATGGTGCCGTAAAAGCCGCCGGGCAAGCCGATCCAGGCCCAGAGATAGGCGACACCGATCACCAGACCGGGGATGGCGACCGGGACTGTGGCGATGATGTCGATCACGCGGCGCCACGGCGCCTGGGTGCGAGCGACGGTGTAGCCGACCGCAAAGGCTAATACGCCGCCGATCAGCGCGGTGGCGACGCCGACCTGCATGGTGTTGATGATGCTATCGACCGTCGCCGGATTGGAAAACAAGCGGTCAAAATGCAGCCAGGAATATTGCTTGGTATCGAACAGGGCGTCGAGGTTGCGGATATACAAAAACTTGCGGAACGCCGCGATCAGCAGGGCGATGGTGGGCAGCACGACAACGACGAACAGATAGATCACCGCCAGCGCCAGGGTGAACCAGCGCCATGGCCCGAGCCGCAAGGTGCGCGGACGGAACGCCTTGCCGGCGACGGTGACGTAGCTGCGGCCGGACAGGACTTTCTGCTGGAGCACCACCAGCGCGCCGGTGACCAGCATCAGGATCATCGCGACAGAGGCCGCAGTGCCGTAGCGCGGCGGCGACCATGAGGTGAGTTGGAAGATGTAGGTGGTCAGCACCGGGATATTGGCGGGCGCGCCCAGGGTTGCCGGCACGCCGTAAATGCCAAGCATCACGATAAACGACAGCAACATGCCCGACACGATCGCCGGCAGGATCAGCGGGAAAGTGATGGTGAACATGGTGCGGAAGGCGCTGGCGCCGGAAATCTCGGCGGCTTCTTCGAGCGACGGGTCCATGTTGCGGAGCGCGGAGGCGGTGAACATGTAGACATAGGGCGCGTAATACATGCCGAAGACGAAGATGATGCCGGACAGCGAATAAAGGTTGAAGCGGAAGCTGATGCCCATGCTGGCGAGCACGGTGTTGAGCAGGCCGGTTTTGGGCGAACCGAGGATCGCCCAGGCGACGCCGGCGACCAAAGGCGGGACGAACAGCGGCAACATGCCGATGGCAGCGATGAAACCGCCGAACGGGGTATCGGTGCGGACCACGATCCAGGCGAAGAACAGGCCGATGATGACCGCGAGCGCGGTGCCGCCGGCGCAGGCGAGCAGCGAGTTGCCGAGGGCGGCGTGCACGGTCGGGTTGGCGAGGACGGTGGCGAAATTGCCGAGGGACAGCTGCATGTTGGCGAAGCCATCGACCACCGGGTTGGCATCGGTCAGCGCGCCGAGCAGAAGCATGGCGGTGGGGTAGATGATCAGGAAGGTCAGGATGAGGAGGAGGAGGCCGGACCAGGCTCGGGAGAACAGGCGGGGCTGGGTGGTGGCGATGGACATTTTGGGGGCGGATATCCTCGGGGGCGGGTTGGTTAGGTCATGCCTGGGTTGCGGGGGAGTTGCAAGATTGGGGTGGGGGGGGGGCGGGTTGACGTTCCGATACAACGTGAGGGCTGACATTCGGATAGCATGAACGTACTGCGCGTTGCAGCCGAGCGCGGAAGATTGGCTTGGAGGCACAAAAGGCCGGAACGATTGAGCGGGATTGGGGGAGCGCAAGAGTGCCAGTGGTTCCTGCCGGTGGCCTTGTTACCGCCGACTTGGCGCACCATATCCTTGCTGTATAATCAAACCTAAGGCGGAGTTGTCGCCATGACGGCCCCACTGACCCCGTCCGAGTTCGTTTTTGAGGGATGGTGTAGCTCACAGGGCGTGACCTTCAAGCGCATTCGGGAAGCGCATACCCCAGGCTGCAAGCGCCCCGACTATGCCATCCACCTAGGGCCACACTGGTGCTTCGTTGAGATCAAGGAACTCGCCGACAAGCGCGATGATGAGAATCAGAATCTTCAACGCGAGGTGCAGGCTGGCGTCGTCAGCCTTCGCTGGGTCGATCCCGGTGCCAGGCTCCGTGGTCCGATCAAGGCTGCGTCCGCCCAGTTGCGCAATGCGTCCAAGCGGGGCTTCCCGACCGTCGTCTGCTTCTTCGACAAGACGATCGGTTTTCACCTGGAACCGTCTCAAGTCCTACAAGCAATGTTTGGCCTAGAGTCCCTGCATTTCGAAATCTCAGATGGTTCGGCACACAAACCACGCTTCCTAGGTGCTCGCTACGGAAGGAAAGCTACCTTGACCTGCCAGGATAACACCTCGATCAGCGCTATCGCGGTGATGCGCCAGCCGTCGGAGTCCGCTTTGGTGATCGACCTCTATCACAATCCGCATGCCCGAGTGCCGATTCCGGCCACCCTGGCCGCGCCGTTGGTGCGCAATCAATATAGCGATTGCCTCAACGATCCCGATCGCCAGGAGTCCACTGTCCTCGACTTGATGCAGACTCGAGACTGGCAGCAGTGGCTCGACGACCCCGACGAGAAATGCAAACGGGCGGTCGAAGCTTGCCTGCACGAGTTCAGGGCAGCGGAGGCACCCTGACCGCGACGGACGGAAATCTCATAGAACCCTTCACCGGCGTGGTATCAATCAGTACATTGGGATGTGCCGTTCTGCTTAGAACTGCACCTTTATTATGTTGCGTGAATGCCCCAATCTACGTGGCATCGAAATTTATTGTCGCTTCGAATGGCTGGCAAACTCGAACTCCGCGTCATGCGAACACCACATAACGCGGGGTTCTCTCAAATCGACGCTTGTTGCCTGCCGGACATTCGAGACACAGACCTGCCCAGGCTGGGTGCCGGCAGGTGGTTTCGGTGCTTAGGGCTTAGGGCAGCGGGCCATCGGCTAAACTCCCGCATCCCCCCCTGGTACCAGGCGAGGTAAGGGAGATCGAAAAAATCGTTATAAAAGGCAGGCTTCGGATTAATTATGTTGACTGCTAAGAGTGTGCCACGGTAACATTTTATTAGAAAAACGAAAATTCTCTTTCTGCCTGGAGCCGATATGACTCTCTTTTCAGTAAAAAATACGATCTTGCTTCTGGGCGTAGCGCTTTTCGCAGCCGCTATGTCGAACGATTTAAGCGCTCAAACATGCACACGAAATCCGGTTGGTGGATACGATTGCTCGAACGGAGTGTCTTCGCGCGCCAATCCATCTGGTGGCTTAGATTATTCGAATGGTACGAGTTCGCGCTCCAATCCGGCTGGGGGCTACGACTATTCGAACGGCACATCAACTCGGCCGAACCCGGCAGGTGGATACGACTCGTCTAGCGGGACAACATCGCGTCAAAACCCATCAGGTGGATTGACATATTCTAATGGCGTGACTTGCACCCCAACCCCGGCTGGTGTTCGGTGCCGGTAAGATCCTCCCAGGACGGACGGCAGAATGCGATGGAATACAATAGCCCCAGGCTCCGCCCGCGTCGTATATTAACGGTGATTTTGTTGGTTATTTTCGTAGAGGGCTGCGCGCCCGGTGCATGGGTACGTGCAGGGACATCTAATCTTGATGCAAGACGTGATCAAGCATTGTGCAAAATGCAGGCTGGCCAAAACGGGCTGCCGACATACAGTACCTCTTTCGCTGTGACCGCAAATTATATGACATATGTAAATGATTGTATGGAGTCAAAGGGATATAGTGGAGTGTATCCTTGGGATTAGTAAGAGACGGCATATTTCCACTTCGGAATCACATAATACTTATGTTGATCGCCATACGACTTCCCCGTTCGGCAGTGTCCGATCCAATGAAAATGTTGAAGCCCTTGGTCGCGCGCGGCTTGGCATAAACATCAACAGCATAGCCCCCGACGATCAGATACCGCACGCCTTCAGTGTTGAGGTGGATGAGAAGGTCTTCGAAGTCCGGGGTCACGCGGCAATGTGCCTTTCAGTCTATAGCCCTCAATCGACAACTCGCTTATGGCAGCGAGCCGTTCGGGCACGGGGCGCGACTACCAGTAGCGATATTTGTCAGCATTCATGTCCACGAAGCTGACGAAGCGTCGGCGTTTGCCTCGGGCGGGTTTTGTGTCGATCAGGTCGGAATTGGTCGGACTGTGGATATCTTGCATTTCTTCTCCGGTTTTCCGAGCATATTAGAAATCGACACAAAATGCGGCACCCATAGGCTGAAAAGGGCGAGTTTCTTGATTTCCTTATCATGGACTGGCGCATAATCAGATGGATCGCTTCACAAGGGTTCGCGATGACGACGGTGGCAGGGGTGGGGGCACGCCAACGGCAAGGCATGGATGAAGTTTTTTTGCTTCTTTTTGTTCACAAAAAGAAGGCGCTTTGACACTGGCTTTTCTGCCAGTCGCTGCACGTGCCTGCCCAATATGATCTGGATAACCAGAAACGACAGGCGCCACTGCCATGAGCACGTATCATCGCGCGAGTTTGGCAAGGACGTGTGGCGGTGACGGTGCCGTTCGAAGCGGAACTGCACCCTAGGGTCGCGATCGTGGGGTGAGCATCGTTGTGGGGGCTTAAGATGGATCGCTTCACAAGAGTTCGCGATGACGACGGTGGCAAGGGCGGGGGC
>CALQTN020000033.1 GCA_943333505.2 Asaia bogorensis | reverse complement strand
GATGATCTAGAATCTTGTTTTCACGATCATCTTTATCCGTCCAATCGAAGCCGATTGAACGAATGATGATCTAGAATCTTGTTTTCACGATCATCTTTATCCGTCCAATCGAAGCCGATTGAACGAATGATGATCTAGAATCTTGTTTTCACGATCATCTTTATCCGTCCAATCGAAGCCGATTGAACGAATGATGATCTGATCCACGGTTTCTGGCTGACCCGGAGCATCCCCAGAATCGCCTTCTGGCTTGGGCCGGCAGGCACGGCCGCAGGGGTGACCGCGCCTATCAGCGGTCATCATGCTCCAAGTCAGATGCGTTACATGGTCAAACCGGTGCCGCGCATCAGGACGGTGTTGAGGCTGCCGGTAATTTCGGCGTGATGGGCCAACGCCGCCGGGTCGAGATCGGCGCCCGGGCGCTGTTCGGGGACAAAATTGCCGAACCGGTCCATCCCGCGCACCAAGGTCGCACTGTCGCGGGTTGCCACGCTCTGGCGTACATAGGTGGGCAGATAACGGATCGCGAAGCCAAGGCGGCGGCGCCCGGACGGGTTGGGCTCCGAGCCATGCACCAGGCGAACATGATGCAATGACATCTCGCCCGGCTGCAGTTCCAAGGCCACCGCGCTGGTGCCATCGACGTCCACCGCGATCTCTTGCCCGCGGCTCAGCAGATTATTGGCGGCGAAGGTATCGCGATGGGCGATCTGGTCGAGCAGATGCGTCCCCGGCACCACGCGCATGGCACCATTGCCGCTATCGCTTTCGGATATTGCTACCCAGGCAGTGACGATGTCGGCGGGATCGAGGCCCCAATAGGTTGAGTCCTGATGCCAGGACACGAAGCTCGGGTCGTGAGCGTTCTTGATGAAAAACCCGGCCCCCCAGCATAGAATATCCGGGCCAATGACGGATTCCACCGCGTCGAGCACGCCAGGGTGGTGGATCAGCCGGTCGGCCCAGGTGAAGGCGAGATGGGTCTTGTTGCGGAAATAAGGGGTGACCGCGATCCTGCCGGCCTCGGCGGCCTCAACCTGCTCGCGGAGTTGCGCGGCTTCGGCGGTCGAGATCGCGCGGATCGGGGCTACAAAGCCTTGGGTTTGGTAGTGCTGAATTTGGCTTGCTGTCAGGGGCATCGTGAGACGATAGCAAAGTCGTCAAGAAAAGGAAGTTGGGCATTTGGTGAACAGCAAGACCCGAAAAAAACTTTTTATGACTCTGCCGCCGTTGGCTTGGTACGTTCACTGGTTCAGGATGACACCGTCGCCAAAAGGAGATTGCTTATGACCCATGATCTGTTGCTGACCAATATCCGGCCGATGGGCGGGGCTGCGACCAATATGTTGATCCGCGCTGGAAAGATTACCGAGATCGGGCAGGCTTTGGTCGCACCCGGCGTGCCGACCGAAGATGGCGGCGGCGCGCTGCTGATCCCCGGACTGGTTGAGGCACATACCCATCTCGACAAATCACTCTGGGGCATGGGCTGGCGGGTGCATCAGGCCGGACCGCGCCTGATCGACAAGATCGAAACCGAACGCCGGCTGAAAAAGGAATGGAATATCGACCCGGCGCGCCAGGCGGGGCGGCAGATCCTGCAATCTTCGGCCATGGGGTCCACCCATATCCGCAGCCATGTCGATGTCGATGACGCGGTTGGCCTCGCCGGGATGGAAGGGGTCCTGGCGGCGCGCGCAACCCATGCTGACATTATTGATGTCGAGATCGTCGCCTTCCCGCAATCCGGGCTGATGTGCCGGCCGGGTGTGGCAGATCTGATGGTCGAGGCAATGCGAATGGGCGGCGATGTGGTCGGCGGGCTGGACCCGTGCGGCATCGATCGTGACCCCAAGGGCCAGCTCGACATGATTTTCGGATTGGCCGAGCGTACCGGCAAGGAACTCGACATCCATCTGCATGAACCGGGCACCATGGGCGCGTTCAGCACCGAACTGATCATCGAACGCACGCGGGCACTGGGGATGAAGGGCCGGGTCACCATCAGCCATGCTTTCTGCCTTGGCGACCCAGATGCATCGATGGTCGGGCCGCTGCTCGATGCGATTGCCGAACTCGACATCGCAATCATGACCACGGCGCCGGCCGCGCGCCCTGCCCCGCCGGTCGCCAAATTGCGGGCGATGGGCATTCGGGTGTGCTCCGGGTCCGACGGCATCCGCGACACCTGGGGCCCCTATGGCAGCGCCGACATGCTGGAACGGGCGATGTTCATCGGGATGCGCAATAATCTACGGCATGACGCCGAAGTTGAAATGGCACTCGACATCTGCAGCTTTGGCGGCGCTTCGGTGATGGGGCTGAAGGATTACGGCGTGGCGGTTGGCTGCCAGGCCGATCTGGTGCTGGTTGACGCCGAAAGCCTGACCCACGCGGTGGTTTCCCATCCGCCGCGCCGGCTGGTGATCAAACGCGGCAAGATCGTGTCACGGGCCGGCTGACATGCGCACCATGATCACCGCGCGCTGGGTTGTTGGGCATCGCAATGGACGCCATGTGCTGCTCGACCGTGGCTGCGTGGTGGTCGAGGGCACCCATGTCATTTTCATCGGGCATGATTTCCCTGGCGAGGTGGCGCAGACCGTCGATGCCGGCAATGCGATCGTTGCGCCGGGGTTTGTAGATCTGGATGCCCTGTCCGATCTCGATACGACCATCCTCGGCTTCGACAACCAACCGGCTTGGCGCAAAGGCCGCATCTGGCCGCGCAGCTATATCGAGGCCGGTCCGTATGAGATGTACGACCGTGCCGAACTGGCGTTTCAGAAGCGGCACGCATTTGCCGGGCTGATCCGCAACGGCATTACCACCGCATTGCCGATCGCATCGCTGTTTTATCGGGCGTGGGGCGAGACAATTGAAGAATTCACCGACGCCGCAGATGCCGCCGCGGCTTTGGGCTTGCGGGTTTATCTCGGCCCGGCGTACCGCGCCGGCGGCATGGTGGTCGAGAGTGATGGCACGATCGGCGAAGTGTTCGACGAGGCGCGCGGCCTGGCCGGATTGGAGGACGCGATCCGGTTTTGCCGAGACATCGAAGGCCGGGCTGGCGGGTTGATCCGCACCATGCTGGCGCCGGACCGGATTGAGACCTGCACTACGGAATTGCTGCGGCGGACTGCGGCGGCCGGGCGCGATCTGGCGGTGCCGGTGCGCCTCCATTGCTGCCAATCGGCGCTGGAATATGCCAATGTGCTCCGGTTGCGGGGCATGAGCCCGCCGGAATGGCTGGGGAGCCTCGATTTCCTCCATCCGGGCGTGTTGTTGCCGCACGGGACATATGTTTCGGGGACTCCAGGACTTGATCGGCCGGGCAATGATCTCGGGATTATCGCCGATAGCGGGGCGAGCATTGTGCATTGCCCGCTAGTGTCGTCGCGCCATGGCAGCGCGCTGCGGTCGTTCGCAAAACTTCGCGACATGGGCATCAACATTGGCATGGGGACCGATACCGCGCCGTCGGATATGATCCTGAACATGCAGGTCGGGATGCGGATGTGCCGGACCATGGACGGCGGCACCGGCACCTGCCGCTCGGAGGATTTCTTCGATGCCGCGACCATTGGCGGGGCGAATGCGTTGGGCCGCGCCGATCTTGGGCGGTTGCAGGCCGGCGCCAAGGCAGATCTGGTGGTGATCGGTCTCGACCGGCCGTCACTCGGGCAGGTGATCGATCCGATTCAGACCCTGCTGCTGGCCGGCCAGGGCGGCGATGTGCACAGCGTGATGATCGACGGGCGCTGGGTGATGCAGGACCGGATCATTCCCGGGGTTGACGAAATTGCTGACGCCGCCCGCGCCCAGCAGCAGTTCGAGGGGCTGATGGCGAAATACCCGGTTCGCACCTGGGGGCATCCGCCGGTGTCCGAGATTTTCTCCAGCAGCTACGCGATTGAGCGCGGTGCGGGATAAGCCCGCCCCCCGCCGGTCTGCCCGGCGGAGTTGTCAGATTTTCATACCGATCGACGAATTACGGCACTTTGTGGGGGAACATCAGGGCCTGGGCAGCGCGCATCTGGTCAGCATCGGGCGCAGTGCGGAAGGCGATGGCCCACAGGCTGAAACTGCCGGTGCTGCGCTGGACAACTGCATCGGCGAAGCCGGCCGCCATCAGCGCTATCAGCAGTGACCGGTCAGTGAAGCCAGTGCGGTGGCCCATGAAATCATTGCCTTGAGCGATGGCGGGGCGGAAACCGTAGAGGATATCAAGCGGCGCGATCGGGCCGAGCGGGGACATGTAGGCCTGGTCGGTGAGGTTGCCGGCGGCGATCAGCGCGGCGACCGATTGCAGGTCTGGCACGGTGATCAGGGCGATGCCGTCGGGGGCGAGGACGCGGGCGAACTCGGCTAAGGCCAGCGGGACTTCGTGGGCGGCGAGATGTTCGAGGTTATGCGACGAATAGAGCGCCCCCATGGTGGCAGATTCGATCGGCGCCATGTTGGTGATGGTTGCAACGATGTCGGGGGTGACGCTGGGATCGATATCGAGGCGGACCTCACCCCAACCCGGGCCGGCGAAGGCAGTGTGGAGCTTGCCTTGGGCCCGGGCGCCGCAGCCGACATGGAGGACTTGGCGGATTGGCGGAATGGTTTCGTGGCTTGGGCGTGCGAGGGTGAGCGATTGCATGGGGCGCCTCCTGGGGGTTGATCGGACGGAGGGTCGCGGAAAAGTGTGAACAATGCGTAGCCAGGCGCCAACGCCGCGCATGCCGGGGACAATTGTGCTATTGGGCATTGTATCGCGCAGCCTGTTCAAGCAACTGACCGCCACATCCAAAATCAATGTTATATGAAAGGCTGCGGCACCGCCGCACCAAGCCGGAGCCGAGCCATGTCGCTGCATGTCGCCCTCACCCATCGCACCACCTACACCTATGATCGCAGCGTCAGCCTCGGGCCGCAGACGATCCGGCTGCGGCCGGCGCCGCATTCGCGCACCGGGGTGTTGTCTTATGCGTTGAAGGTTGAGCCGCAGCCGCATTTTCTCAACTGGCAGCAGGACCCGCAGGGCAATTACCTGGCGCGGGTGGTGTTCCCGGAGAAGGTGACGCATTTCGATGTGACGGTCGATCTGGTGGCCGATATGGCAACGATTAATCCGTTTGATTTCTTTCTGGAGCCGGAGGCCGAGCGTTTTCCGTTCAGCTATGACCCGGCGCTGGAGCATGAACTGGCACCGTATCGCCGGCTGGAAACGCCGGGGCCGTTGCTGACCAAGCTGCTGGCGGAACTGCCGGCGACCGCCACAAGCACCAATGATTTCCTGGTGGAGATGAACCAGGGGGTGCAGGCACGCGTCGATTACGTGGTGCGAATGGAACCCGGCGTGTGGTCGCCGGAGAAAACGCTTTCCGAGGGGCGCGGATCGTGCCGCGACAGCGCCTGGCTGCTGGTGCAGTGTTTGCGCCATCGCGGCCTCGCGGCACGGTTTGTCTCGGGGTATCTGATCCAGCTTTTGCCCGATTTGAAGCCGCTTGAAGGGCCGGAAGGCCCGACCGCCGATTTCACCGATTTGCATGCCTGGGCCGAGGTTTATCTGCCGGGGGCAGGCTGGATCGGGATGGATGCGACGTCCGGGCTGTTGACCGGGGAAGGTCATATTCCGTTGGCGGCAACGCCTGATCCGCAATCGGCGGCGCCGATCTCGGGCGCGGTGGAAAAGGCGGAGGTCGCGTTTGGGTTTGAGATGTCGGTGCGCCGGGTGCGGGAGACCAAGCGGGTCACCAAGCCTTATTCCGACGATGACTGGCAGGCGATCCTCGATACCGGGCTGATCGTCGATACCATGCTGTCGGCGGGCGATGTGCGGCTGACGATGGGGGGCGAGCCCACTTTTGTGGCGGCGAGCGATGTTGAGGCGGAGGAATGGAACTCCGAGGCGCTCGGGCCGACCAAGCGGGTTTATGCCGGCAAGCTGATCCGGCGGTTGGCGCCGCTTTGGGCCAAGGGCGCGGCGTTGCATCACGGCCAGGGCAAGCAATATCCCGGCGAGCCACTGCCGCGCTGGGCGTTGACGGCGTTGTGGCGGCCGGACGGCGAGGCAGTCTGGACCGACCCGGCACTGCTCGCGGACCCTGATCAGGACAAGTGCACCGCGACCTGCGAGGAGGCCGAGGCATTTGCGACCGGGCTGGCTGGCGCGCTGGGAGTGGACCCCAAGCTGGTGCGGGCGGCGCATGAGGACGTGCACTACTATCTGTGGAAAGAAAAGAAGCTGCCGGCGAACGTGGTGGCCGAGGACTGCAAATTGGCCGATCCGCTGGAACGGGCGCGGATGGCTCGGCTGTTTGGCACAGGCCTCGCCAAGCCCGCCGGGAGTGTCTTGCCGCTGGCACGCAGCCCGGAAGGCACATGGCGCAGTGGCAAATGGTTCCTGCGCGAGGACACGATGTTTTTGTTGCCGGGCGATGGGCCGCTCGGGTTCCGGTTGCCGCTGGCGAGCCTGCCGTGGATTGATCCTGACCAAGTCGAGCGGGATGCCGAGCTTGATCCGTTTGAGGAAAAACCTGATCTACCATCGCAGGCGATGCTGAAAAGCGGGCGGTTCGCGCCGTCCAATTCCTGGATGATGCCGCAACCGGCGGCGAGCGAAAAACCAACCGAGCCGGTGCGCACTGCGCTCGCGGTCGAAGCGCGCGGCGGGATTTTGCATGTGTTCTTCCCGCCGTTGACCGATGCCGCCGACTGGCTGGCGCTGGTGGCAGCCGTTGAGGCCATTGCTGCGACGCAAGGCCAGAAGGTCATTCTGGAAGGGTATCTTCCTCCGGGTGCAGATAAGCGGGTGCGGCATTTCTCGGTAACGCCCGATCCGGGGGTGATTGAGGTCAACGTGCATCCGGCGGGCGATTTCGCCACCATGGTTGACCGCACCACCACGCTCTATGCCGAAGCGCGGGCGGTCGGATTGGCGAGTGAGAAATTCCTCGCTGATGGGCGGCATGTTGGCACTGGCGGTGGCAACCATGTGGTGCTGGGCGGGGCGACGCCGGCTGACAGCCCGTTCCTGCGCCGGCCCGATCTGCTGAAAAGCCTGCTCGGGTTCTGGAATAATCACCCGAGCCTGTCCTATGTGTTCAGCGGGCTGTTCATCGGCCCGACCAGCCAGCACCCCCGCGTGGACGAGGCGCGCGGCGATGTGCTGAACGAGTTGGAAATCGCCTTCGCCCAGGTGGGGCGCGACAAGATCACGCCACCATGGCTGGTCGATCGGCTGTTCCGCAACATCCTGTCGGACATGACCGGCAACACCCATCGCACCGAGTTCTGCATCGACAAGCTGTACGATCCGATGGGGCCGACCGGACGGCTGGGATTGCTGGAGTTCCGGGGCTTCGAGATGCCGCCATCGCCGCAAATGGCACTGGCACAGACGTTGCTGGTGCGCGCCGCGGTCGCGGCGTTCTGGAACGCGCCTTATGAACGCAAGCTGATCCGCTGGGGCACGCGGCTGCATGATGATTTTCTGCTGCCGCATTATTGCCAGACTGATTTCACCGACATGCTGGACGAGTTATCGGCATTTGGGCTGAAGCTTGATCCTGCGTGGTTCGAGCCGCATCACCAGTTCCGCTTCCCCGAGATCGGCAACGTGACAGTGCGCGACATGAAGATCGAACTACGACATGCGCTCGAACCCTGGCATGTCCTTGGTGAGGAACAGGGCGCGTCGGGCACGGCGCGCTATGTCGATAGCTCGGCAGAGCGGGTGCAGTTGAAGGTCGAAGGCTGGGTGGATGAGCGCTTCACCTTGGCGTGCAACGGCGTCGCGGTGCCGATGAGCCCGACCGGGCGGGCGGGTGAGGCGGTTGGCGGGGTGCGCTTCAAGGCCTGGGCGCCGCCGCATGCGCTGCACCCAACCATCCCGGCCCAGGCGCCGTTGGTGGTCGATGTGTTCGACACCTGGACCGGGCGCAGCCTGGGCGGCCTGACCCATCATGTCTCGCATCCAGGCGGACGCGCGCACGAAGATTTCCCGGTGAACGCCAATGCCGCCGAGGCCCGTCGGCGGGCACGCTTCTTCAATTTCGGCCACACGCCGGGGGTGATGGCGGTGCCGACCAGCGATCGTGGCCAGGAGCATCCGCGCACCCTGGACCTGCGGCGTTTCGCCTGAGACACTGCCGCGGATGAGCGAGGCAGCAATCGACGAGATGGTGGATGGGCATGGCCGCCTGCGCCCGCATTGGCGCGGGCTGCTTGGTGCGTTTTCCCTGCTCGGGGATGGCGGACTGGCCGAGCGCGGCCGCCGACTGCAACGCGCGTTTGCCGAAGACGGCGTGACCAGCGTGATGCCTGGGGAGGCGCGGTTGTCCTGGCAGGTCGATCCGGTGCCGTTCCCGATCCCGGCCAAAGAATTTGCCGATGTTGAAGCCGGGCTTGGGCAGCGCGCCAGGTTGCTGTCGGCAATCCTCGATGATGTTTACGGGCCACAAACCCTGCTCGGCGACGGTTCGCTGCCGCCGGCGCTGCTTTACGCCAATCCGCGCTATTTGCGGTTGGGTCCGGCGCCTTTGTTCGGGCCCAAGCTGCATATCTATTCCGCCGATCTGATCCGTGGGCCGATGGGCGGCTGGCAGGTTCTCGCCGATCGCACCGGGCCGGCAGGCGGCATCGCCACCGCGCAGGAAAATCGCCGGCAATTGACCCGGGTGCTGCCGGAAGCGTTCCGCGCAGTTGGGGTGCGGCCATTACAACCGTTTTTCGATCGCTGGCAGGAGGCCCTGCGTCCATTGGCGCCACCAGGCCGGGCCAATCCGTCAGTGGCGGTGCTGACCCCTGGCACCGCGCACCGCCTGTGGTTCGACCACATGCACCTAGCCCGGCTGCTGTCTTGCGCCCTGGTTGAAGGCGGGGATTTGACGGTGCGCGACGGGGCATTGTTTCTTAAGACCATGCGTGGCCTGCAACGGATCGATCTGCTGCTACGCCAGATGGATGGCAGCCAGATCGACCCGCTGGAACTTGACGCCGATAGCTGGATTGGGGTGCCGGGATTGCTCGACGCCGCCCGCACCGACAGCGTGCGCATCCTCAACCGGCCGGGGAGCGAAATGCTGGAAGCGCCGGGCTTGGCGCCGCTGCTGCCGGGTTTGTGCCAGAAATTGCTTGGGACCGGCTTGCTTCTGCCCAACGCATTGCCGGGTGTTGCGGCATCGATGGCGCCGTGCCTCGCCGATGGACGCCTCGACCCCCGCCCTGTGGTCTGGCGGGCGTTCCTGATGTTTGACGGCCAGGGCTGGCACATGCTGCCGGGCGGGCTGGCACGGGTGATGGAGCCTGGTCGGAAAGCGGACCAGCCCGGCGTGACCAAGGATATCTGGGTGCTGCATGACGAGCAGAGCGATATTATCGGCCCGATTGCCATCCCCACCCAAAGGCTGGCGCTGCGCCGCAATTCGGGTGAACTTCCGAGCCGGGTCGCCGATAATTTGTTCTGGCTCGGCCGCACGGTGGAGCGACTGGACCGGGTGGCGCGGCTGGGCCGGGCGGCACTGACACGGCTGACCCGGCTGGCGACACCGCGTGAACTGGTGGAATTGCAGGCGCTGACCGCATGTTTGATCGATGCGCAGGTGATCGATCCCGAATACGCCGCGCCCACAAGCCTGGGACCGGCGCTGCTGGCCGCGTTACGCCCGGGTGGCGCGATCGACACGCTGTTCCGGGACGTCGCCCGCCTGACCGAAAAAGTGCGCGACCGCCTGACGGGCGACATGTACGCCACCTTCACCCAGACCATGCGCGCCGCCCAGGCCGAGGCGATCCAGCCCGATCTTGACGCAACCCGCCTCGGCATGGCCGCGATCCTGCGTTTCTGCACCGCGGTCGCCGGGGTTGCCGCCGAAAACATGGTGCGCGGCGGCGGTTTCATGTTCCTCGATCTCGGACGTCGCATCGAACGCGCCCAGGCGGTGACGCATGAGGTCAGCATTGTGTTGAACCTGCCACCCGCGCGGATCGAAAGCGGGCTGCTGCTGGCGCTGGAATTATGCGACAGCGCGATCACCTACCGCAGCCGCTATCTAAATGTCTTGCAGGCGGCACCCGTCCTCGATCTGGTGCTGGCCGATCAGGGCAACCCGCGTGGCCTCGCGTTCCAGCTCGTGGCGATGCACGGGCTGCTGGATGAATTGGGCAGCGAAAGTCAGGTGCGCGAAATGCTCGCCGGCAGCGCCGCCGGATTGCTGGCGGAGGTTGAAATGATGGTGGGCGAAGTGCTTGCCGCCCCCGATCAGGCCAGCGCGGCGAGCGCGCTGCCCGAGCGTCTGGCTGGGTTCATGGCCGAACTCGAAGGCTTATCGAGCCGGATTACCCGCCGCTATTTCGCTGTGCTGCCAGCGATCCAACGGGTTGGCACCGGCGAGACGCTGGCACTGCGCGGGGTGGCGTAGGATGCGCTATCGGATCCGTCACGAAACAATTTACGACTATGCCGAGCAAGTCGATCTTGCCGCCCATATGCTGCATCTTTCGCCGCGCAAGCTGGATTTCCAATATGTGGCACACGCCCGGGTCAGCGCCGAACCACCGCCATCGCGCACCACCTGGGGGGTAGATCATTTCGGCAATCAGGTCTGCTGGATGTTCCTCGACAGCCCGCATGACCGCTTTGCGGTGACGGTGGATGCCGAAGTCGAGATCGGGTTTCCCGCCCCACCTTTGCCGGAGTTGACGCTGCCATGGGAGGTTGTCGCCGCCGAGGCGATGCAGGCGGCAGCGGCAGAATTTGCCTTCGCGAGCCCGATGGTGCCGGATGGCACCGACGCGGGCGCCTATGCCGCCGCCAGCTTTCCGCCAGCCCGGCCGATTTTCGCCGCGTTGCTCGATCTTACCGCGCGCATCAACCGTGATTTTGCCTTCAAGCCGGGGGCGACGACGGTCAACACCTCGGTGGCCGACGTGCTGCGCTTGCGGGCCGGGGTGTGCCAGGATTTCACCCATCTGATGCTGGCGGCGTTGCGTGCGCATGGGCTGCCGGCGCGCTACGTGTCGGGATATTTACGCACCCGGCCAATGGCGGGCCAGCCGGCGCGGCGTGGGGCGGACCAGTCGCATGCCTGGGTGAGCGCGTGGCTCGGGCAGGCGATGGGCTGGGTGGATTTGGACCCGACCAATAATCTGGTGGTGCAGGACGAACATGTCGTGCTCGCCTGGGGGCGCGACTATGGCGATATCAGCCCGGTGCGCGGGGTGATTCTGGGTGGCGGGGCGCATCGCGTCACGGTGGGCGTCGATCTCGAAGCGATCTGATTACCCGAACGGCGCCAGCAAGTCAGGACCGTCGTTGCGGACATTGCCGACATCCGCGCCGACCCGCCAGACCCGGAAACTGGCGGCGGATGGACGCAGCAAGCTGGCGACATCGCCGGGAGCCTCACCCAGCCAATGCGGAAAATCGCCGGTTTCGAGCACCACCGGCATGCGTTCGTGCAGATGGGCGAGGGATGGGCAGGCCGTCGTGGTCAGGATGGTGAAACTGCGGATCACTGCGCCGTCCGGGCCGCGCCAGCCTTCCCATAGCCCGGCGGCAACGATTGGCTCGCCATCTTCGCGGGCGATGGCGTGGGGGATTTTGCCTTCCGGCGTTACCTGCCATTCATAGAACGCATCGATCGGCACCAGGCAGCGGCGGTGGGCCAGGGCGTCGCGGAACATCGGCGCGGTGGCAGCGGTTTCGCAGCGGGCGTTGATCGGCGAGCGTGCCTCGGGGAGGGCTTTCGTCCAGTGCGGCACCAGGCCCCAGCGCAGCAGATCGAGGTGGCGTGCCCCGGTTTCGGGGTGGCACCGCACCACCGGGGCGAGCCGGGTAGGGGCCACGTTCCAGCTGGGCTGGAGGTTGGGCAGCGGGTTTACGGTCGCGAAAAGCTTCCGCAACCGGTCCCCGTCACGATACTGGGCGTAGCGTCCGCACATGGCTAACTCCTAGAGCGTGATCGGTTGAAGTCGAATCAGCAGACACGCTCTAGGGTCTTGTTTTCACGATCTTCTTTATCCGTCCAATCGAAGCCGATTGAACGAATGATGATCTAGCGCAAAGCCTCAATCGGATCACGCCGGCCAGCGGGCTTTTGTGACGAAGTCTTTCACCGGGCCGATTTGGGCCGGCAACCCCTGGCGCGGATGTGTGCCGCATGCTGTCATGGGAGCGGCAGATCAGGGGTTTGGACGTGGCAAAACTGGCGCAGCTGGCAGTCGGCGGGTTGATGGTCCTGATGGCTGGCAGCGCTGTCGCCGGCGGCAATCTGCGGGTTGGCCTTGCATCAGACCCAGACCTGCTCGATCCGGCGCGCGGGGTGTCCTATGCCGGGCGGATCGTGTTTGCGGCCCTCTGCGACAAGCTTGTTGATGTCGACGCCAAGCTCAATCTGGTGCCGCAGCTTGCCACCGGCTGGGCGTGGTCGGATGACCGTCTGGGCTTGACGATCAAACTGCGTGACGGCGTGCGGTTCCACGACGGCGAAAAAATGACCGCCGATGCGGTGCGGATCAACATCGAGCGCTACCGCAGCGCGGCGGAAAGCCAGCGCAAATCCGAATTGCGGCCGATTGCGGCGGTCGAAGTGGTTGATCCCCTGACCATCCGGCTCCGCCTGTCGCAGCCCTACGCCCCCTTGCCGGCGGTGCTGGCGGACCGGTCGGGGATGATGGTGTCACCGAAGAACATCAACCAGATGGCGGCCGAGCTGGGCAGCAAACCAGTCTGCGCCGGGCCGTTCAAGTTCGGATCGCGCATCGCGCAGGACCGCATCGTGCTCGATCGGTTCGATGGCTACTGGGATGGTGCGCGCGTCACGCTCGACCGCATCACCTACCAGCCGTTTCCCGACAGCACGGTCCGACTGGTCAATCTGCGGTCCGGGCAGTTGGATATGATCGAGGGGCTGGCACCAGCCGATGCTGGCACGGTCAGGGATAATCCCAAGCTGCGACTGCTGGCGCAGCCATCGATCGCCTACCAGACCATGCTGTTCAATCTCGGCAACTCCGCCCTCGGGCGATCGAAATTCGCCACCGATCCGCGGGTGCGCGAGGCGTTCGAGAAAGCCATCGACCGCGACGTGATCAACAAGGTGGCCTTCGAAGGCACCCAGGTCCCGTCCAATCAGACCGAGCCACCTGGCAGCACGTACTGGAACGCATCCTATCCGGTGCCGGAACGCGACCTCGGTGGCGCGAAGGCGCTGATGACCGCGATGGGACTGAGCAATTTTCCGGTGCAACTCGTGGTTGGCAATTCGCCGATCGCCTTGCAAACCGCCGAATTGATCCAGGCGATGGCGGGCGAGGCCGGGTTTGACGTGAAAATCCAGGCGATGGAAGCCAACGCCGCCGTCGCCGCTGTCCAGCGCGGCGAATTCAACGCCTATATCGGCATCTGGTCGGGCCGGCCCGATCCGGACGGTAACATGGCAATCTGGCTCGCCAGCGACGGGTTCCTCAACTGGGGAAAATACGCGAACAAGGAGCTCGACGGATTGCTGGCCAAGGCGCGCGGCATCACTGATGTGCCGCAGCGCCAGGCGATCTATCGTAATATCGCCGAAACCTATTTGCAGGATCGGCCGATGATGGTTCTGTATCACCAGACTTGGTTGTTCGCGCATAGCGACAAGGTCAGCGGGTTTCGCCCCATGCCGGATGGCTTGATCCGGCCGCAGGGCATTGCATTGAAGGAATGATCGGATGACGCTTTCCAATGTTTCAATAGACGGGGCGCGCTTGCTCGCCGATCTGTACAAATTGCGTGGCTTTGGCACCTTCAAGACAGGCGTGCATCGCCCGACCTATTCGGCGGTCGATATGCAAAGCCGCGAATGGATCGCAGACCGGATGCGGGACGCCGGGCTGGTGCCGGAAATCGACGGGATCGGCAATATTATCGGCCGGGGCGAGGGCGATGGCCCGCGTGTGCTGCTGGGCAGCCATAGTGACACCCAACCGCAGGCCGGCTGGCTGGATGGCGCGCTCGGGGTCATGTACGCGCTGGAAGTCGCGCGCGCCGTGGGGCGTGGGGTGGATGTGGTGTCGTGGGCAGACGAGGAAGGGCATTGGGCGTCATTCCCGGGCAGCCGGTCTTTCATTGGTGACTTCTCCGAGGCGGATATCGATGTTTCACGCAACCGTTATGAAAACCTGACCTTGCGTGAAGGATTGGCGGCGGCCGGATTGGCCGGACGGCCGATGGCGCGGGTCGTGCCCGGGCAGTATCGTTGCTATATCGAAGCCCATATTGAACAGGGTGACGAGTTGGAGAGCACTGATCGCAAGATCGGTGTGGTGAGCAGCATCGTGGCGATCTGGCAGTACAAGATCATGTTCACCGGGGTGCAGAACCATGCCGGCACCACCCGCATGGCAATCCGCCGCGACGCAGGATTGGCTGCGGCAAAACTGGCGGTGGCGATCGACAAACGCTTTCCCGAAATCTGCGCCGCGCGCAGCGTGTGGACGGTAGGGCGGATCACGCTCGATCCAGGCGCAGGCAGCATCATTCCGGGTGGGGCGGAAATGGTGTTCCAGTTCCGTGATGTCGATAGGGATGTGTTGCAGCGGTTGGAAACGGAGCTCGAAGCGCTGGTCGCCGAGGCTAATCAGGGACCGTGCGAGGTGGTGCTGACCAACATGTCGCGGTCAGTTCCATCGTTAATGGCGGATGACCTGCAGGCAGCCCTGGCGCGCGCGGCCGAACGCCATGCGCCCGGGCAATGGCAGACCATGCCATCGGGCGCCGGGCATGACGCGCAGTTTTTGGCGCGGGTAATGCCGGCGGCGATGCTGTTCGTGCCGTCCATCGGCGGGATTTCGCATCATTGGACCGAGGATACGTCGGATGCCGATATCGTGCTTGGATGCCAGGTGATGGCGAGCGCGGTGGCGGAGATTTTGGGGTAGGAAGGTCTTCTTGGTTTTCGCAAAAACAACCCGCTCAACCGACGGCTTTCGTCGCCTTCTCCAGAGTATCTCGGCTTAGGTCGGTGGTGCCGAGAATACGCCGCAATTCGCGCTGCATCATCGCCGCGCGCGCCGGGTTTTGCCGCCGCCACGCGGTCAGTGGGTCGATCATCCGGGCTGCCACCTGCCCGTTAATCGCATCCAATGCGATGACCATGTCGGCGAGGAAGCGGTAGCCGGCCTCGGTATGAAAGCGCACCAGATTGGCGCAGAAGCCGCCGATCAGGGACCGCGCGCGATTGGGATTACGCAGGTCGAAATCCGGGTGTGCCAGCAGGCTGCGGACGGTATCAATGGCGTCCGCGCGCGGGGCCATGGCCTGCACGGAGAACCATTTGTCCAGCACCAGCGGATCGTGCTTCCAGCGCGCATAGAACGTCGCCAGCGCCGCGGCGCGATGCGGGCTTTCGTTACCGGCGAGGATGTCGAGGGCCGCCAGGCTGTCAGTCATGGTGGTCGCCTGGACGAACTGGGCTTCGGCGCGGGCCAGGTGCCCGCCAGCGGCGAGAAAGACGAGGCAGGCGTTACGGAGCGCACGTTGGCCGGGGCCGTCGGGGGCCATGGTGTCGCAGGTTCTGGCGAGCAGATCGTGCAGGTCGGTGCCGATACGACGGCGCAGGGCCTGGCGGTTGGCGTGCACCAGATCAGGGTCGGCAACACCCATCTGGTCGCCGACATAGGCTTCCGATGGCAAGGCAAGCAGCTCGGCGGTGAAGGCGGGATCGCTCGGATTGGCAAGCGCACCGGCGAAGCCCGCAATCAGACCGGCGATAAGGTCTTCGGACGGCGCCAGGATCGCAGCGACGGCGATTTGCTGGCTGGCATCCCAGCGCATGAAGGGATCGCTGTCGTGGCGGGCGAGAAACAGCAACTGGTCATGCGGCTGATTGCGCAGGCGGACCGGGGCGGAAAAGCCGCGCAACAGGGACGGCACCGGGCGCTGGGCGATATTGTCGAAGGTAATTTTTGTTTCGGTATCCGTCAGCAGCACGTCGCGTTCGGCGATGTCCTGGCCGTTGGCGCCGAGCAGGCCGAGCTTGACCGGGATCGGCAGCGGCGCGCCGCTTGTGGTCTGGCGCAGGGTCAAAGTATAGCGGCTGCCATCATAGGCTTCCGACATGGTGAGTTCGGGCGTGCCGGGCAGGGCGTACCAGGCCAGGAACTGGCGGACATCGCTACCTGGGGTGCCGACGGCCATCGCCTCGACAAAGTCTTCGATGGTGACAGCCTGATTGTCGTTGCGGGCGATGTAGTCGTCCATGCCGCGCCGGAACCCGTCAACGCCCAGGCGGTTATGGATCATGCGGACGATCTCGGCGCCCTTTTCGTAGATCGTCGCGGTGTAGAAATTATCGATGGCAAGATATTCGTCAGGGCGCACCGGATGCGAGAGCGGGCCAGCGTCTTCCGAGAACTGGCGGGCGCGCAAGGTGCGGACCTGGCGGATGCGCTCGACGGCCGGGCTGCCGTGGTCGGCGGAAAATTGCTGGTCGCGGAAGACGGTGAGGCCTTCTTTCAGTGACAGCTGGAACCAGTCGCGGCAGGTGATGCGGTTGCCAGTCCAGTTGTGGAAATATTCATGGGCGATGACCGCTGCCACGCCGTGCAGATCGGTGTCGGTGGCGGTTTCATTGCTAGCTAGCACATATTTGGTGTTGAAGACGTTGAGGCCCTTGTTTTCCATCGCGCCCATGTTGAAGTCGGAGACGGCGGCGATGTTGAAGACGTCGAGATCGTATTCGAGGCCGTATTTTTCTTCGTCCCAGCGCATCGAATCCTTGAGCGCCTGCATGGCATGGCCGCAACGATCCTGGTCGCCGTCACGCACCCAGATGCCGAGCGCCACGTCGCGGCCGGATTTTGTGACGAAGCGATCCTGCACGGACACCAGATCGCCGGCAACGAGGGCGAACAAATAGGACGGCTTGGGATGCGGATCGGCCCAGCGCGCCCAGTGGCGGTCGCCATCAACGCCGGTGCCGTCCGGATTGCCGTTAGACAGCAGCACCGGATAGGCGGCGCGGTCGGCGCGCAAAGTGGTGGTGAAAATTGCCATCACGTCAGGCCGGTCGAGGAAATAGGTGATGCGGCGGAAACCCTCTGCCTCACACTGGGTGAAAAAAGCCCCGCCCGAGGTGTAGAGGCCGCTGAGCTTGGTGTTGGCCTGCGGCGAGATATAGGTCTCGATTTCGAGAGTGAAGCCGTCCGGGACGGCGGCGAGTTCAAGCGTGCCGTCGCCATGAAGGACGTATTGATCGCGCTTAAGCGCGACGCCGTCGAGGGCGATGGATAAAAGGGTCAGCTGGTCGCTGTCGAGGCGCAGCGGCACACCTGGCCTGCCGGCGGGATTGCGCCGCATCGCGAGGCGGGAGCGGACGATGGTGGCTTCGGGATCGAGATCGAAGCGCAGATCGACGGTGTCGATCAGAAAATCAGGGGGAAGGTAGTCGAGGCGGCGCGTCGGGGTGGCGGACATCGGGCAAGGGTCTTTCGGCGGTTTGGCCGCGCGTGCGGCGACCGGAACTGCGACGATTGCGCGTGGCAGAACCTGACGGCAGTGTGGCGGTAAATACCATCCGCGAAATCGCCCCAGCCATCAAGGCGCGACCTTGGCCGCAACCGCCTGGAGGATGGAGGCCATCACCCTACTGGTCGGCTTCCCGCAGCAAGGCTGGCACACCGTTGCGGCGCTCGGCGAGGAACAAAAATTCGACGATCGACCGCATTCCGGGCTGGTGATCGACCCAGTAGACGTTGGTCAGCGGCCGGCGCGGGATGGATGGATCGAATTCCTCGATCTCGGCCCGCCCGGTGCCGGTGCCGGTGACCAGTAACACCGGCAACCCAGGATCGCTGCGGGAAACCGCGCGCAGCGCCGACCAAACGGTGATGTCGCCCTCGGGCGCGTGGGCCAGCAGCCCGATCGGGTGTTGGGTTGCGAGCGCGGTTTCCAATGCTCCGATGGTTGGCACGCATTCAACATCCACCCGCAGGAAATCCGCGAGTTCGGCAAGAATGTCCGAAATCCTTGGTTCGGCCTCCAACACCAGAACCAGCGGGCGCGGGGCGGAATCGATCATGTCGATCGGGCTTGCAGACGGGGCCTCTCGCGTGGGAAAAGCAAGATGCGTCATGACCATATCTCCTGCCTGACTTTCCTGGCGATACGGCTGGAAATTGGCATAGGAACCATGACAGGCGACGCCGTCGCGACCGAAGTGAGTTAAATGTGAACGCACGGCAGTGAACTGTGAAATCGTTGGTTTTTGAGGAGCCGTCCCCATGCCGGATGTCGTCATCGCCGCCTTCAAGCGTTCGCCGTTCCATCTCGCCAATCGCGGCGCGCTTACCCGTAGCCGGCCGGATGACATGGCGGCCGAGGTCATCAAGGCGTTGATGGCGTCCTGCCCGGTCGATCCAAATGACGTCGAAGATTTGATCCTGGGCTGCGCATTTCCCGAAGGCGAGCAGGGGCTGAACGTGGCACGGCTGATTTCGTTCATGGCCGGACTGCCGATTTCGGCGGGGGGCGTGACGGTGAACCGGTTCTGCGGATCGTCGATGCAATCGATCCACCAGGCGGCGGGCGCGATCATGATGGGCGCGGGGGAGGTGTTTGTGTGCGCCGGGGTGGAATCGATGTCGCGCATTCCGATGATGGGCTTCAACCCGATGCCGCATCCGGGACTGATGAAGGCCTTCCCGACCGCGTTGGTGTCGATGGGCGAAACCGCCGAGAATGTTGCCGCCCGCCATCAGATCCCGCGCGCCGATCAGGAAGCCTTCGCGGTGCGCAGCCAGACCAAAACGGCGGCCGCGATTGCTGCCGGGCACTTCGCCGATGAAATCGTGCCGGTCGGTGGGGTGACCGCGGATGGCTGCCCGCGTCCGGAGACCACCACAGCATCCCTCGCCGGGTTGAAACCAGCGTTTCGCGCCGATGGCACCGTCACCGCCGGCACATCGTCGCCGCTGACCGATGGGGCGGCGGCGGTGATTGTGTGCACTGCCGACTATGCCAAAGCCCACGGCATCACGCCGCTGGCGATCGTGCGATCGGTCGCGGTCAGCGGCTGCGCGCCTGATATCATGGGCATGGGGCCGGTGGGCGCGGCACGGAAGGCGATGAAGCGGGCTGGGATTACCGCGGCCGAACTCGATGTGGTGGAGTTGAATGAGGCGTTTGCGTCCCAGGCGCTCGCTTGCATGGCCGAGCTTGGACTGGATGAGGCGCGGGTCAATCTCGATGGCGGGGCGATTGCGCTGGGCCATCCGCTCGGGGCGACAGGGGCGCGTATCACCGGCAAGGCGGCGTCCTTGCTGGTCCGTACCGGCGGGCGCTTCGCGCTGGCGACCCAGTGCATCGGCGGCGGCCAGGGAATTGCTACCATTCTGGAGCATGTGGCGTGATCTCGACGATCGGCGTCATCGGCGCCGGCGTGATGGGCGCTGGCATCGCGGCCCAGGCGGCCAATGCGGGGTTGGCGGTGATCCTGCTCGATATCGTTCCGGGTGCGGCGGCCAAGGCAATCGCCACGATGGGCCGCGCGGAGCCGGCGGCGTTCATGCATTCGCGGGCGGCGCGGCTGATCACGCCCGGTGATCTTGGCGCCGATATCGACAAGCTTGCTGTTTGTGACTGGATTATTGAGGCGATTGTCGAACGGCCGGACGCCAAGCGCGCGCTGTATGCGCAGCTACAGGCGGTGCGCAAGCCCGGCAGCGTGGTGTCGTCCAACACATCCACCATCCCGCTGGCGACCTTGACCGAGGGGCTTGGCGCAGCGTTCGCTGCGGATTTCCTGATCAGCCATTTCTTCAATCCGCCGCGCTATATGCGGCTGCTGGAACTGGTTGCGGGGCCGGCGACGCGCGCGGATGCGGTGGCGGCGGTGCGCGCCTGCTGCGATGTGCAGCTTGGCAAAACCGTGATCGATTGCCGCGACACGCCTGGCTTCATCGCCAACCGGATCGGGTCGCTGTGGGCCGGGATGGCGGTGCGCCACGCCATCGATCTCGGGCTGACGGTGGAGGAAGCCGACGCAGTGATGGGCCGACCGCTGGGCATCCCGCGCACCGGCATTTTCGGGCTGATGGATCTGGTCGGCATCGATCTCGGGCCGCATGTGGCGAAATCGCTGCTGGCGAGCCTGCCTGCCGATGACGCCTATTGCCGGCTGTACCGCGAAGAACCGCTGGTGGCGCGGATGATCGCCGAAGGCCGCATCGGCCGCAAAGGCAAAGGCGGGTTCTATTCGCGCGCGCCGGACAAATCGCGGCTGTCGATCGATCTGGTAACCGGGGATTATCGCCGCCAGCGTGAGGCACGGCTGGCCAGCCTGGACACGCGCCAGCCAGCCGATCTGGCCGATCATCCCGATATCGGCGGCAGGTATGCCCGCGCAGTGCTGCTCGACACGCTGGGTTATGCGGCGTCGCTGGTGCCGGAAATCGCCGGCGACGTGGCATCGGTCGATGCGGCGATGCGGTTGGGGTATAATTGGAAATACGGGCCGTTTGAGTTGATTGACCGGCTGGGCGCCGGTTGGCTGGCGCGCGCCCTGGCGGCTGATGGCCGGGTGGTGCCGGCTTTGCTGGCGCTGGTTGGCGATCGTCCGTTCTATCGGGTCGATGGCGGCCGAATGCAGGCATTTGGCGTCGATGGTGCCTACAAGGATGTTGCGCGGGCCGATGGCGTGCTGCTGCTGGAAGACATCAAGCGCACCGGCAAGCCGCTGGCGCGCAATGCGGGCGCGAGCATCTGGGACATTGGCGACGGGGTTGCCTGCCTCGAATTCCACACCAAGATGAACGCGTTGGATCAGGACGTGCTGGCGATGGTGGGCCGCGCGGTTGGCATGGGGGCGAAAGGCGCTTTCAAGGCGCTGGTGATTTACAACGACGGCGCGCAATTCTCGGTCGGCGCCAATATCGGCATTGCGTTGTTCGCCGCCAATATTGCCGCCTGGGACGAAATCGAGGGCGCGATTGCCGCGGGCCAGCAGGCGATGCTGGCTTTGCGCAATGCGGCTTTCCCGGTGGTCGGCGCGCCGTCCGGCATGGCGTTGGGCGGTGGCTGCGAAGTGCTGCTGCATTGCGCCGCGGTGCAGGCCAGCGCCGAAACCTATATCGGGCTGGTCGAGGTGGGCGTTGGGCTGGTGCCGGGCTGGGGCGGGTGTGCGACCATGCTGGCGCGCTGGTCCGCCGCACCGCAGCTGCCGCGTGGGCCGATGCCGGCAATGTCCAAAGTGTTCGAAATGATCTCGACCGCGCAGGTCTCGAAATCCGCCGCCGAGGCGCGTGAATTGCTGTTCCTGCGCGACAGTGACGGGATCAGCATGAACCGCGACCGGCTGCTGGCCGATGCCAAAGCCCGCGCGTTGGCAATGGTCGCCGATTACGCGCCGCCGCAAAGCGCCAAACTGCGCCTGCCCGGCCCGACCGGTGCCACCGCATTGCGTATGGCGGTGGATGGGTTCGTGGCAATGGGGCGCGCGACGGCGTATGACGCGGTGGTGGGCGGGGCGTTGGCGACCGTATTATCCGGCGGTGATACCGATCACACGGTCGAAATTGACGAGGACGCGATCCGCACCCTGGAACGCGCGGCCTTCATGACCCTGCTCAAGAAGCCCGGCACCTTGGCGCGGGTCGAGCATATGCTGGAGACCGGGCGGGCGTTGCGGAACTGATCGGTGTTCCGGGCACGCATCGTATCGGGCATTGGGTTTTCCCGCCGGGTGATCGCGCGCTTCATCGATGATCGGTGCCTGACCGGCGCGAGCGCGCTGAGCTACGCCACCATCGTGTCGCTGGTGCCGCTGATCGCGATCGCGTTCGGCATATTCTCCGCATTTCCGATTTTCGGGCCGTTGCGTGCCCGGCTGATGGGGCTGGCGCTGGATAATTTCGCCCCCGAGATCGGGGCGGAATCGGCGACCATGCTGACCGGTTTCGCTGACCACGCGGCATCGGCCACCATGGTTGGGGTGATCGGCCTGGTGGTGACCGCGATCCTGCTGCTGGCGACCATCGAGGAGCATTTGCACAATATCTTCCGCATCGCCACGCCGCGCAGTTGGGGCCAGCGCATTGTCGCCTATTGGACGGTGCTGACCTTGGGGCCGGTGGTGCTCGGCGCGATGCTGACGGTGTCGGGTGATATCGATGCGCTGCTGCGGCGGATCGGGGTTGATGGCAGCACTGTCGAGCAGGCGGCGCGGGCGTGGTCGGACCGGTTACAGATTGTGGTGTCGTTCGGTGTGGCTGTGGCGGCCTTCGCGCTGCTCTACCGGCTGATCCCCAACCGGGCGGTGCCGTGGCGCGCCGCGGGTCTTGGCGGGTTGCTGACGGCGGGGCTGCTGGAAGTGCTGAAATTCGCCTTTGCGATTTATATCGGCCAGGTCGCCACCTATAATTCGGTCTACGGCGCGCTCGCCGGCGTGCCGATCGCGCTGCTGTGGATGTATATTTTCTGGGGTTCGGTGCTGCTTGGTGCCGAATTCGCCGCCTGCCTTGCTGATGGAGAGACATCGCCATGACCAGCTACACCGCCCCACTGCGCGACATGCGTTTCGCGCTTTATGAGCTTGCCGATTTCGCGACAGTGACCGCCCTGCCCGGCTGTGGCGAGGTGACGCAGGATCTGGTCGATCCGATCCTGCAAGCCGGAGGGGTGTTCTGCGCCGAGGTGCTGGCGCCGCTCAATCGGTCGGGCGACGAGGAAGGCTGCCATTTCGAGAGCGGGGTGGTGCGCACCCCGGCGGGATTTCGCGCGGCCTATGCGGCGTTCTGCCGTGATGGTTGGCCGGCTTTGCATGCCGATCCGGCCTATGGCGGCCAGGGGCTGCCGAAGACGGTGAGCCTGATGTTCGAGGAAATGATTTGTTCGGCGAATTTGTCGTTCGGGATGTATCCCGGGCTGTCGCATGGCGCGTACGAGGCTTTGCGGGCGCATGGCTCGGCTGATTTGCAGCAGCTTTATCTGCCCAAGCTGGTGAGCGGCGAATGGTCGGGGACGATGTGCCTGACCGAGCCGCATTGCGGCACCGATCTCGGGTTGCTGCGGACGCGGGCGGAACCGGCGGGGGATGGTCGTTTCCTTGTGACGGGGACGAAGATTTTCATCTCGGCGGGGGAACATGACCTGACCGGGAATATTCTGCATCTGGTGCTGGCAAGGTTGCCGGATGCGCCGGCCGGGGTGCGGGGGATTTCGCTGTTTCTGGTGCCAAAGTTTGTGCCAGCAGAAGATGGTCGGCCGGGGGTGCGGAATTCGGTGGTGGCTGGGGCGATCGAGCACAAGATGGGCATCAAGGCGTCATCGACCTGCGTGATGAATTTCGATGGTGCGCAAGGCTGGATGGTTGGGCAACCGCATCGCGGGCTGGCGGCGATGTTCACCATGATGAACGCGGCACGGCTGTCGGTTGGCATTCAGGGGCTGGGGCTGGCCGAGGTCAGCTACCAGAACGCGGTCGCCTATGCGCGGGATCGGCTGCAAGGCCGCGCGCTGAACGGGGTGGCGCGGCCCGATCTGCCGGCCGATCCGATCCTGGTGCATCCCGATGTGCGGCGGATGCTGCTGACGATGCGGGCGGGGGTGGAAGGCTGTCGTGCGCTCGGGGTGCGGGTGGCGGTGGCGCAGGATATTGCGACATCGCATGCCGATGCCGATGTGCGGGCGGAAGCCGATGATTACGTGGCGCTGATGACGCCGATCGTGAAAGCCTACTTCACCGATATGGGCTGGGATTCGACGGTGCTCGGCATGCAGGTGCTTGGCGGGCATGGCTATATCCGTGACCATGGGATGGAGCAGTTCGTGCGCGATGCGCGGATTGCGCAGATTTACGAGGGCACCAACGGCATCCAGGCGCTGGATCTGGTGGGGCGTAAAATGTCGGCGCATGCCGGGCGGTATCTGCGGCGGTTTTTCCATCCGGTGGCGGCCTATATCGCGGCGAAGCAGGGTGATGCGGCGATGGCGGAGTTTGTTGATCCGCTGAGCAAGGCTTTCATCCGGTTACAGCAGGCGACGGCAGCTTTGGCGGCCAAGGGGATTGCCGATCCGTTTGAAGCGGGGGCGGTGGCGACGGATTATCTGCGGCTGTTCGCGCTGGTGGCGCTGGCGCAGTTATGGGCGGAGGCGGCGGAGATTTCGCTGGGGAAATCAGACGATTTTTATCGGGCGAAGCTGGCGACGGCGCGGTTTTTTGTGGCGAAGATTTTGCCACAGAGTTCGAGCCTGTTCAGCACGATTATGGCGGGCGGGGCGAGTTTGAAGGCGTTTGAGGATGCTTTGTTTTGACGTGCCGCTACCATTTGCGGATCAAAATGAGCGCCGAAACGAAGAATAATCTCTTAAATTTCAATAATTTATGGTGAAAAACTTAGACAAATCTGGTAGGTTTGCGTGGGTCCAGGAAGGACCGTAAACCTCTGGAACACGACCACATGACAGCACAGGCGCTTGAGGAAATTATCGTTGACGGCGTGCAGTACGACCTAATGGCACGACCGCTCGATGCCTATCTCGACACGCTAAATCCTTGCCCGAACATGGCAGACTTGAGTGGGTTTCACTGCAGCGCCCTGTGGCGCGGTTATATCGGCGTTTGGGAGCTTCAGGCCGATCGATTGTTCCTGCAGCGATTGCGGGGTGGCTGGTCGTTCGATGAGGGCGGGGAAGTGCCGGATATTGACCTCAGCCGGATATTCCCTGATGGGCCGCGTCCAATCCCGGCGATCTGGTATTCTGGTAAGCTGAGTCTGCCGCTCGGGCCGATGCTGCAATATGTCCATATGGGTTGGGGCAGCTTCTATCAATTCGAACGGATTATTTATGTTCATCACGGTCGCGTCGCGCGGGTGCGGCATGTTGACCATACCGCACGCTTTCTGGCGGCCTGCGATGAGGCACGTCTGTTCGAACCGCGCGAAAACGTCGAGGGCTGTGGACCACTGCACTGGTTGACTGATGAGGGCCGTGAAATTTGGGATGAGTTTGAAAATATCAGGGCCCACGTCTGATACCAAACAGATCAGTGTAGTTTTTTTGCTTGTTTCTTTTCAAACACAGAAGTTTCCGCCTTACGCCGCCTTGGAAAACGTCTTCGGCACCCCTGCCCGCGCGAGATTGCCGTACATCGGCTCACTCGGCAGCCCCTCATGCAGCACGGCGCGCGCTGCAATGAGCTTGTCGAGGTCAATCCCGGTGGTGAAGCCGATGCTTTCGAGCAGGAACACCAGATCCTCGGTGACGATGTTGCCCGACGCACCGGGGGCGAAGGGACAGCCCCCCAACCCCGCCAGGGCGGAGTCGAATTTGCGGATGCCTTCCTCGAGGCCGGCTAATGCGTTGGCGATGCCGAGGCCGCAGGTGTCGTGGAGGTGGAGGCCGTTGAGGATGGGTCCGATTTCGGCGCGGACGGCGCGGACTTTGGCTTTGATGTCGAGCGGATTGCCGTAGCCAACGGTGTCGGCGAGGATGACGCAGTCCGCACCTGCCTGGGCAAGCCCGACAGCGACGCGAACGACGTTGGCGACCGGGATGACGCCGTCGAAGGAACAGCCGAAAGCGGTGGAGCAGGCGGCGTCGACCATCACGTGGCGCGGTTGGGCGCGGAGCCAGGCGATCATGCGGCCGACCTCGGCGATCTGGTCGTCGGTGGAGCGGTTGGTGTTGGACCGGCTATGGCCTTCGGAGACCGAAATCGGGATGGAAATGCGTTGGGCGCCGGCGTCGTAGGCGGCCATGGCGCCGCGCAAATTGGGGGCGAGTGCGACGATTTCGAGGCCGTGTCCGACCTGCGGCAACAACACCGCCTGGCGGACGATGGCGTCGGTATCGGCCATTTGCGGGATGAGCTTGGGGGGGACGAAGCTGCCGACCTCGATCTGCGACAGGCCGGTGGTGGCGAGGGCGGCGATCCAGCGATGCTTGATGTCCGTCGGCATGATCGCCTTGGCGATTTGCAGGCCGTCACGCGGACCAACTTCGCAGACTGTAACAAACTCAGCCATCATACGCTCCCATTCAGATTCTGCCGCGAAACTGACGCGACATGGCCGGGAAGACAAGGGTGATGGGTCGCCAAACCCGCCCAATGTGCCATATGTGGGGTTGGGGTCCAGAACCGGGCTCGGGTGGGATGGGGTTTCGCATGCGTTCTGTGGTGATTGCAGCTTTTGCCGTTCTGATGGCCTCGACGGCGCATGCCCAGTTCGGTCCCGGCGGGCCACCTTCCGTTGGGGTGGTAACGGTTGCCAAGCAATCGGTGGTGGAAAGTAACGCCTATGTTGGCCGCATCCAGACCACCGACAAGGTCGATCTGGTCGCGCGGGTCACGGCTGGATTGCAGGAGCGCCGGTTTATCGAGGGCAGCGAGGTCAAGCAGGGCGATTTGCTGTATCGGCTGGAGCGCGGCATTTTTGAGGCTGATCTGGCATCCAAACAGGCCGCCATCGCGCAGACGACGGCATTGCTGAAAAATGCCAGCATTACGCTGGCGCGCGCGCAGTCGCTGATTAATTCTCCGGCCGGAAAAATTTCCTCGATCGATGATGCACGCGCCCAGGAAGCAAGCTTGAGCGCGACCTTGCAGGCCAATCAGGCGCAGTTGCGGGCATCGCAGATCAACCTCGACTACACCGAAATCCGCGCCCCGATCAGCGGCAAGATCGGCCGCAGCGCTTTCGCGGTTGGCAATGTCGTTGGTCCGACATCGGGGCCGCTTGCCATCATTGTCAGCCAGGACCCGATTTATGTGGTGTTCCCGATCGCGATGCGGGCGGCGCTCGATCTGCGCAATCGCTATGCCGAGCAAGGCGGGTTTGCCGCGATCCAAATTCGCCTGCGGCTGCCGGACGGCAAAATGTATAGCGAGCTTGGTAAGCTGGAATATGTCGATCCGTCGGTGGCGGCAGCGACCGATACGCTGACCTTGCGGGCACGGATTGCCAACGCGGTCCGCCGTGGCGCCAAGAGCGACGGCATCGCCAATCGCGAGTTGTGGGATGGCGAGTTCGTGACGGTCATGGTCGAGGGCGTGACCCCGGTGCAGGCGCTGGCGGTGCCGCGGGTGGCAGTGCTGTCGGACCAGCAGGGCAATTATGTTTACGTGGTTGATGCCGACAAGAAGGCGCAGCAGCGGCGGGTGGAACTTGGCCAATCGACGCCAGCCCTTGCCACCATCATGTCGGGCCTGACCGAAGGCGAGACGGTGATCGTCGACGGGCTGCAAAGGGTCCGGCCAGGCAATCCGGTCAATCCCACACCGCCCCCAGGTGCCGCCCCCGCCGCCGCACCGAAAGGTTAAGGCGATGATCTCGGGCGTCTTTATTGACCGGCCGCGGCTGGCGATTGTCATTGCGATTATCACCACGTTGGCCGGGGCGATTGCCTGGCTGCAAATTCCGGTAGCGCAATTCCCCAATATTGTGCCGCCGCAGGTGCAGGTCAGCACCAAATTCCCCGGTGCGTCTTCGGCTGTGGTCGAATCGACGATTGGGCAGCCTTTGGAAGCACAGATCAACGGCGTTGATCAGATGCTTTACATGAAGTCGAACAGTTCCAGCGACGGCACCTATTCGCTGACCGTGACGTTTGCCATCGGGACCAACCCGGACATCAACACCGTCAACGTCAACAACCGGGTGCAGGCGGCGTTGTCGCGCATGCCAGCCGAAGTGCAGCGCCAGGGCATCGTGGTCGCCAAGCGCAACTCGGCGACGTTGGAGTTCATTGGGTTCACCTCGGAAGGGGGCAAACAAACGCCGCTGTTTCTGTCGAACTATGTCACCATCAACGTGGTCGATCAGCTGGCGCGGGTCGCCGGAGTGGGCGGCGTGCAGGTGTTTGGCGCGCTCGACTACTCCATGCGGATCTGGTTCGAAACCGAACGGTTGGTCAATCTCGGGATGGTGCCGTCCGACATCATCCAGGCCTTGCAGTCGCAGAACGTGCAGGGCGCGGTGGGCCGGTTGGGCGCCAAGCCGGTGGATGACGGCAATCCGTTCCAGCTCAGCATGCAGACCAAAGGGCGACAGGCGACACCGGAAGAATTCGGCGCCGTGGTGCTGCGCGCCAATCCGGATGGGTCGGTGTTGCGGGTTCGCGATGTGGCGCGGGTGGAGTTGGGCGCCGCGAGCCAGGACACTGAAAGCCGGATTAACGGCCAGCCGGCGGTGAACCTGGCCATCAGCCTCGCGCCCGGCGCCAACGCGGTCGATACCGCCAAGCGGGTGAAAGACACACTCGACAGGCTTTCCAAGCGTTTCCCCGAAGGCGTGAAGCCGATCATTTTCTATGACAGCTCAGCGTTCGTGTCCGATACCATCGGCGAAGTGCTGAAAACCCTGGCCGAGGCGTTCGTGCTGGTGGTGCTGGTGGTCTACATCTTCCTGGGCAATTTGCGCGCCACCATCATTCCTGCGGTGGCGGTGCCGGTCAGCCTGATCGGGACGTTCGCCCTGCTGCTGATTTTCGGCTTTTCGGCCAATACCGTGTCGCTGCTGGCGCTGGTGCTGGCGGTGGGCGTGGTGGTCGATGACGCGATCGTGGTGGTCGAAAACGTCGAGCGGGTGATGGAGGAGGAACCGCATTTGTCGCCCAAGGAGGCGGCGAAGAAGGCGATGGAGCAGATCACCGGGCCGATTATCGCGATTTCGCTGGTGCTGCTGTCGGTGTTCGTGCCGATTGCCTTCGTGCCGGGAATTTCCGGGCAGTTGTTCCGCCAGTTCGCCGTCACCATCAGCGTGGCAATGGTGATTTCGGCGACCAACGCGCTGACCTTGTCGCCGGCGCTGTGCGGGGTGTTCCTGCGCCATAGCGATAAAAATCGCGGGGTGATGGGCCGGGTGATGCGCGGCATCAACGGCGTGCGCCACGGCTACAGCTTTGTGGTGGGCCGATTGGTGCGGGTGTCGATGCTGGCAGTAGTGGTGATTATCGCGTCCGGGTTCGGTATTTTTGGCATGTCCAACATCACCCCCACCGGGTTTCTGCCCGAGGAGGACCAGGGCGCGTTCTTTGTCGCGGTGCAATTGCCGGATGGCGCATCGGTGGCGCGAACCCGCGCGGTGGTGGCGCAGGTCGAGAAAATTGTCGGTGGGCAAAAGCAAGTTGAGAACGTGCTGTCGATTGTCGGGTTTTCGTTCCTTGACGGCGGCGCGCAGAGCAATGTCGCCTTCCTGGTGGTGCGGCTGAAGCCGTTCGCCGAACGCCGCGAACCGGCCGACCAGGCGGCAGCCGTGATCGGGCGGATTGCCGGCGCGGTGCAATCGATCCGATCCGCACTGATCTTTCCGGTGCCATTGCCAGCCATCCAGGGCCTGTCGACCAGTGGCGGGTTTGAGTATCAGCTCCAGAATCTTGAGGGGCGCGACCCGTTTGAAATGGCGTCGGCGCTACAAAGCCTGGTCATCGCGGCCAATCAGGATAAGCGGCTGAGCCGGGTGTTTTCGAGCTTTACGCCGACCGTGCCGTCGGTGTTTCTCGACATTGACCGCGACAAGGCGCAGGCGCTCGGCCTGTCTGTGACCGACGTGTTCAGCGCCTTGCAGGCGACGTTGGGCGGAATTTACATCAACGACTTCAATCTGTTCGGGCGGACCTGGCAGGTCAATCTGCAAGGCGAGGCGCTCGACCGGACCGATCTTTCGGCGTTGTGGCGGATTTTTGTGCGGTCCAAAACCGGCGCGATGATCCCGCTGCGGGCGATTGCGGACGCACGGATTGTGCTGGGGCCGCAAACCATCAGCCGGTTCAATAATTACCGGGCGATTACGGTTCAGGGTTCGCCCGGCGCCGGCATATCGTCGGGCGATGCGTTGACTGTGATGGGGGAGATTTCAGGCAAGGTCTTGCCGCCGGGCTACGCGTTTGAATGGTCGGGTGGGTCGTATCAGGAAATCCGCTCGGCTGGACAGACGGCGCCGATCCTGGCCTTGGCCGTGCTGTTTGCCTATTTGTTCCTGGTCGGGCTGTACGAAAGCTGGATGATCCCGGTGCCGGTGTTGCTGTCGGTGGCGGTGGGGGTGCTGTCGGCCTATGGCGGGCTTTACCTGCGCGGCATGCCGATGGATTTGTATGGCCAGATCGGGCTGGTGGTGCTGATCGCGCTGGCGGCAAAAAACGGCATCCTGATTATCGAATTCGCCAAGGAACAGCGCGAGGCCGGACTGTCGATCCGCGACGCCGCCATCGCCGGCGCCAGCATGCGGTTCCGTGCGGTGGTGATGACATCGATCGCGTTCGTGCTTGGGCTGGTGCCGCTGATCACCGCCGAGGGCGCGGCGATGTTGTCACGCCGGGCGGTTGGCACGCCGGTGTTCTTCGGGATGCTGGGCGCCACGATCATCGGCATATTCCTGATCCCGATGCTGTATGTGACATTCCAGACATTGCGCGAGCGGGCCAAGCGCAGATTTGGATCAACCCCGCACTGACCGGAGACTGAAAATGTTCGCGCCGATCCCCACCCTGGACCATGTCGTTGTCAATGTTCGCGACCGGATGGATGAAGCGGTGGAGGTCTATCGCGGCCTCGGCTTCACCATGACGCCGCGGGGATATCACACGCTGGGGTCAATGAACCATCTGGCGATGTTTGGCACGGATTACCTGGAACTGATCGCGGCTGATCCGAATGCGGCAACCCCGCGCGCCGATGTGATGCAGTTTCCGTGCGGGCTGAACGGGCTGGTATTCGGGACCGAGGATAGTGCGGCGACCTATGCGGCCTGCGCGGCGGCGGGGGTGCCGGTGCAGAAGCCGGTTGAATTCTCGCGCCCGGTGGCGTTGGCGGATGGCCCGAAGGACGCGGTTTTTCGCACCGTGCATCTCGATCCGGGCACGATCCCGGCCGGGCGGGTGTATTTCTGCCAGCATTTCACCCGCGATCTGGTGTGGCGCGATGAATGGCGGCACCACGCCAACGGGGTGATCGGGATTGCGGCAATGGTGATGGTGGCCGACGATGTTGATGCGCCGGCGGCGGTGTTCGCGCGGATGTTTGGGCGCGACGCGGTGGCGGCAATCCCAGGTGGGGCGCGGTTGGCGGTAGGGTTGACGTCCGTGGAGATTATTTCCCCCGGGGAATGCGCGGCGCGTTATGGCGAGGCGGCGCCGGATGGGGCCGGGCGGGCGCAGTATATGGCGGGGTTGGTGCTGCGCAGCCGGAATGTGGAGCGGATTGTGCCGGCGAGTGTGGCGATGGGGGCGGTGCTGGATTTGCGGGTGGGGTGAGGGTTCTTTCCCCTACGGCAGTTGGATGGCGCGAGAGTTCGTTAAGCAGCTGACAGGACGGCCACGCTATCGACCGCTCGTGATGGGCCAACGCGTCGAAATTGTTTGACAGTTTATACGCAACAATGTTATGTTTTAAAACATGAATAACATGACTTCCCCTTCCCTGTTGAGCGATGACGCTGCCGAGCTGGTGCGCCGGGTCGGGATGATTTTGCTCGGGCTGGCGGGATTGGTGGCGGCGCGGTTTTTGCGGAACCCGAGGCTGGTGGGGTTGATCGGGCCGTTATGGCGGCGGTTGACCCATGTTGCTTTGCGGGTTGAGCAGGCGATGGTTCGGCCGGCGCGCGTGCCGGCGGTGCGCGTGCGCGGCGTGCGGGGCGCACCGAATGTTCGGGGCCAGCTTCCGACTGGACGGGCCTGGCTGGTGCGGGAACTGGGCTGGGAGGCGGCGGGGTTTGGTGGCCAGTTGGATGCGCTGCTGGCCGAGCCTGGGATGGCTGCGGTGGTGGCTGGGGTGCCAGCGGTTGGCCGGGTGCTGCGGCCGATCTGCCGGATGCTGGGGGTGGTGATGCCTGCACCCCAACCCGTACGCGAAGCTGAGAATGACGATGGGGGCCAAGAAGCCGGTAAAAACCGACTCCCTAGCCCCCATCTTCATTCTCAGCACCCTGTCTTAGGGTTTGGCGTCCAGGGAGCTTCCCTGGCAGGGGTCGAGGGGGCAGTGCCCCCCGCCTTTGCTAGGCCGCGCGAAGGGCCGCCGGCAGTCCGGTAATTGCCCGATCGACCAGTGCGGCATCAGCCTCGGCGGTTAACCCGTCGCGGATGATTTCGCGTGCGGCCGTGGTGGCGACGTCGGCGGCGATCATGCGGACATCATCGATCGCTGCTTTTTCGGCGGCGGCGATGCGGTCCATAGCCATTTGTTCACGGCGTTTGGCGGAGGCTTCGGCGTCTGCGGCGGCGGCATTAGCGAGGCGAGTGGCCTCGGTCTTGGCGCCTGACAGCAGGGCTTGGGCGTCAGCGATAGCGGCTTCGCGTTGCTGGTTGGCGCTGCGGAGCATGGCTTCGGCTTCCTGGCGGAGGCGTTGGGCTTCTGCCAGTTCAGCACGGACTTCGTCGGCTCGTTTATCGAGCATGCCGGTCAGCGCCGCCCAGATCTTCCTGCCGAAGATGACGAAGAAGATAACGAAGGCAAGCGCCACGAAGCTGCGCGGGTCCGACCAGAAGCCTTCATCGTGGTGCATATGGATCGTTCCCTTTACGCGAGGCCGCGGGCGGTGAGTGCCGAGCCGACGGCGGCATCGACCGCTGCGGTGTTGGCGGTAACCCCGGTGAGGCGAGTGACCACGACGCTGGCAGTTTCAGCGGCAACCTGGCGGAGGGCACCCATCGCGGCATTGCGTGCCGCGTTGATACGCCCTTCGGCTTCCGCCAACTGGGCATCGAGCCGTGCTGTCAGGACTGCCGTCTGGGACGCCGCCGCTGCTTTGGCTGCATCGACCGCGCTGGCGATTTCGGCCTGGGCGCCGGCATGGGCTTCCCGGGTTTTCGCCGTCAGTTCAGCCACAGCCGCGTCGGCGGAGGCTTTCGCCCCGCGTGCGGCGTTGAGATCACCTTCGATGGTGGATGCGCGTTTTTCCAGCACGGAACCGATTTTCGGCAGCGCCCAGCGGGAGAGCAGCACATACAGCAACGTGAAGATGATCACGAGCCAGACGACCTGGCTTTTGAGCAGCACGTTCTTGAAGTCGAGCTGCGGCATGCCTTCCTTGGCCTCGGCCGCAATAGCGACCGAGGTTGCGAAGGACATCGCGGCAGCGGTCAGAAGACCGATGGGACGCATGGAGCGTCCTCCTGCGTATTAGGTGAACAGGATGAGGAAGGCGATCAGCAGCGCGAAGAGCGCGACCGCTTCAGTCAGCGCGAAGCCGAGAATGCCGAGGCCGAAGACCTGGTCGCGGGCCGACGGATTGCGGGCAACGCTGGTGACCAGCGCGGAAAAGATGTTGCCGATGCCGATGCCGACGCCAGCGAGGGCGATCACGGCGATACCGGCTCCGAGAGCCTTGGCGGCTGCCACGTCCATGGGATGTATCCTTCTAGTTGGTCAAGAGAGAGAGGGGTTGGTAACGGGGTCGTTAGGTAGAAGCCTGGGGCGCGGCGGTCTAGTGCAGATGCACCGCGTCATGCAGGTAGATGCAGGTCAGGATTGCAAACACGTAGGCCTGCAGGAAGGCGACCAGCAATTCGAAGCCCATCAGTGCCACGTTGAGCACCATCGGACCAACAGCACCGACGACACCGAACGAGCCGAGCGCATGGGACGCGGCCATCATCAGGATGAAGCTGGCGAAGACTTCGAACATCACGTGGCCGGCAACCATGTTTGCAAACAAACGAATGCTGAGGCTGACCGGACGCGAGAGGTAGGAAATGATTTCGACCGGCACGATGATCGGCGCGAGCAGCACCGGGGCACCGGGCGGAAAGAAGTAGCTGAAGAAATGCAGCCCATGGATGCGCAGCGCGACCACGGTGACCAGCACGATCACGGTCAGCGCCAACGTCAGCGTGACGGCGATATGGCTGGTATAGGTGAAGCTGAACGGCAGCAGCCCGAGCAGGTTGCCGATCAGGACGAACATGAACAGCGTGAAGACGAACGGGAAGAAGGCCTTCCCCTCATTGCCGATCTGGTCGATGCACATCTTGCGGATGCCTTCATAGGCCATCTCCGCGAGGGCTTGCAGCCGACCGGGCACAACCGCCTGCGGGCGGGCGCCGAGCACCATGAGACCCAAAATCAACAGACCCGAGATCACCATCATCAGGTTGGATTGGGTAAAGTTCACCGAGGCGCCGAGAGGGCCCAGGGCGGTGGTCAGCTTGAACTGTCCCAACGCGTCAATCGTATGCGCTTCGGCTGCCACGTGATAACCTTTTCAACTACGCAGGGTTGCCCCCGCTTCAGCCTTTAGTCCTTGGGTTTGACCAGGCGCCAGATATTGGCAATCCCGGCAGCCCCGCCCAGTAACACGAACAGGATCAGAAGGAACGGCCGTGTATGTAGCCAACCATCCAGCCACCAGCCAATGGCAACTGCCACGACCAGTGCGGAGACCAGCTCCACCCCAACCCGCAAACCAATCCCGAGGCTTTTATCCAGCGGTCCGGACTTTTGCGGTCCGGGAGCTGGATCTAGCCCCTGCTTGCGTCGGGCGGCATGCAGACGGTCCTCGAAAGACCCGTCACCGCCCTTGTTCCTATCCATGCGCTGTTCACGCCCAATGCTTACCGACAAGTCATCTTGCCCAAAAGCGTGGGCTTGCTACCGTTGGGGGCGTTGTGTGTCAAGAATGCCTAATATCAAGAAGGAAATCGCAATGAGCCGCCTGCTGCACCGCAGCCTGAATGCTGAATCTCCGATCGCGGTCGGGGGTGACGGAATTTATCTGCACGCGGCTGATGGGCGGCGGATAATCGATGGATCCGGCGGGGCCGCGGTCGCCTGCCTCGGCCATGGCAATCGCCGGGTGCGGGACGCGATTGCGGCGCAGCTGGACAAGGTTGCCTATGTCCACACGGCGATTTTCAGTAACCAGGCGGCCGAAGAACTGGCGGAAATGCTGGTCGGCCACTCGCCGGGCGGGCTGACCCATGCCTATCTGGCGTCGTCGGGGTCCGAGGGGACCGAGGCCGCGCTCAAGCTCGCACGGCAGTATTTTCTTGAGATCGGACAGCCGCAGCGCAGCAAGATCATCGCGCGGCGGGGCAGCTATCATGGCAATACGCTGGGCGCGCTGTCGGCCGGCGGCAATGCGGCGCGGCGGGCGCCTTACGCACCCCTGCTGTCACCGGCGTTCAGCCATGTCAGCCCGGCCTTTGCCTATCGGTTCCAGGCTGACAGCGAATCGGAAGCGCAATTTACTGCCCGCCTTGCGGCTGAGCTCGAAGCAGAGTTTCAGCGACTCGGGCCGGACAACGTGATCGCCTTCGCCGCCGAGCCGGTAGTGGGCGCGACCACCGGGTGTGTGGCAGCACCGGCCGGCTATTTTCGGGCCGTCCGCGATATTTGCGACCGGCATGGCGCGCTGCTGATTCTGGACGAGGTAATGTGCGGCATGGGCCGTACCGGCACGATGCATGCGTGGGAACAGGAAGGCATCACCCCGGATATCCAGGTGATCGCCAAGGGACTCGGGGGCGGCTATGCGCCGATCGGGGGCATCCTGATCACTGGACGGGTGATTGAGGCATTGCGGGCGGGCACTGGCAGCTTTCAACATGGCCATACCTATCAGGCCCACCCGGTGGCCTCGGCCGCGGCGTTGGCGGTGCAGAAGGTGATCCGCGACGATGATCTGCTGACCAATGTCCGGGCCATGGGCAGCCTGCTGTCGGACCGGCTGACCGACCGGCTGGGCAATCATCGCCATGTTGGCGACATCAGGGGGCGCGGGTTGTTCTGGGCGCTGGAATTCGTCGCCGATCGTGCCACCAAGGCCGCGTTCGACCCGAGCCTGAAAATCTACGATCGGGTGAAGACCGCCGCCTTCGATCTCGGCCTTGCGATCTATCCGATGGGCGGCACCATCGACGGGGTAAATGGCGACCACGTGATCGTGGCGCCGCCCTATAATGTGACCGCTACCGAAATCGATACCATCGTCGCCCGGCTGGGCGATGCCGTTGACACCGCACTCGCCAGCATTGGACCGCAAAAATGACCCCGCCGGAACTGCACGACTCGACCCTCGAACTCGATGGCCGGATCGCCATCATGACCATGAACCGCAACGATGTCCGCAACGAACTGACCGGCACCAGGCTGTCGGCCGAAATCGAAATCGTGGTTGACTGGATCAATCGTCATGAGGGCATCTCGGCGCTGATCCTGACCGGCGCGGGGGCGGCGTTTTCGGCGGGTGGCAACGTCAAGCACATGCTGAACCGCGACGAAGGCAGCTTCGCCGGCGATGTGTACACCGTGCAGAACCGCTATCGGAACGGTATTCAGCGCATGGCGTTGGCGATGCATCGCCTCGAAGTGCCGGCTATTGCGGCAATCAATGGCGCGGCGGTCGGCGCGGGCTGCGATCTGGCCTGCATGGCCGATATCCGTATCGCATCTTCAACCGCCAAAATTGGTGAGACATTCGTCAATCTCGGGATCATCCCCGGTGACGGCGGTGGGTGGTTCCTGCAACGTTTGGTGGGGTATCAGCGCGCGGCGGAAATGACGTTCTCGGGCCGGGTGCTCGATGCGGCCGAAGCAATGGCAATCGGGTTGGTGCTGGAAGTGGTGGCGCCGGATGAATTGATGGCGCGGGCCCGGGAACTGGCCGCCAACTATGCCGCCAAGCCGCCGCGGACAGTGCGGTTGACCAAGCGGCTGCTCAAGTCCGGGCAGAAGATGGAATTGCCGGAGTATCTTGAACTTTGCGCGGTGATGCAGGGGATTTGCCACAACACCGACGATCATATGGAGGCGGTGACGTCTTTCCTCGAGAAACGGCCTCCGTCTTATCAAGGGAAATGAAGGAAGGTCTTCTTTTCGTAAACACAAAGAACGCTTTCTTCCTTCAGGGAGTGAAACAATGAACACATTACGCGGCAATGGTGGCCCACGCATTCGCCATCAGGCAGATGACAGCGCGCCGTACGAAACGATCTCGGTCGACAAGCTCACGCCGATCATTGGCGCTGAAATTTCCGGCGTTGATTTATCGCAGCCGCTTGGCAATGCGACGTTTTCTGAAATTCAGCGTGCTTTCGCCGAGAATTTGGTGATCTTTTTCCGTGACCAAACCCTGACCGCCGAGCAGCATCTGGCGTTCGGCAAGCGCTTTGGGTCGTTGCATATCCACCCCGCTGCGCCGCACGTGCCGGGCCATCGGGAATTGATGGTCATCCGCGCCGATGAGCATTCGCCGCGCGCCAATGGTGAAGGCTGGCACAGCGATGTATCGTGCGATGCCGAGCCGCCGATGGGGAGCATCCTGCACATCCAGACCTGCCCACCCAAGGGGGGCGACACGCTGTTTGCCAATATGTATGCGGCATACGATGCGCTGTCGGACCGGATGAAAACCTACCTCGACGGCATGACGGCGGTGCATGATGGTGAGGAGGTTTATCGCGGCACTTACGCCAATCTCGGGGTGGCCGATCAGCCGGTTTATCCAAAGTCAGAACATCCGGTGGTGCGGACCCATCCGGTGACCGGCAAGAAATGCCTTTACATCAATCGCGGGTTCACGCGGCGGCTCAACGGTGTGCCAGGCGATGAAAGCGCAGGCGTGCTGCGCTATCTGTTCGAGCACATGGAAAACCCGCTATTCCAATGCCGCTTCCGCTGGAGCGAAAACGCTGTCGCCTTCTGGGATAATCGCTGCGCCCAGCATCGCGCGATGTGGGACTACTGGCCCCACACCCGCGCCGGGCATCGGGTTACGGTTGCGGGAGATCGGCCAGTTTAACGATCTCGGTCCCTTCGGCGACCATCTCGCCGATTGTTGCGTGAACCGAGGCAACCATGCCATCGCGCGCCGCAGTCAGCGAGATTTCCATCTTCATCGCCTCCATCACCGCGAGCAATTGGCCGCGGGTAACGGGGTCACCAACCGCGACGGCGATGTTGGTGACCCGGCCTGGGATAGGGGCGGTGACCCGGCCGCCGCCGGCAGAGGCCGCCTCGGCCGGCAATAGCGGATCGACTTCGATGAAGGGAAACACCGCACCGTCGAGCACGACGGTGAGGCCGACCATGGTGACCTTTACGCCCACGCCATCAAGCGTCACCCGGCCATTGGCCAATACTGCGCGATAGGTTTTGCCGTCCCAGGTCAGGGTGCCATCGCCTTGTACGCGGACGATAAAATGTGTCTCGCCCGACTGGAGCGAGGCCGTTTGGGTGGAAGGCAAGTTCATGCGCCACCCCGACGCGTTGCCCCACGGCGAGCAGGGATCGTTCGGCACGCAGTTTCGCTCGGCGCGCGCAGCCAAAATGGTCAGCGTTGCTGCTGCGACCGCGGCGTCGGGCGGCATTGTATTGCCATCAATCAGGTCTGGATGCCGTGCAATGAAGCCGGTATCGAAATCCCCTGCCGCAAAATCATCCCGTGCGATAATCGCCCTTAGCAACGCCTGATTGGTTGCCACACCGACAATTTCCGCCCGCCGCAGGGCCGCCGCCATTTTCCGCAAAGCGGATGCGCGATCCGGGCCGTGCACGATCAGCTTGGCAATCATCGGGTCGTAATCAGGGCTGATCCGATCGCCGCTGCGCACGCCGGCATCGACCCGGATATCACCGGGCAGCGCCAGATGCTGCAACACCCCGACCGAGGGCATGAAATCGCGCGCCGGATCTTCGGCGCAGAGACGGATTTCGATGGCATGGCCGTTGATGGTGAGATCGGCCTGGGTAAACGGCAGAGGTTCGCCGGCGGCGACGCGCAACTGCCATTCGACCAGATCGAGGCCAGTGATCATTTCGGTTACCGGGTGTTCGACCTGCAGGCGTGTATTCATCTCCATGAAATGGAATTGCCCGTCTTCGACAATGAACTCTACCGTGCCGGCGCCGACATAGAAGACCGCCTGCGCCGCCGCAACCGCCGCATTCCCCATCGCGCAGCGCAGTTCAGGCGTCATGCCAGGTGCGGGAGCTTCCTCGATGATTTTCTGATGGCGGCGTTGGATCGAGCAATCGCGCTCGAACAGATGCACACAATGGCCGTGGCGGTCCGCGAAGACCTGGATTTCGATATGGCGCGGGCGGGTCAGGTATTTTTCCACCAGCACGCGGTCGTCGCCGAAGCTGCTGGCGGCCTCGCGCTGGGTGCCTGCCAGCGCCTGGGGGAAATCGACGGCACTGGTGACGACGCGCATGCCTTTGCCGCCGCCGCCGGCTGATGCCTTGATCAGGACCGGGTAGCCGATGCTGTCTGCTGCGGCCTGCAAGGTCGGCAAATCCTGGGCGGCGCCGTGATAGCCCGACACCAGCGGGACGCCGGCCTGGGCCATGAGCGCCTTGGCCTCGGACTTGCCGCCCATTGCCCGGATGGCTGATGCGGGCGGACCGATGAAGACCAGGCCAGCATCTTCGCAGGCTTCGGCGAAGGCCGCGTTTTCGGCGAGAAAGCCGTAGCCGGGATGGACGGCCTGGGCGCCGGTTGCGCGCGCGGCGTCGAGCAAACGATCGATGCGCAGATAGCTGTCGCGCGGGGCCGAGGTGCCAATACGAACGGCTTCATCCGCCATCGCGACATGCATCGCATCTGCATCGGCATCGGAATAGACCGCAACGGTGGCAATCCCCATACGGTTTGCGGTGCGAATGATCCGGCAGGCGATTTCACCGCGATTGGCAATCAGGATTTTGCGGAACATCTGGGTCACATCCGGAACAGACCGAAACGGGTTGACGCGATCGGCGCGTTCAACGCGGCTGACAAACCGAGGCCGAGCACCATGCGGGTGTCGGCAGGATCGATAATTCCATCATCCCATAAGCGGGCGGTGGCGTAGTAGGGATGGCCTTGGGCTTCGTATTGCGCGCGGATCGGCGCCTTGAAGGCAGCTTCGTCATCCACCGGCCAGGTTTCGCCGCGCGCTTCCATGCCATCGCGCTTGACGGTCGCCAGCACCGATGCCGCCTGTTCGCCGCCCATCACCGAAATGCGGGCGTTGGGCCACATCCACAGGAAGCGCGGGTCGTAAGCGCGGCCGCACATGCCGTAATTGCCGGCCCCGAACGATCCGCCGATGATCAGCGTGAGCTTGGGGACGGCGGCGGTGGCAACCGCGGTGACCATTTTGGCGCCGTCCTTGGCGATGCCGCCGGCTTCGTATTTCTGCCCGACCATGAAGCCGGTGATGTTCTGCAGGAACACCAGCGGAATATTGCGTTGCGCACAAAGCTCGATGAAATGGGCGGCCTTGAGGGCCGACTCGCTGAACAGAATGCCGTTATTGGCAATGATGCCGATCTTCATGCCGTAGAGATGGGCGAACCCGGTGACGATGGTGGTGCCGTAGAGCCGCTTGAATTCGTCGAATTCGCTGCCATCGACGACCCTGGCAATCACCTCGCGGACGTCGAACGGCTTGCGGCGATCTTCCGGGACGATGCCGTAGAGTTCGGATGCATCGTACGCCGGCGGGCGCGCTGGTTGCAGCGCCATGTCGGGCTGCTTGGTGTGGTTCAGGCCGGCGACGATGCGGCGGGCGATGCCGAGCGCATGGGCATCGTTTTCGGCGTAGTGATCGGTGACGCCCGAGGTACGGCTATGGACGTCGGCACCGCCCAAATCTTCGGCGCTGACGATTTCACCTGTTGCAGCCTTCACCAAAGGTGGGCCGGCGAGGAAGATGGTGCCCTGGCCGCGGACGATGATGCTTTCATCGGACATTGCGGGAACGTACGCGCCGCCGGCGGTGCAACTGCCCATCACGACTGCGATCTGGGCGATGCCAGCGGCTGACATCTGGGCCTGGTTGAAGAAGATGCGGCCGAAATGGTCGCGGTCGGGGAAGACCTCGTCCTGGTTGGGCAGGTTGGCGCCGCCGGAATCGACCAGGTAGATGCATGGCAGGCGGTTGGCCTGGGCGATTTCCTGGGCGCGGAGATGCTTCTTGACGGTGATCGGGTAGTAAGTGCCGCCTTTCACCGTGGCATCGTTGCAGATGATAATGCACTCGCGGCCCGACACCCGGCCGATGCCGGTGATGATACCGGCAGATGGGACATCGTCGGCGTACATGCCGGTTGCCGCCAGTTGCGACAATTCGAGGAAGGGTGTGCCGGGATCGAGCAAGGCTTCGATGCGGTCGCGGGGCAACAGCTTACCGCGTGAGACGTGGCGCTTACGCGAAACCTCACCGCCACCGAGCGCGACTTTGCCAGCGCTGGCCTGCAAGTCGGCGACCAGTTCGGCCATCGCCGCCGCATTGGCCCGGAAGCTTTCCGAACGCGGATCGAGCGCGGTGTCTATCCGCATCAGGCGGTTTCCTTGAATAATTCACGCCCGATCAGCATGCGGCGGATTTCCGAGGTGCCGGCGCCGATTTCATAGAGCTTCGCATCGCGTAACAAGCGCCCGGTCGGGTAGTCGTTGATATAGCCGTTGCCGCCGAGGATTTGGATTGCTTCGAGCGCCATCCAGGTGGCTTTCTCGGCGGCGTACAGGATCGCCCCGGCGGCGTCCTTGCGGGTGGTGCGGCCGCGATCGCAGGACCGGTTGACCGCGTAGACATAGGCGCGGGCGGCGTTCATCACCGTGTACATGTCGGCAAGCTTGCCTTGCATCAACTGGAACTCGCCGATCGGTTGGCCGAACTGCTTACGCTCGTGCACATACGGCAGTGCCACATCCATACAGGCCTGCATGATGCCAAGCGGGCCGCCGGACAGCACCGCGCGTTCGTAATCCAGGCCCGACATCAGCACTGTGACGCCGCCATCGAGCGGGCCCATGACGTTCTCGGCCGGCACGACGCAATCCTGGAACACCAGTTCCCCGGTGTTGGAGCCGCGCATGCCGAGCTTGTCGAGCTTTGGCGCGCAGGAAAATCCCGGCATGGATTTTTCGATCAGGAACGCGGTGATCCCGCGCGCGCCGGCATCGGGTTGGGTCTTGGCGTAGACCACCACAACATCAGCATCGGGGCCGTTGGTGATCCACATCTTGGTGCCGTTGAGCACGTAGTGATCGCCGTGGCGATCGGCGCGCAGACGCATTGATACGACGTCCGACCCCGCCCCCGGCTCGCTCATCGCCAGCGCACCGACGCTTTCACCACTGATCAGCCCGGGGAGATATTTTCGCTTCTGCACGACAGAGCCGTTGCGGCGGATCTGGTTCACGCACAGATTGGAGTGCGCGCCGTAGCTCAGGCCAACGGATGCGCTAGCGCGGCTGATTTCTTCCATGGCGATGCAATGGGCGAGGTAGCCCATGCCGGCGCCGCCGAATTCGTCTTCCACCGTCAGGCCGAGCAGGCCGATATCGCCCATCTTGCGCCACAGATCGGCGGGGAAATCATTGTCCTTGTCGATCGCAGCCGCACGCGGGGCAATTTCGGCATCGGCGAAGCGGCGCACGGTGTCGCGCAGCGCATCGATTTCCTCGCCGAGTTCGAAGTCCAGTCCGTAATCGGTATTCGCGCTCATCGTGCCAACTCCGGGAAATCTTCCTCGCGGAACTCGCCCGGGGCGCGGTCGGTGCGGGCAGCCTCAGCCTGGCGCAGTTCGACCCGGCGGATTTTGCCGCTGATGGTTTTGGGCAAGTCGGAAAATTCCAAGCGGCGGATACGCTTATAGGGGGCAAGGCGCGCCTTCAGATGCTGAAAGATCGAGAGCGCGGTTTCCGGCGAGCCGTTGGCCCCACCGGCCAGCACGATATAGGCTTTCGGGATATAAAGCCGGCGTGCATCCGGCACCGGCACGACGGCAGCTTCGGCGACCATCGGGTGTTCGATCAGCACGCTTTCCAACTCGAACGGCGAAATCCGATAATCCGATGATTTGAACACGTCATCGGCGCGGCCGACATAGGTGAAATAGCCGTCTTCATCGCGATTGGCGACGTCGCCGGTGCGATAGACCTCGCCCTCCACCGGTTCGATCGTGCCGTCATCGCGCTGGTAGCCGCGCATGAGGCCGGCCGGGCGATCGGCGCCGAGCGGCAGGCACAATGCGCCTTCCTGGGCATCGTGGTCTTCGGCATCCAGCAAGCGGAAATGATAGCCGGGCATTGGCAGGCCCATCGATCCCGGCTTGATTTTCTGGCCGGGCGGGTTGGCGATCTGCAAGGTGGTTTCGGTCTGGCCGTAGCCATCGCGGATGGTGATGCCCCAGGCGGCTTGCACCTGGTCGATCACTTCGGGGTTCAGCGGCTCACCAGCGGAGAGCAATTCGCGCAGCGAGATCTTGAACGATCGCAAATCCTGCTGCACGAAGACCCGCCATGCGGTTGGCGGCGCGCAGAGCGAGGTCACTTTGCAGTCGGCCAGGATTTGCAACAAAGCCGGCGCATCGAAGCGCGGCTGGTTGGCGATGAACACGGTGGCGCCGGCCATCCACGGTGCGAAAAAGCAGCTCCAGGCGTGCTTGGCCCAACCAGCGCCGGCAATGGCATGGTGGATGTCACCGGGCATCAGCCCGAGCCAGTACATCGAGGTCAGATGCCCGAGCGCATAGGTCTTGTGGCTATGCAGCACCAGCTTGGGCCGGGCAGTTGTGCCAGAGGTGAAATAGACCAGCATCGGGTCGTCGGCGTTGGTTTCGCCGTCCGGGGCAAACACCGGTGATGCGGTCAGCAGGCTGGCGTAATCGACGCAACCATCCGGGGCGCCGCCGACGGTAATGCGCGGCACTGAGGCATCGAGGCTGGCGAGCTTGCTGGCATCATCGGCGGCCAGCACCACAAAGCGGCCACGGGCGCGGGCGACCCGTTCGGCGAGATCTTCGGCGGTGATCAGGGTGGTGGCGGGCACCACGACGCAGCCGAGCTTCATTGCCGCCAGCATCACTTCCCATAACGGTGCGATGTTGCCGAGCATGACCAGGATGCGATCGCCGCGCCGCACACCCATCGCGCGCAACCCGTTAGCGACGCGGTTCGATCGTTCGGAGAGTTCGGCGAAGGTGAGTTTCGCCGCCCCTGCCCCGGTGATCCACAAAGCGGTGCGGTCCGCACTTGCCCCCTGCGCCAGTTCCGCGTCGAACCAATCCAGTGCCCAGTTGAACTTATCCAGCACCGGCCAGCGGAACTCGGCATAGGCTTTGGTGTAGTCGGTGCGGTTCGCCACCATGAAGTCGCGCGCCGCCTTGAGCACCGCCGTGGTCATGTCACGCCCCCCGCTGCATGGCCGCGAGGTAGCGGAACACCACGGAAAAATCACTGCCACCTTCGCCGGCATCGTTCAGCGCCTGATAGATCGCCAGCGCGTGGGCGCCCATCGGCGTGGCCGCACCGGCTTGCTGGGCAGCCTCCTGGGCCAGGCCCAAATCCTTCAGCATCAATGCCGACGCAAAACCGGGGGCATAGTCGCGGTTGGACGGCGCTGACGGCACTGGCCCCGGCGCCGGGCAATACGAGGTCAACGCCCAGCTTTGCGCGGTTGCGGTCGAGGTGATGTCGAACAGCTTCTGCCGGTCGAGACCGAGCTTGTCAGCCAGCACGAAGCCCTCGGCAACGCCGATCATCGAAATGGCCAGCATCATGTTATTGCAGGCCTTCGCCGCCTGCCCGGCACCGGCCGCCCCAGCATGGATGATGTTGCGGCCCATGTCCTTCAGCAAAGCTTGCGCGGCCGCGAAACCGACTTCGGTGCCACCGCACATGAAAGTGAGCGTGCCGGCAACCGCGCCACCAACCCCGCCGGAAACCGGCGCGTCGAGCATTTCCATGCCGGCCGAAGCCGCCTTGGCCGCGACATCGCGCGCGGTCGCGACATCGATGGTGGAACTATCGACTAGCAACGGGCGCGCGGCACCGACGCTCGCCAGGATTTCCGCATAGACCGATGCGACATGCCTGCCGGCTGGCAGCATGGTCACCACGGCGTCCGCGCCGGCGACCGCATCGGCGACCGATGTCGCCGCCCGCCCGCCATTGGCGACATGGGCGGCCAGATTGGCCGCGGCCAGATCAAAACCTGCGACCGAATGCCCCGCCTTCAGCAAATTGGCCGCCATCGGCAAGCCCATGTTTCCGAGACCGATAAGAGCGATGTTCATGCTGCCTCCAGCAATTTGCGGGCGATGATCACCCGCATGATTTCGTTAGTACCTTCGAGAATCCGGTGCACCCGCAAATCGCGCAGATAGCGCTCGATGCCGTAATCCTGGATGTAGCCGTAGCCGCCGTGCAGTTGCAGGGCCTCATCAACAATGCGGAAGCACACATCGGTTGCATACCGCTTGGCCATCGCGCAGCGCATCGTGGCATCGGCGGCCTTCTGGTCCAACGCCACCGCGGCGCGATGCACCATCAGGCGCGCGGCTTCGAGTTCGGTCGCCATGTCGGCGAGCTTGAACTGCAAGGCCTGGAATTCGGCAATCGGTTTGCCGAAAGCGCGACGCTGTCCAACATAGGCCAAGGCGGTTTCGAGACAGGCCCGCGCGCCGCCGAGCGAGCAGGCAGCGATGTTGATGCGCCCGCCATCCAGGCCCATCATGGCAAAGCGAAAGCCCTCGCCCTCACGGCCCAGCCGGTTTTCCTGCGGGACCACGCAATTGTCGAAAGTGACCTGCGCTGTAGGCTGGCTGTTCCAGCCCATCTTGCTTTCCGGTTTGCCGAAGCTGAGGCCGGGCGTGTCGTTTTCGACCACCACGCAGGAAATCCCCCGCGCCCCATCATCGCCGGTACGCAGCATGGTGACGTAAAGATCGGTGACGCCACCGCCGGAGATGAACGCCTTGCTGCCGCTGATCCGGTAGTTGGCGCCATCGGCCACCGCGCGGGTTTTCAAGGCTGCCGCGTCCGAGCCCGAGCCCGGTTCGGTCAGGCAATACGACACGAATTTCGCACCGCTGAGGATGTCGGGCAGATATTTCACGCGCTGCGCATCATCGCCAAAGCGGGCGATCATGCCGGCGACCATGTTGTGGATGGTGAGAAAGCCTGTGGTGGACGGATCGGCCGCGGCGAGTTCCTCGAAGATCAGCGCCGCATCGAGACGCGACAGCCCGGCGCCGCCATGGGCTTCATCGACGTAAATGCCGCCAAAGCCCAGCGCGCAGGCCTGGCGCAGTTCCTCGGCGGGGAAATGGCGGTCGCGGTCCCAGCGCGCGGCACCCGGCAACAGCACGTCGCGGGCGAATTGGCGCGCTGTGTCCTGGAAGGCGATCTGGTCTTCGGTAAGGTCGAAATTCATCTGGCCGGCTTTCTCCGCTGGGAGGCAAGAAAGTAAGATGTTCTTTTTGTGAACAAAAAGAACCAAAAAAACTTCCTCACTTTGTTGCCGTTGGCGGGGGACCGAGGAGGGTTCGCACGCCAACGGCAACACATTATCAAAAAGTTTTTTTGCTTCTTTTTGTTCACAAAAAGAAGTACTTCCTTCCCTGCCGTCAGCCTTCCTGGTTAGCACCTGAGCGCGGTATACCCCAATCCCCACTCAGCCAGAAGGCCCAGAAAATGCGCGCCAAAATCCGCGACACCGAGATCTACTTTGACATCGAGGGTGCCGGCCTGGTGCCGGATGGCGAACGGATGCGGGAGAAGCCGCCGGCTTTCATCATTCATGGCGGGCCGGGGGGCGATCATAGCGGGTTCAAGCCGGGGTTTTCCCCATTGGCTGAGCGGATGCAGCTGGTTTATTTCGACCATCGCGGCCAGGGACGGTCGGCGCGTGGCAATCCCGAGAGCTACACGCTGGATCAGAATGTCGAGGATATGGAGGCGCTGCGGGTCCATCTGGGCTGCGGGCCGATCGTATCGGTTGGCACGTCCTATGGTGGCATGGTGGCGATGGCGCATGCGGCGCGCTACCCCGATGCGGTGTCGCATCTGGTGCTGATCGTGACCGCGGCGCATTCCGGCTTCAATGCCCGCGCCCGCCAGATTATCGCCGAGCGCGGCACGCCCGAGATGCAGGCGGTTTGCGACCAGCTTTGGGGGGGTGAGCTGGATACCGAGGACAAGGTGCTCAACTATTATCGGGTGATGGGGCCGGAATATGCCCATCGCTTCGATCCGAAGGCGGCCGGCGCCGGACGTGCCCGCGGGATCGTATCCCCCGAGGCGTTGTGCATGGCGTTCAAGCCCGGCGGGTTCCTGCAAAGCTTCGATTTGCGGCCGGAACTGGCACAGATTACCGCACCGACTCTGATCCTGGCCGGACGGCATGACTGGATTTGCGCGACGGAATTCTCCCAGGAGATCGCCAGCTTGATCCCAGGCAGCGATTTGCGGATTTTTGAGCATTCGAGCCACTCGATCCGGTCGGATGAACCGCAGGCGATGATGGATGCGATCGCCGGGTTTGTGGTTTACCGCGCGCGGTAACCGCGGTGGAGCAGAAATAGCGTGCTGACCGCTTCACCCGAGTTGACTGAGAGACAGGAACTGGTCGCGCATCGGGTTTATTCTGCTTGGGCTGCGGCAGTCGTGGCCAGGGTTTTGCGGCCGATGTGCCGGATGCGGGGAGAGGGCACGCTACCGACGCCAGCCGCGATATCGCCCTGCTGGACGCCGCCCAGCTGAAAGCTGCCCCCGCCGCTGCCGAAATAGCCGCGCGGGCGGCTGAGACAGCGCGTTAGAGCATGATGACCGCTGATAGGCGCAGTCACCATGCTCTAACCCTTTGTTTGGTCGCGTGATTCAGACCTCCGTGTGATTCCACCTACGGTCATCACGCTCTAGGTTCCTCTGGGATTGTTCAACGCAGCAAAGCACGGCGGACGACGGTAAGCCCAATCCACCTTGCCAAGCTGGCGCGACCTGCGAAACTAGGTGGGTCGCCGCAACGCAGGAGAGGCCGCCAATGTCCGCCCACTCGCATGGCGAAGGCCACGATCATCATGGTCACGATCATCATGGTCACGATCACCATGGGCATGATCATCATGGGCACGGGCATCATGGGCATGACCACACCCCTAAAAGCTTTGGTACCGCGTTTGCGGTCGGGACCGCGCTCAATCTGGTGCTGGTCATCGCCCAGGTTACCTATGGTCTGGCTGCCAACTCCGTCGCATTGCTGGCTGATGCTGCCCATAATTTCGGCGACGTGCTTGCATTACTGCTGGCTTGGGGGGCGGCATGGCTGGGGCAGCAATCGCCGTCAGCCCGACGCACCTATGGCTGGGGCCGCAGTTCCATTCTTGCGGCACTGATCAACGCGGTGGTGCTGCTGGTTGGCGCGGGGGCGATCGCGGTTGAGGCGCTGCATCGGTTGCAAGACCCGGGGCCGGTGGGCGGCATGACGGTAATTGTCGTGGGTATCGCGGGGATCTTCATTAACGGGATCACCGCGTATCTGTTCAGCCGCGGACATGACGACCTCAACATCCGGGCAGCCTTCCTGCACATGGCTTCAGATGCGGCTGTGTCGCTTGGGGTGGTTGTGGCGGCTGGTGGTATTTTGCTGACGGGATGGCTGTGGTTGGATGCAGTCGCGTCACTGTTGATTGTCGCGGTGATTATCCTGGGAACCTGGGGCACATTGCGCGATGCGATCAATCTGACGATGGACGGCGTGCCGCCACGCATCGCCCATCGGGATGTCGAGGCGTATCTGGCTGGCCTACCCGATGTAATCGAGGTGCATGATCTTCACATCTGGGGACTGTCGACGACGCAGATCGCACTGACCGCCCATCTGGTGCGGGCTGAGACCGGCAATGACCAGGCGATGATCCAGGCCGCAGTCATGGGCCTGAAGCAAAAATTCGCTATCGATCACGCGACGTTGCAGGTGGAAACTGCCGCATCGGCGGAAATCTGCGCGCTGCGACCAGCTCACGTGGTCTGATCAACGCCACAAGATCTGCCACCAGCGGCGACGTGGCTGCGAGCGATACTTCAAGGCAGCAAGAACCCAATCATACTCACCGTCACTGGCGATGCTGGCCGCCAAGTTGCGGCGTTATGGCGATGGGTTGTATCGGCCTACAGAACCCACTCTATAGCGTTTGAAGCGTTTCATAAACTCCGCGCAAGCTCAGCCTGATGCGGTGATGACGCTGATCGTTATTGCGGACTGGTGGGTAGTGCCAGCGTCTGACGTCGACGAGCGGCGCCGAGCAATTCAGACAATAGCGCGTCGATCGACCTTTTGGCTGCCCAGCCCGTAGCGTCAACAAGGCGGTCGTTGCGGCCAACTGCGGTCGGTATTTCACTTGGGCGCAGGCGGGTGGGATCGATGGTGATCTCGAACCTGGTGCCCGAAAGGTCGCGCAGGCGCAACAGCAGGTCGCCGATCCGGTACGCGCGGCCCGAGGCGACGTTG
>CALQTN020000032.1 GCA_943333505.2 Asaia bogorensis | reverse complement strand
CGCATCCAGAGCACGGTTGGCCAAGCAGCAACAGGTCGGGAAGCGATTGGCGAAACAGCGGTGATACTCGTCGCCTTCACCCCCTTAAAAAACCAAGCTGACTGCGGGATAAGCGCCAAGGCACAATTTGCGCCGACCAGATTGCCCAACTGGTATCCAATCTGACCGGCCAGTCGATCAACCAGATCGGTCAGACGTGATCATCACGGCGATGATCATGGAGATCATCGGGACGGCGATTGCAGGATTTTTGCCACCGTGGGGACAGACTCGGGTGCGGTAATGATCAACCTCGGCTGATTTTGCCCAACTGGTGCCCAACCAATGCCCCTGAAACGCGAAAAGTCCCCGCTCAGGATGACTTTGGTGCATCATCTACATCTCTGATATCACTAGATTTTTTGGAGCGGGCGATGGGATTCGAACCCACGACCCCAACCTTGGCAAGGTTGTGCTCTACCCCTGAGCTACGCCCGCATCCGCCCTGCCGACCGGGTGAAGTGCGTCGGCAGAGGCGGGCTTCTAGGACTGATTCGAACGTCTTGCAACCCCCTTTGCCGCGGGAGCTACCGCACCCATGCATGGCACTCTTGCCCGGCGATAAATTTCATGCCTTGTGCCGGCAGGAAACGCCCACATCTCTCACCCACGCGTCAAGCAAACAGGACCACACCATGGACACGCTGATCGGCCAGCCGGAAGCCGGCGCTGCCGCTAATATTATTATTGATGGCACTCAGGCGACCTTCATGAAGGACGTCATTGAGACATCGCGCACAGTACCCGTGCTGGTCGATTTCTGGGCGACCTGGTGCGGCCCCTGTAAAACCCTGACACCGGTGCTGGAAAAAGTGGTGCGCGCGGCTGGTGGGCGGGTGCATCTGGTCAAGATCGATACCGACGCCAACGCCGCTTTGGTGCAGCAGCTTTCCCAGATGGGCCTGCCGCTCCAGTCAATCCCGACGGTGGTTGGGTTCTGGCAGGGGCAGATTGCCGACATGTTCCAGGGCGCCCAGCCCGAATCGGTGGTGAAGCGCTTCGTCGAAAAACTGCTGACCGCGGCCGGTGGCGCAATGCCGACGGCTGAACTTATCGCCGAAGCAAAAGCCGCCATGGAAGCCGCCGAATTTGCGGTCGCCGCCGGTGGCTTTGGCGAGGCGTTGCAGGCAGAGCCGGAAAACCCCGATGCCTGGGCCGGGATGATCCGCGCCCTGCATGCGTTGGGCGATGCCGATGAAGCCCAGGCGACCCTCGACCGGGTCCCGGCCAAAATCGCCGAGCATCCCGAAATCTCCGGCGCCCGCAGTGTGTTGGCTTTGGCCGCCGAAGGTGCCAGGGCAGCCGCCCAGCTTGCGACCTACGAAGCCCGGCTCGCCGCCGACGCCAACGATCATGAGGCGCGCTACGAACTGGCAACCGCGCTCAACGCGACTGACCAGCGCGAAGCGGCCGCCGAGGCGCTGTTGGAGGTGATCCGCCGCGACCGAAAATGGAATGACGGTGCGGCACGGCTGCAATTGCTGAAATTTTTCGAAGCCTGGGGGTTTGAAGATCCCGCCACCATGGCCGCGCGCCGCAAGCTTTCCGCACTGCTGTTCAGCTAATGGCAGAAACTGACGATTTTCCGATCTTCCCGCTCGCCGGCGCGTTGTTGCTGCCGGGCGGAAAACTGCCGCTGAATATATTCGAGCCGCGCTATAAGGCGATGGTCGAAACCGCCCTCGGTGCAGGACGGATGATTGGCATGGTGCAACCGGATGCGTTGCAGGTTGAAGGTGAAAACGGTCCGGCCTTGTATCAAATCGGGTGTCTGGGCCGGCTGGTGTCATTCAGCGAAACCGATGATGGCCGCTACCTGATCACCTTGCAGGGCACGAAACGCTTTCGTATCACCGAGGAACTCGCGATGCTGCGCGGCTTCCGTCAGGTGCGTGCGGTGATGTTGCCGATGTCGCCCGATCCTGATTGTGGCGATCGGGATGCGCTGCTCGCGGCATTGCGGCCGTTTTTCGCCAAGCGTGCCATGGAGGTGAACTGGGAGCATGTCGAACGCATGCCGGACCCGGCCTTGATCACCACCCTGGCAATGGTCTGCCCGTTTGCGGATGCCGAGAAACAGGCGTTGCTCGAAGCTGGCAGTCTTGCCGAACGGGCTGCGGTGCTGCTGGCGTTATTGCGGATGGACGCCTACAGCAGCGACGCGCCCGAGGCTGGCCGGGCAAGCTGAGGAGCCTCACTGATGACCACCCCAACCCATGTCCCAACCCATGTCCCGGTCGATCCCCGTCTGCTGGAAATGCTGGTCTGCCCGCTGACCAAAACCACGTTGATTTATGATCGCGACGCGCAAGAACTTATCAGCGAAGCTGCCGGCCTCGCCTACCCGATCCGCGACGGCATTCCGATCATGTTGATCGACGAAGCCCGCAAGCTGGACGATTGAGCATGACAATCCCGACCGAAATTCGTCTGCGCCGGGCTGAGAAGCTGCTGGAAATCGACTTCGACGACGGCACCGCCTTCGTGCTGCCGGCCGAGTATCTGCGCGTCGAAAGCCCAAGCGCGGAAGTGCAGGGCCACGGACCGAACGAGCGCAAGACCATCGCCGGGCGGCGGCATGTCGGCATGCTTGGGGTTGAACAGGTCGGCAATTATGCTGTGCGTATTCTGTTTGATGATCAGCATGATACTGGGATATTCTCCTGGGAATACCTGCATGAACTGGGGCGCGAGCGTACCAATAAGTGGCACGCCTATCTCGATGCGCTGAAGCGCCAGGGGTTGAAGCGCGATCCATAGACTTCCCCCCAGCCGTGGCGCGTGCCAACATCCCGCCAAGAAATAGCGGAGCATGAAAATGGCGCGGATGACGGGCGGGGAAGCACTGGTTGATGGATTGCTGCGGCACGGGGTCGATACGATCTTCGGCCTGCCAGGCGTTCAGCTATACGGGTTGTTCGATGCGCTCGGGCGCAATGCTAATCGCATCCGGCTGATCAATGCCCGCCACGAACAGACCACGGCCTACATGGCGTTCGGCTATGCGCAATCGACCGGCAAGCCCGGCGTTTTCACCGTGGTGCCAGGGCCAGGCGTGCTCAACACCACCGCGGCCCTTGCCACCGCCTGGGGGGTCAACGCGCCGCTTTTGTGCCTGACCGGGCAGGTGCCGAGCAATTATATCGGCAAAGGTCGCGGCCAGCTGCACGAATTGCCCGATCAGCTCGCCACATTGAAGACCCTGCTGAAATCGGCCGATCGGATCGAGGCGCCGGTCGATGCCCCCTATAAGCTCGCCCAGGCCTTCCAGGAGATGCGGTCGGGACGGCAAAGCCCGGTCGCACTGGAAATGGCGTCCGACATGTTCACCACGATCGCCGATATCGAGCCGTGCGACCCGCTGCCGCTACACCCGAAACCGACGCTCGATACCGCCAAGCTTGCCGAATTGGCCAAGGCGATCAACGCCGCCAAGGCGCCGATGATCTGGCTTGGTAGTGGCGCGCTCGATGCCAGCGCTGAAATCCTGGCGCTTGCCGAACGCATTGGCGCACCGGTCGGCGCGCTGCGCACTGGCAAAGGGATCGTGAGTTCCCATCATCCGCTGTCAATCACCGTGCCGGCCGGCGCCACATTATGGCCGGACTGCGATCTGGTGATCGGCATTGGTACCCGCATGACCACGCCGCTGTCGAGCTGGGGCGCCAAACCCGCCGGCCTCACGGTTGCCCGAATTGACATCGATCCGATCGAAATGCGCCGTCTGCCGGTTGATATTGGGATTATTGGCGATGCCGCGCAGGCCGCCGCCGCGCTGACGGCGATGGTCGAAGAACGCCATAATCCGGCGCAGCTCGCCAAGATCGCCGCGGCCAAGGCGGAGATCCAGGAGGCCATTCAGGTCATCCAGCCGCAAATGTCGCTGATCGAGGCGATCCGCGATGTGCTGCCGGAAGACGGTATTTTCGTCGATGAAATGACCCAGGTTGGCTACGTGTCCTGGTTCGGCATGCCGAGCTATTCGGCGCGCAGCTTCATCACCTCGGGGTTTTCCGGCACGCTGGGTTACGGCGTGCCGACCGCGTTGGGCGTGAAAGTGGCCCATCCGGACCGCACCGTGATTGCGGTGACCGGCGATGGTGGCTTCCTGTTCGGCGGGGTTGAGCTGGCGACCGCGGTGCAGCACGGCATTAATCTGGTGATCGTGCTGGTCAACAACTCGGCTTACGGCAACGTCTATCGCGATCAGAAGCGCCTGTTTGACGGGCGCCATGCCGGATCGCGACTGGTGAACCCGGATTTCCAGACCTACGCCAAGGCGTTTGGTGTGCCATCGTGGCGGGTGACGGATGCCGATGGGCTGCGGGCGGCGCTCAAGCAGGCGATCGCGGCGAACTCGCCGGCGTTGGTTGAGGTGGTGACGGATATTGATAATGAACCGCTGCCGTTTGCATTTTTGGCGCGGGGCAGGGCGTAGGAAACCGTCTTCTTTTTGTTCACAAAAAGACCCGCTTGGCTGAATGTTTGTGCTGGAGAAACGTATGACAATCATCCTGACCCAAACCGAAGAAATTGCAGTCGATGCAACAAACGGCCTGCACGTGACCGCCGCTGATGCGTTTTTGGTGACTGGCTGGACGCTCAAGCCCGAGGGCATGTGCCTCGATGATCTTTGCGTGCCGATGCCCAGCGTCGATGGCCGGATCGACCTTGCCGGATTCTGGCAGAAGCTCGGTCATCCGGTGGTATCAGAGGGCGATCTCTGGAGCCTCGGCACCGGGGAGGATGCCTATCGCCGATCGCTCGCCGGGCTTGAAGCGCCGGATTTCGAATTGCGCGATCTCGCCGGGAAAACCCATCGGCTGTCGGCGTTGCGCGGCAAGAAGGTGTTCCTGACCACCTGGGCCAGTTGGTGAGGCTGCCGCTTGGACTTGCCCGTGTGGCAGTCTTTGTTCGATAGCCTTGCAGACGCGAACTTCATGGTTGTGGCCGTTGCCGAGGAAAGCCGGGGCGGTGAAGCGTCGCGGCCTTGGATTGAAGCTGCCAATCCCAGCTATTGGTCGCTGATTGATCCGGAACACCGGGTTGCGGCGCTGTATGGCATGGTCAACGTGCCGCAGGCGGTATGGATTGATGAGGATGGCAAGATCGTCCGCCCGCCTGAAACCGCTGGTTCTACCGATCATTTCCGCCGCATGGATCTGGCGACACGGACCATTGCGCCGGATGATGCCGCGGCGCGGCTAGCAGCGCGGGTTTCCTATGTGGATGCCGTGCGTGCCTGGGTGCGCACTGGCGCCCATGCTTTGCCAGGTGATGCCGCGCGTGCGGGGTTGCCGACGATGACCGCCGATATTGCGCTGGCGCATGCGCATTTCCGCCTCGGTGTGTGGTTGCAGCGTCACGACAATGCGGCAGGGGCCACCCGGCATTTCGCCGAGGCCAGCCGGCTGCATCCCGCTTCGTGGAATATGTGGCGGCAGGCGGCGGATTTGGAACAGCTCGGCAAATCCGGCGGTCCGGAATTCTGGGCCCGGGTTCAGGCGCTGGGTGACAAGGCTTATTATCCGGCACCCGCTTTGCCGGGGTTTGGCACCGCTTAGAGCTTTATTCGCTCAAACCGTCGGTGAGGTCACACGAAGGTCTGCATCACGCTCTAAAACGGCCATGTGCGGGTTCGCTGGGCTTCCTGCTCGGCGGTCAGCGCGCGTGGACCGTCCGCGACCTGGCGCGGCGCGTTGAGCAATGCCTCCGGGTTTAGCCAGCAATCCACGTTTCCCAGGCTTTTGGTGCAATAGGGCGGCGGATCGGGCGGTGGATCTATCGGGCGACAGTAGGATTTGCCCTGATCGAGCCGGACGATTGAGCAATCCTGGCCGGACCCGGCAGAAAACAGCATATCGCCAACGCCGCGCCCAAACACGATCACGCTGGCGACATTGGCCCCGACCAATGCGCCGGTCGGCTCGGCCATGCAGCCGCCCAGCAGCAGGCAGAATGCAGCTGGAAAAATTATGTTGCGATCCATAGCGGCATTCTGCCGACAGGGAATGAACAAGGTGTTGCCCGTTTGCCCCGGAAGCCGCGCGGGGCTATGTTAATCGACCATTCCATCCGCGCGGCGCATCCGCGCGCACGAAAGAACACCAGTGCCGGATATCTTTGACGAGGTCGACGAGGATCTGCGCGCCGACCGGGCGCAAAAGTTGCTGCAGCGCTATGCCGGCGTCCTGGTTGTCGCCGCGGTCGCGGTGATTGCCTGCGTCGGCGCTTGGCAGGGCTGGAAATATTATGAAACCCGCGAGGCGATGCGGGTCGGCGGGGTGTATCTCGCCGCGATGCGCGACACCGAAGCATCACCGCCCGGCCCCAATGCGGCCGCTGGCTTCAGCCAGGTCGTCCAGGAGGGTGAGCCGGGCTATCGCAGCCTGGCGCGGATGCGGCTCGCGGGCCTTGCGGCCCAGGGCGGCAAGCTTGCCGAGGCGCTTGGGCTGTGGGAGCAGGTTGCGGCCGACCCCAGCGCGGACCGGTTGCTGCGTGACACGGCGAGCCTGCATTGGGCACTGGCGCAAATCGATACGCCCGGCCCTGGCGACGGTCTGGTCGAAGCCCGCCTGAAAGCGCTGGTGGCGCCGACCAATCCATTGCGTGCCCTGGCTGATGAAGGCCTCGGGCTGCTGGCGCTGCGCCAAGGCAAGCTCGATGTCGCGCGCGCCACTTTCAAACAACTGGCGCAGGATGTAACTGCACCGCAAGGCGTGCGCGGCCGCGCCAATGGCCTGCTGACACAGCTCGGCGGTTGATCCGGAAAGGGTCCAGAATAATGATATCCAAGCTTTTGGCGCGCCGCGCTGTTGCCATTGCGTTGCTTGCGGGCACGCTGCCGCTCGGCGGATGCAGCCTTTATGACAGCTGGTTTGGCGACGAAAAGGAAAAGCTGCCCGGCACGCGGATTGCGGTGTTCACCGAGCGTGATCCGCTGAAGCTTGATGCGCTGTCGGATCGCAAGATCATTCTGCCGCCGCCGCAGAGCAACGCCGATTGGCCGCAGCCGGGTGGTAATCCCGGCCATGACGGGGATCATCCGGCGGCAGCACCGAGCCTGAAGCAGGCATGGGCGACCAAGATCGGTGCCAGCGGCGGTTACCGCTCGCGCATTACCGCCCAGCCGGTGGTGGCCGGTGGGCGCGTGTTCGCCATGGACAGCGACGCTGCGGTGGCCGCCGTGGACGCTGCCAGCGGCAGCATCCTCTGGTCGCGCGATACTCAGGATCAGGACGATCGCAGCACAAATATTGGCGGCGGGCTATCTTTTGCCAAGGATGCCAAGGGCGTGGATACCGTGTTTGTGGTAACCGGACGGGCGGACCTGCTGGCACTTGAACCGGCGACCGGAGAAATCCGCTGGCGCAAGAAGCTAACCAGCGCGGCGCGTTCGGCGCCGACGATCGGCGATGGCAGGCTTTATATTGCCACAATCGACAGCATGTTGGTGGCGCACTCGACCATCGATGGCGCGAAGATCTGGTCCTATCAGGGTTTCAGCAACGACACCGCCATGCTGGGCCTGCCGGCACCGGCTTTTGCCGACGGGATTGTGGTGGCAGGCTTCGGCGCTGGCGATCTGGTCGCACTCCGCGCGAGCTCGGGCACATTGGTCTGGCTGGATAATCTGGGGTTCTCCCAGGGCCGTGCCTCGATCGCGGATTTGCCGACGATTTCGGGCATGCCGGTTATCCGCCGCGGCCGGGTATTGGCGGTGGGGCAGGGACGCCAGCTTGTCGCGCTCGACCTGCGCTCAGGCCGCCGTTTGTGGGAACGTGCGGTGGCGTCGAGCCAAACCCCGTGGGTTGCCGGCGACTGGGCTTTTGTGCTGTCGGCCAATAATGTTGTTGCCGCCATCACCCGCGACGACGGCCTGACCGCATGGGTCACCCAACTGCCGCGCTTCGGCGATTTGGAAAAGGAGACCGATGCTATTCAATGGACCGGCCCAACGCTGCTGGGAGATCGCTTGATCGTGTCGAGCAGCACCGGTGAGGCTTTGGCGATCAGCCCTTATACCGGCGAAATACTCGGCAAGCAGGCCCTTGGGGGCTCGGTCTCGGTGGCGCCCGCGGTTGCCGGCGGCACGCTCTATATCATTACCGACAATGCCAATCTGGTTGCTATTCGTTAAATGGAACAAACTGGTCCCCTGCCTGTAGTCGTCATTGCCGGACGCCCGAATGTCGGCAAAAGCACACTTTTCAACAAGCTGGTGGGGCGCCGCGCCGCCATCGTCGCCGATACGCCGGGCGTCACCCGCGACCGCAAGGACGGTGAGGCGATGCTGCGTGGCCGGCTGGTTCGGCTGGTGGATACGGCGGGGCTCGAAGAAAGTGCGCCCGATACGATCTATGGCCGAATGCGGGCGAGCTCGGAATCAGCAGTCAGCACTGCCGATCTGGTGCTGTTTGCGGTCGATGGTCGCGCCGGGATCACCCCCGCCGATCATCATTTCGCCGATTGGTTGCGCCGTCAGGGCCGGCCGATTCTGGTGGTGGTCAACAAGGCCGAAGGCCGCCTCGCCGGGCAGACCGCGCTTGAGGCGTTCGAACTCGGCTTGGGCGAACCGATTGCGGTGTCTGCCGAACACGGCGACGGCATTGCACAGTTGATGGCCGAAATCGCCGATCGCCTGCCGCCGGCGATCGAGGATGAAGACCCAACCTCCATTCTGAAACTCGCGATCGTCGGGCGGCCGAATGCGGGGAAATCCACCCTGCTCAATCGATTGCTGGGCGAGGAACGCATGATTACCGGCCCCGAACCGGGCCTGACCCGCGATGCGGTGGCGGTGCGGTTTGCCGATGCCGATGGCAATCTGGTCGAACTGGTCGATACCGCCGGCATGCGCAAGCGTGCGCGCGTCGAAGACAGCCTGGAAAAACTCTCGGTCGGGTCATCAATCCACGCGCTGAAAATGGCTGAGGTGGTGGTGCTGGCGGTCGATGCGACCGAAGGCCTGCATGAACAGGATCTGCAGATTGCCCGCTTGATCGAGCGCGAGGGCCGCGCCTGCGTGCTGGCGTTGACCAAATGGGACGCGGTGGCCGATCGCGAAAAGGCAAGGCGCGGCATTTCGGATCGGCTGGAAACCAGCCTGGCGCAGATGAAGGGCATCCCTGTCGTGCCGCTATCTGGGCTGACCGGGGTGGGCGTGGCGCAATTACTGCCGACGGTGCGGCGTGCGCATGAAATCTGGAATTCCCGCGTCGGTACCGGCGCGCTGAACCGGTGGTTCGAGGATGCGCTCGAAAAACATCAGGCGCCGCTGGTCAGTGGCCGCCGCTTGAAGCTGCGCTACATCACCCAGGCCAAGGCACGCCCGCCGACCTTTATCATTTTCGGTACGCGGGCGGAGCAGACCCCGGAGGATTACCGGCGCTATCTGGTTAATCAGTTGCGCATCGAGTTCGAGCTGCCCGGCACCCCGGTGCGCCTGCAGTTCCGTGGCTCGGAGAATCCTTTCGATAAAGAAAGCTAACGGCGTCGGGCTTTTCTGGCTATAATGCCGGCTAAGACCTAACGGGGGCCAGCATGCGACGATCGTTTGGGATTTTCATGGTTCTGATTTTTCTCGCCGGGGCGGCGAGGGCCCAACACGTGACCCATGCCCGGCTCGATCATAGTCTTGCGCATTATGTTGTGAGCGATGACCTGACCTATGTGCTGACGGCGTCCGCCGACTGGCGCTTGCTCACCCAGCGCGCGCTCCATGCTCATGATCGGGCGAGCTACACGTTCTATCCCGACAAGCAGACATTGGAACTGGTTGAAGCCTGGGTCGATCAACCTGATGGCAGCCGGGTGATGGTGCCGCAGGGCAGTGTGTTCACCCGTCCCACCGCTGCCAGCCAGTCTGCCCCTGGGTTTACCAACAGCCAGACCACGACAGTGCTGTTCCCGCGCTTGACCGAGGGCAGCCGCACCCATGTCGTGTGGCGCCTGACCCAGACCCAGCCGGGAATGTTCGGCTTTGATGCCTATAATATGGGCGATTTTAGCTGGGATACCGGAGTTGATGAAACCCGGATCGATGTTCCGGCCAAGATGGCGCTACACTGGCGGGCCCGAGGCGGGTTCGTGGTGACCGATACCGTCGATGGCCCAACCCGGCATATTGTCGCGACCTTGCGGGACACCAAGGGCCAGGAAATTGAGCCTGCGATGGTCAATCAATGGGATTTCCAACCGCTTTTCTTAGCAACCAGCCTGCCGAGCTTCGAGGAAATCGGGCGGATCGGCGCGCGTGCGGCCGCCGGGCGGGCCGCGGTGACACCGGCAATCCAGGCACTGGCCGACCGCATCGTTGGCAGCGCCCAGGGGCTCGATGCCGCGCGCGCGGTCTATAACTGGGTGACCACCAATATCCGTTACGTCGCGGTTTACCTCAATATAGAGGACGGTTGGGTGCCGCATGCGGCTGATGCGGTGCTCAAAGCCGGCTATGGCGATTGCAAGGACTATACCGTGCTGATGCAGGCACTGCTTGCCGCACGCGGCATTCGTGCCGATATGGCTGTGCTGGACTGGGGCACCCGTAGCGTCGAACCGATGTTATGGGCGCCCTATTTCGCCAATCATGCCATCGTTTATCTGCCCGATTTCGACAAATTCGTGAACCCGACCAATCGCTATGCCGGTTTTGATGCGCTCGACCCGACTCTGGCCGGCAAGTTTGTCGTGCTGCTGACACCCGAGGGCCGCGTGCTGCGGACCCCGCCGAGCACGGCCACCGGCAATCTTTACCGGATGCGGAGCGATCTGATCCTGGGCATGGATGGCAGCATCAAGGGCCATGCTGAATTCACCATGACCGCACATGGCGAGGGTGGCATTCGCAGCGCGCTTGCCTCGGCGTCGTCAACCACCAAGCTTGCGGAAACCTTGCTGAGCCGCACGCTCGAAGGCGGGTTTGGCGATATTGCGTCCTCGAACCCGCGTGATCTGTCGCGGCCACTGGTACTGTCGGCGGACTGGTTGAGCCCCTATGCGGTGAACCCGGCCGGGCAGGAAATTTTCCTGCGCGTGCCGGTCGGCCCCGATCTGGCGCCGCCGGCGGAAATGCGCGGCAAATTATCGCCGACCGGGGTGCGGCGGACCATGCTGTTCGCCGGGGCCCGCGATCATGGCTGGGAGACCACGATTACCGTGCCGCCGGGCATGCAGGTGGCGCGGTTGCCGGATAATGTGACGATTGCCAACGATGTCGGCAGCTATACCGCAAGCTACCGCAAGGACGGTTCGCAACGGATCGTGGTAAACCGCAATCTGGTGATCGGCCGCGATGTTGTCGCGCCTGAGGATTATAAATCATTGGAAAAGCTGCTCTATGCCCCGATGATCGATGTCCGCGCGATACTGGTTCTGGCCCCGGCGGGGGAATAGACCGATGCGCCGTATCGCCGCCTTTGCCGGCTTGCTGCTGGTTCTGTCAGGGCCGGCGCACGTCGAACCCACCAGCCATGTCCGCGTCGACCGCCATGCGGTCCGCTACGACGTTCTACCCGACATGACTTACACCATGACGCGAACCGATGACGCGACCTTGCTGACCTCACGTGGGGTACAAATGGCGGGGTCGAGCGGGATGGGATATTCCCCGGATAGCCAAAGCGTTTCGGTGGTCGAAGCCTGGGTGGATCAACCCGATGGCACGCGGGTTGTGGTGCCCAAGGCGAGCATGTTCAACCGGGTGGCGCAGGCGTCGAACAACACGCCCGGCTTTGTCAATTCAATGGTTCGCGCGGTGGTGTTTCCGCAACTGAAAGAGGGCAGCCGCACCCATGTGGTTTGGAAACTGACTCAGACGACGCCCGCCATGTACGGATTTAATGTCCAGCATCTCGTGCCGATGGAAATCGATAGCGGCCCCCGCACCATCGCAATCAATCTTCCCGCCGATCTGCCGTTTGCCTGGAAGGCACGCGGCGGCTTTGAGGTCATTGACGCTGTAGGCGGCGCATCGCGCCATATCGTGGCCTATTTGCCAGGTCATGCGCGGGTTGAACCGGAAGCCGCGATGGTCCCGGTGTCCGATGTGGCGCCGGGGTTTTCTGCCACGACCCTGCCGAACTACGAGGCAGTTGGTGCCATCACTGCGCGGGCGGCATCTGGCCGCGCCGAGGTCACCCCGGACATTCAGGCGCTGGCCGACCGGATCGTGGGCGATCGCGCCGGGCTGGCCGCGGCGCGGGCGATCTATGAGTGGGTGACCGAAAATATCCGCTACGTCGCCGTCTGGCTCAACATGGAGGATGGCTGGGTGCCGCATGCGGCGCCTGATGTGCTCAAGGCCGGTTACGGCGACTGCAAGGATTATAGCGTGCTGATGCAGGCGCTGCTCGCCGCGCGCGGGATAAAAAGCGAAATCACCCTGGTGCGCTGGGACGAAACCAGCGTCGATCCGCTGTTATGGGGTGTGGTGTTCAACCACGCCATGGTCTATCTGCCGGCGTTCGATCGCTACCTCAATCCAACGCGGCGCTACGCCCCATTTGATGCCGCCGACCCGACGCTTGCTGATCGGCTGGTGGTGCGACTGGGTGAAGTCGGCATCATGGCCCGCACGCCCGCCTTCACCGCAGCGCACAACCACTATCGCATGACCAGCCAGTTGCGGCTTGACCCGGATGGTACTGTCATCGGTCGCGCCGAATTCGAGATGTCGCCAAGTGCTGAGCCGGCGATCCGCCAGGCGCTTGCGGACGCTGCATCCCCGGCGAGCCTGGCAGCGCAGTTCCTCCGGGCGACGCCGGAGGCCGGTTTCGGCACGCTGACCGGGTCAGATCCCCGGGATTTATCGCAACAATTACGGCTAAAAGCCGAATGGACCAGCCCGCACGCGGTGACAGCGCAGGACGGGATGCTGCTGCTGCGGGTGCCGGCCGGGCCTGATCTGGCGCGACCGGCGCAATTGAACGGGGTGCTGCGCCGCTCCGGGACGGCGCCACGCCGCCATCCGGCTTTCCTGGCCGCCCGCGACTGGGGTTGGAGCAGTGTGATCGATTTGCCGCCTGGTCGCTTTGTCGCGCAACTGCCCGATGATGTCGCGGTGAGCAACCAGGTCGGCAGCTATCATGCCCATTACGTGGCTGGCCTGGACCAGATCAAGGTCGAACGGCGGCTGGTCATCCAGACCAATGTGATCGCGCCCGAGGATTTCGCGGCGCTGGAGGCGGTGCTCTATGCCGCCCAGGTCGACGCCCGCGCGGCAATGGCCCTGAAGCATGTCGGCGGTTAGAAGCATGGCGACGATGTTGCGCGCGCTGGTTGTGCTCTGCCTGCTCGCGGCGCCGGCTTGGGCTGAGCCGGTCGTGCATGCAAGGCTCGACCGGTCGATAGCCCACTATATCGTGAACCCCGGGCTCGGCTACGTGCTGACCAGCACCCAGGACTGGACCTTGCTGACCCAGCGCGGCCTGGGCATGCGTGACCGGGCGACAATGCTGTTCTATCCATCCAAGCAAAGCGTTGAACTGGTCGAAGCCTGGGTGGATCAGCCCGACGGAACGCGGGTGATAGTGCCGCCATCGAGCGTGTTTACCCGCATTACCCCGATGGCCGCCAATGTCGTCGGGTTTGTCACCAGCCGGACCATAACGGTGCTCTTCCCGCAACTGCGGCTTGGCAGCCGCACCCATGTGGTGTGGAAAATGGATCGCGCCGCGCCGTCATTGCTTGGGTTCAACACCTTCTGGATGCCCGAGTTCGCGTGGGACACTGCCCTCAGCGAAATCCGCATCGATCTGCCCGCCAGCATCCCGCTCACCTGGCGCGCCCGTGGGGGCACCACCGTCGCCGATACCAGCGATGGCGGACTGCGCCATATCGTCGCCCGCCTTGCCGATCACGCCGGCCAGGATATCGAGCCGGGCATGGTCAACATCAACGATTTCATGCCGCAATTTCAGGCGACGAGCTTGCCCGACTTCGAAACCATCGGTGCGATTACCGCGAAGGCGGCGCGGGGAACCGGGGTGGTGCAGCCTGCGTTGCAGGCGCTGGCGGACCGGATCGTCGGCGATTTGCTCGACGAGGCGGCCGCGCGTGCGATCCATGACTGGGTCAAGACCGCGATCCGACCGATGGCGCTGACCCTGAACCCGGTGGAAGGTTTCGCGCCGCGCCCGGCGCTCGAAGTGCTGCAATCCGGCTATGGCGATGGGCGCGACATGTCGGTGTTGACACAGGCATTGCTGGCCGCGCGCGGCATCCCGGCTGAACTGGTCCTGGTTGAAGAAGGCGTACGCACGCGAGATCCGGTGTTGTGGACGCCATTTTTCATCAATCAGGTCATTCTGTATCTGCCAGATTTCGACCGTTATGTGAACATGTTCAGCCGCTTCAGCCGGTTCGATGCCCTGCAACCCAATTTGACCGGGAAGCTGGCGGTTCACGTCACCGATGCGGGCCGACTGGGGCGAACCCCGGAGCTGACACCGGCGCAATCGCGCTACCATGCCCGGTTGCGCACCAGCCTCGACGTATCGGGCACCATTACCGGCCATGCCGATTTCGAGATGTCGCCCACCGCCGAGGCCTATGTGCGTGGCCTGATCGCCGAGGCCAGTTCGTTGGAGCAACTGGCCGGGCAGGCAATCGCCGCGACCCCGGAAGGTGGGGCGGGGATTTATGTGGCGTCCAACCCGCGCGATCTGTCGCAGCCGCTGCAATTATCGGCTGACTGGACGAGCCCGCGCGTGCTTAACCGGCTTGGTGACGCGATGACGTTGCAGGTGCCGCAGGGGGTTGGGCCGCTTGCGATGTCTGGGCTGCGCGATCTGCTGCGCCAGACCGCATCCGGACCCAGGCGCACCCCGGCCTGGGTGGGGGCGCGGGATTATCGCTGGGATGTGGCGCTCGCGGTGCCGGATGGCTGGCACATCGCGCGGCTGCCGCGCGATGTGGTTTTCGACAACGACATCGGGCGCTACGAGGCGCATTATCGCGCCGAGGGGCAGACTATTCATGTGCACCGACACTTAATTGTGCGGCGGAATGTTGTCACCCCCGACGAATATCCGGCCTTGGAGGCGCTGGCTTTTGCACCGCTGGAGGATACCAGGGGTTTGGTGTTTCTCATGGCGCGGGAGTGAAGAATTCTGCCAACGCCAAATCGCCATACCCGACAAACCGCCGCTCATAGCGCAAGCCCAACCGGATCGCGGCATCGGTCGCGGCCTTATTGAGGGTGGCATCATCGGTCTGTGCCAGATAAACCAGCGCCTCGTACTGCCCGAAATAGGCATCGCGCAGTTCGGGATGGCGATCCAACCCAAGTGGTTTGATGACTAGGGTTTCGAACTGCCGGGCAAGGAAATCGGTGAGGAAGAAGCTGCGCATATCGGCGTCACCGGCGGCAAGGAAGGGTTCGACCCCTGAATAGAAGGCGTAGCAATGCGGGCCGGGCAGGTGCTCGATGTTTTCGTCGCGCAGCACCCGATCGAGCGCTCCGCCCGTGCCGCAATCGGCATAGGCAACGAAGATGTGGTCGTGGGTTTGGCGCCCCGCGGTGATTGCGCCCTGCACCGCACCGGGGATGCGGTCAGGGGTGTTGTGCAAGCTGGCTGGCAGGCAGACCAGATCGATATGGTTGAGCCCCGCACCCTTGGTGATCGCGCCGATTTCGCGGGCCAGCGCCCCGCAGGCGATCACCAGAACGCGGTCCGGCGTCAACCCGCGGCCATCTGGTTCGACCGCCGCGCCATGAAGGCTTTGGCGGTTTCGACTGCTACGGCGGCATCGCGGCAATAGGCGTCGGCGCCAACCGACATCGCAAACTCCTCGTTCAACGGGGCGCCGCCAACCAGCACCACGATGCGGTCGCGGATGCCTTTGGTCTTCAGTGCCTCGATCACCACTTTCATGTAAGGCATCGTGGTGGTCAGCAGCGCCGACATGCCGAGAATATCGGGCTGGTGTTCGTCGATTGCGGCCAGATAGCGATCGACATCGGTGTTGACGCCGAGATCGACGACCTCGAAGCCGGCGCCCTCCATCATCATCGCCACCAGGTTTTTGCCGATGTCGTGGATGTCGCCCTTGACCGTGCCGATCACCATCTTGCCGGTTTTCGGCGCGCCGGTTTCGGCAAGCAACGGCTTCAGGATCGCCATGCCGGCCTTCATCGCATTGGCCGAGAGCAGCACTTCGGGGACGAACAGGATACCATCGCGGAAATCGACGCCAACGATGCGCATGCCTTCGACCAGGGCGTCCGTCAGCACCCGGTACGGGGTCCAGCCACGACCGAGCAGAATGTCCACGCCGGCGGTGATTTCGTCTTTCAGCCCGTCGTAAAGATCGTCGTGCATCTGGGTCACGAGGTCATCGTCGGACAATGCGGCGAGGTCGATATCGTCGTCGGCCATCGTGTTCAGGCTCCTGAGCGGCGGGTGGCGCGGCGGGTTGCACCTTCGCGCGCGGGCGGGGAGGCGAGCGCGCCGAGGCAGGCGACCAATATGTCGGTATCCGGGCGATCACCGCGCCGGTAGCCTTCGAGTGAGCGTCGCATGGCGAGCAGATGGTCCGACGTGGTGCCACAGCAGCCGCCGATGATGCGGGCGCCGCTGTCGCAGGCGAGGCGGGCGTAATCCGCCATCAACTCCGGTGTGCCGGTGTAATCGATGCTGCCGCCGCGGACTTGCGGGATGCCGCAATTGGCCTTGGCAATCACCATGGCATCCGGCTGTGCGGCGGTGATGCCGAGCACCGATACCAGCAGGTCCGACGCCCCCACGCCGCAATTGCAGCCAATGCCGTGCGGGGCCGGGATGAAGCCGGTGGTAGCCTCGGCCATGGCTTCGGGGGTGATGCCCATCATGGTACGGCCGGCGGTGTCGAAGCTCGCGGTGACGGTGTATTGCATGCCGCATCGGGCGGCGGCGGTGGCGGCGGCGCGCATTTCTTCGACCGCTGACATGGTCTCGATCCAGATCAGATCGGCGCCGCCCTGTTTCAGCCCCTCGATCTGTTCGGCGAAAATATCCACCGCCTCGGCTTCGGTGAGCGCGCCCAATGGCGCGAACAGATCGCCGGTCGGGCCGACCGATCCGGCAACCACGATCGGCCGGTCTGCCCTGTTGGCGACGGCGCGGGCGTGCTGGGCGGCGAGGCGGTTAAGTTCGACCACCCGGCCTTCTGCATGATGCAGCATCAAGCGCCGCGCGGTGCCGCCGAAACTATTGGTCAGGATGATGTCGGCGCCGGCGGTGACGAAATCCTGGTGCAGCCGGCGGATGCGGTCGGGATGCGCCTCGTTCCACAATTCCGGGGCCTCGCCCGAGGTCAGCCCCATGGCGAACAATGTCGTGCCGGTGGCGCCATCGGCGAGCAGCCAGTCACGCGTGCGAAGCAGGTCTTCGAGCATTGTTGCAACCCATTGCTGGCAGGGGGGTGTTCCTGTCACAAAGCGCCCGGTTGGTCCAGTTGAGGCGTAAAGTGGCAGAGCGCATCGTGGTTTTTTGGCGGGATATTCCCGCCCAGGTGATGGTACGCATCGGCCGTCGGGCCGAACGTCGCGAATTGCCGGAACGCTTCATCCAGGCAATCGACCGCGCCGCGATGCAGGTCGGCGCGCGCGACTCTGACACCTATCTGGCGCAATGGCGGCGCGGCACGCCGGAACCTTGTGGCGACGATCTGGTGGCCGAGGCGGACGCAGCGCTGGCGATGCTGACGGGGGAGTACAACAGCGCGGCCGTTGAAGCACTGGTTCTGAACGGCGGGCACGCGCCGCCGTGACCGACCATCTGGTGGTGTTCATGCCAAGCGGCAGGCGCGGACGGTTTGCCGGCGGGACGGTGTTGCTCGATGCGGCGCGCTCGCTTGGGGTTTATGTCGAGTCAGTGTGCGGCGGTCGCGGACTGTGCGGGCGCTGCCAGGTCGAGGTCGCGGCCGGGGTGTTCGACAAGCATGGGATTGTGTCGGCCCACGATCATCTGTCGGCACCTGGTGCGACCGAGGCAAGCTGGCGACCGCGCGGTCTGGCGGCCCATCGGCGCCTGTCCTGTGCGGCAAAGATCACCGGCGATCTGGTGATCGATGTGCCGAGCGAATTTGCCACCAACCGCCAGATTATGAGGAAGCGCGCCGAGGTTCGGCGGATCGTGATCGACAGCGCGATATCGCTGGTGACTGTGCAGGTCGCCGAACCCGACATGGATGCGCCGTTGGGCGATGCGGATCGCCTGTTGGAAGCGCTTGGTCTGCCGGGCGTCGCGATCGACCCGCCGCTATTGGGCGATATTCAGCGCATCCTGCGGGCCGGCAACTGGCAGGTGACGGCGGCGCTGCATCAGGATTGCGACCGCCCCTTGCTGGTGGCGTTATGGCCTGGGGTTCGCGCCCGTGTGTTCGGCCTCGCCTTCGATATCGGCTCGACCACCATCGCCGGGCATCTGGTGGATTTGCTCAGCGGCCGGATTGTGGCCTCGGCGGGGACGTCGAACCCGCAAATCCGCTTCGGCGAGGATTTAATGAGCCGGATTTCCTGGCTGATGATGAACCCTGGCGACCGGTCCGCGCTGACCGAGGCGGTGCGCGGCGCGCTGGCCACGCTGGTAACCCGGCTGGCGGGGCAAGCGGGGATTGGTGCCGAGGACATCCTGGATGCGGCGATTGTCGGCAATCCGGTGATGCATCATCTTTATCTCGGGCTTGACCCATCCGAACTGGGACAGGCGCCGTTCGCGCTGGCGGTTTCCGGCGCGCTGCGGCTGGCGGCGCGCGATGTGGGCCTCGCGATCCATCCCGGCGGGCGGTTGTATATGTTGCCCTGCATTGCCGGGCATGTCGGTGCCGATGCAGCGGGGGTGGCCCTGGCCGACGGGCCGCAGCACCATGACGAAACCACGCTGGTGATCGATGTTGGCACCAATGCCGAAATCCTGCTCGGCAACCGCCACCGTGTGCTCGCCGCATCATCGCCAACCGGGCCGGCATTTGAAGGCGCGCAAATCTCATCCGGGCAACGCGCCGCTCCGGGGGCGATCGAACGGGTGCGGATTGACCGCGAAAGCTGGGACGTACGGGTGAAAGTGCTCGGCGTCGATCCGTGGTCGGACGAGCCGGGTTTTGCGGACGAAACCGAGGCCACCGGGGTGACCGGGATTTGCGGGTCGGGGATTATCGAGGCGGTGGCGGAAATGTTCCTTGCCGGGATCATTGCCGCCGATGGGCGGATGACCGACCGCGCGCATCCGCGCCTGCGCCAGAATGGCCGCAGCCAGGATTTTCTGCTGTGGCAGGGCAAGGTGCCGCTCTCGGTCACCCAGACCGATATTCGCGCCATCCAACTGGCCAAAGGGGCGCTCTACGCGGGGGTCAGGCTGCTGATGGATGAACTGGGTGTCGAAACCGTGGATCGCATCAAGCTCGCCGGGGCGTTTGGCAGCTATATCGATCCGAAATACGCGATGATTTTAGGGCTGATCCCGGATTGTCGGCTGGACCGGGTTTCGGCGATCGGCAATGCGGCGGGGACCGGGGCGCGGATGGCGCTGCTCAATCGCGGGCATCGCGCCGAGGTCGAAGCGCTGGTGCGGCGGATCGAGAAGATCGAGACCGCGCTGGAACCGCGGTTTCAGGCGCATTTTGTTGACGCGATGGCGTTTCCGCATGCGTCCGCGCCCTATCCGAACCTGGCGGCTGAGGTGGCGTTGCCGATTGCGGTTCCGACCCGGAAAGGCCGGCGCAGGCCAGGCTGATCGGTCCCACGGGTTGTGCCGCGCCACCACCATGGTTACCGTCCCAAGAACAAGAACGCGTTAGGGCGAGGAAAATGTCAGGATTGTCGGCAGGCGCGCGCCCGTCGTTGCTTGCGCCGTTCGGCAACCGCAGCTTCCGCTTCATGTGGCCGGCGGATCTGCTGACGTCGTGGGCGTTCGAGATGGAGACGCTGATCCTGGGCTGGTATGTGCTGGTTGAAACCAAATCAGTGCTGATGCTGACCGTATTCGGCGCGTTACAATTCACCGGCACTTTGCTGGCGCCGCTGTTCGGGGTGGCGGGCGATCGGATCGGGCTGCGCAATCTGCTGTGCCTGATGCGCGGCTTCTATGCGGTTCAGGCCAGCTTCCTCACGCTGTTTGCCGTGTTCGGCGTGCTGTCGCCGATCCATGTGTTCGCCGTCGCGTTTTGCATGGGGCTGGTGCGGCCCTCGGATCTGGCGGTCCGCAATACGCTGGTGGGAAGCCTGATGCCGGCGGACCAGTTGATGGCCGCGATGGGGATATCGCGCACGACCCAGGATTCCGCCCGCATCGCCGGGGCCCTGGTCGGCGCCGCGCTGTTTGCGCTGGTCGGCATGGCATCGGCTTATATGATCGTGGTGCTGTTCTATCTGGCGAGCCTGACGCTGAGCCTGCGCATTGCGCGGCCCGCGCCAAACCTGACCATGGCGGCGGTGGCATCGCCGTTGCGCGATGTGCAGGAAGGCTTGGCTTATGTCTGGACCACGCCGCGTCTGCTGGCGGCGATGGTGTTGGCATTCCTGGTCAATTTCTGTGCGTTCCCGCTTTCTGGCGGGCTGCTGCCCTATGTGGCGCGCGATATTTACGGCATGGACCAGTCTGGTCTCGGCTTCCTGGCGGCGGGTTTTGCGTTTGGCGGGTTGCTCGGCTCGATCACCCTTAGCACCGCGGGCCGGATGATCCCGGCCGGGCGGATCATGATTTGCTTTGCCTTTGTGTGGTACTCGGCGCTGCTGCTATATGCCCACACCAGCCATCCCGTGCTTGGGATTGGCTTGTTGATGCTGGCCGGTTTCACCCAGAGCCTGTGCATGGTGCCGATGGCGGTGATGTTGCTGCGATCCTCGGGCGATCGGTTCCGTGGGCGGGTCATGGGGGTTCGGATGTTGGCGGTCTATGGCATGCCGGTGGGGCTGCTGCTCGCCGGGGTGTTGATCCGCCAGTTCGGCTTCGTGGCGACTGCAACGGGCTATTGCGTGTTCGGGCTCGTGGCGAGCTTTGCCATCGCCTGGTATTGGTGGGCGCATCTATGGCCGCTTGAGGCACAAGCCAATCGCGGGTGACGCCGGCATCGTGACACGACGCGCCCACGTGATTACGCTTTGGGCTAGAACTGGAAGCGACAGACCTCCGGAAACAGGAAACCCAGCATGTTGACTGACCGCCATGATCTTACGGTTTCCACAGCGTCGGACATCGCGCGCGATGCCTATGTCGCGGGCTGCGATCTGGTACTGGGTGCCAACCCCGGTGGCGCCGCCGCTTTCGATCAGGCGATCGCCGCCGATCCTGGATTTGCCCTGGCACATGTCGCACGCGCGCGGATGCTGCAAATGGCGTCAGATATGGTCAGCGCCCGCGCGGCCATGGACACCGCCACCAGCCTGGCCGGCGGCTTGCAGGGGCGCGAGGCGAGCCATGTCGCCTTTTTCGGCAAGGTGTTTGCGGGCCAGGCGGACGACGCGCTGGCCGCCTTGCGGACCCATCTGGAAGACTGGCCGCGGGATGCAATGCTGCTCAATACCTGCGCCACGCCGGGTGGGTTGATCGGGATGTCCGGCCGGGTCGGACGGGAGGTCGAGCAAGTCGCGCTGCTGGACCGGCTTGCGCCGCACTATGGCGATGACTGGTGGTTCGGGGCGCATTACGGCCACGCGCTGGTAGAAAATGGCCAGCGCGATGCGGCGCGTCCGGTCATCGAGCGATCCCTGGCGCAAAATCCGCGCAACCCGTGGGTGGCGCATGCCAAGGCGCATCTTTGCTATGAAGATGGCGATCGCGACGGTGCGCGGGCCTTCATGGCGGGGTTTCTACCGGGCTATGCGCGCGACGGCCAGTTGCACGGCCATCTGAGCTGGCATCTGGCGCTGTGCGAACTGGAAGCGGGCAATGATGCCGAGGCTTTTCGGCTTTACAATCAGTCGTTTGCGCCGGATGTTTACCAGGGTTCGGCGATGATTGTGCTGGCCGATGTCACCTCTTTCCTGTGGCGGACCGAGCTTGCCGGCCACCGTCATGACCCGGCGCGCTGGCAGGCGATGCATGATTTCGCCAACCGGATGTTCCCGCGCGCTGGCATGGCGTTTGCCGACTGGCACATCGCGCTGGCCGATGCCGCGTCCGGTGACGGGGCCGGGCTGGCTGCCCGGGTGCAGCGGATGGAGGAGCTGGCGAGCGCCGGACGCTATCCGGCGGGCCCGGTTATTCCGGCCCTGGCGCGGGCGTTTGCGGCGTTCCAGCGCCAGGACTTCACCACCGCGATTGACGCACTGGCGCCGTTGATGACCCAGCGCGAGCGCATGGGCGGCAGCCGGGCACAAACCGATCTGGTCGAGTTCACCTTGCTGAAGGCCTATCTCAAGGCCGGACGCGAAAGTGACGCGCGCGCACTGCTGGAGATGCGGCGGCCAGGGCCACACGCGGTGGCGGTCGAAGGTGTGCAAGCGTTGCATTAACCCGACTCGCCCTGAAAGACGAAGAACGCCCCGGCGGTAAACCGGATAAACCCAGCCCTTGCCGAAAGCCCTGGCACGGTGCTTCAATCATCTCAACTGTCCAGGAGAACCGCAATGGCCTCAGTCGCCGATTTCCGCGCCGAAACTCGCAAATGGCTCGACGCTAACTGCCCGCCGTCGATGCGCGGTGAGGATGGTGAGGCCTATGGTGGCGGCACCAAGAGCCATTTCGAGAACGAGGAGCAGAAAATCTGGCTTGAGCGCATGCACGCGAAGGGCTGGACCGCGCCGACCTGGCCGAAGGAATTTGGCGGTGGGGAGCTTTCGGAATACGAGGCGCAGATCCTTGAAGATGAAATGCTGGCGCTGGGCTGCCGCAAACCGCTGGTTGGCATGGGGCTGAGCATGCTGGGGCCGGTGCTGCTGGAATATGGCACCCCGGAACAGAAGGCCGAGCAACTGCCGAAAATTACCTCCGGCGAGCGGCGCTGGTGCCAGGGTTACTCGGAACCCGGCGCGGGATCAGACCTTGCCAGCCTGCAAACCAGGGCCGTGCATCAGGGCGATCATTTCCTGGTCAACGGGCACAAGATCTGGACCTCGGGCGCCAACTACGCCGACTGGATTTTCTGTCTGGTGCGCACCGATCCGGCGGCAAAAAAGCATGAGGGCATCAGCTTCCTGCTCATCGACATGAACAATCCCGGCGTGCGGGTGAAGCCGATCCGGCTGATCAATGGGGCCTCGCCGTTCTGCGAAACCTTCCTGGAAAACGTTCAGGTGCCGCAGGAGAACATTCTCGGCCGGCTCAACAAGGGCTGGACGATCGCCAAGCGGCTGCTCGAACATGAACGCAAGGGTATTGCCGGGCGCCGCACCGCCAAGTCGGAACAGCCGCTCGAAGACATCGCCAAGCAGCATGCCGGGGCCTCGGGCGGGCGGATCGCCGATCCGGTGTTGCGTGACCGGATTGCGTCCTTCGCCATCGACGCCCATGCGTTCCAGCTGACCCGCGCCCGTGCGGCTGAGGCCGCCGATAGCGGCAGCTCGCCAGGACCCGCGTCGGCGATGTTTAAATATTATGGCACCGAGCTCATCAAGCGGCGCTACGAGGTCACCATCGCTGCCGAGGGCGTGCAGGGCCTCGGGTGGGACGGCGACGAATTCTCCCCCGACGAACTGCGCCGCACCAGTGAATGGCTGCGGTCCAAGGCCGGGTCGATCGCCGGTGGCACATCGGAAGTGCAGCTCAATATCGTCGCCAAGCGGGTGCTTGGCCTGCCGGATTGAGCGTCCGTTTTCCGCTTGCCGCCCCGGTCGCGGTTGTGACCGGGGCGGCGAGTGGAATGGGTGCGGCCCAGGCGGGAGCGCTGGCGGCGCGGACAGGCGATTCTGGCACGGCTGAGCCGATAGGAAGGACGAGTACCATGCGCTTCGCCGTCATCGGCCTCGACCACCGCCATGTTTATGAACTGACCGCCCATCTGATCGAGGCGGGCATGGAATGCGCTGGCTACTGGCCAGTGACATCGGATCCCGTGGTACTGGAAGGGTTCCGCAAGCGCTTTCCGCATCTGGCGGAAATTGCCGACAAGGACTGTTTGCTGGACGACAGGACGATCGATGTCATCGCGATTGCCTCGATCCCGTCCGAGCGTGCGCCCCTGGCGATTGAGGCGATGCGGCGCGGCAAGGACGTCCTGGTCGACAAGCCCGGCATCACCGATTTTGCCCAACTGGCCGCGGTGCAACAGACCGTCGCTGAAACCGGCCGGATTTTTTCGGTGTGCTTTTCGGAACGCTTCCAAACCCCATCCACCGCCGAGGCCCTGGCTTTGGTGCGGGCGGGCGCTATCGGCCGGGTGATCCAAACCATCGGGCTGGGCCCGCATCGGCTCAACCGGGCGCTGCGCCCGGCGTGGTTTTTCGACGCGAAATATTACGGTGGCATCCTGGTCGATATCGCCAGCCATCAGATCGACCAATTCCTCGCCTTCACCGATAGCCGCGATGCCGAAATCGGCTATGCCAGCATTGGCAGCTACGCGGTTGGCGGTGGCTTTGAGGATTTCGGCGAGATCGCGCTGCGGAACAGCCGCGCCACCGGCTATATCCGGGTCGATTGGTTCACGGCCGACGGGTTGTCGACCTGGGGGGATGGCCGCACCACCATTCTGGGCACCGAAGGCACGATCGAGCTGCGCAAATATGTCGATGTCGAGGGCAGGCCAGGGACCGAGCATCTGTTTTTGGTCAACAACCAGGGCACCCGCTACATCAACTGCGCCGGCCGTCCGCTGACCTATTTCCGTGATTTCGCCAACGATGTCCGCGACCGGACGGAAACCGCGATGACCCAGGCGCATTGCCTGACCGTATGCCGATTGGCGCTTGAGGCCCAAGCCCGCGCGATCCGGCTGTGAGCATGCTCGGCCTCGCGGTCATTGGCACCGGACCAGGCAGCATCCCGCATTTCAAGTCGCTGCGGGATCTGGCGGGCTTGGTGGATGTGCGGTTTGTCGCCGCACGACGGGCGGCGAGCCTGGCCGCGTTTGCCGACTATCCGACGACCACCGATATTGCGGCAGCGATTGCCGATCCTCGGGTTGGTGCGGTGCTGGTGCTGACCCCGCCATCATCGCATCTCGCCATCGCCAGGCTGGCATTTGCCGCGGGCAAGCATGTGCTGGTGGAAAAGCCGCTTGAGGTTTCGACCGAGGCTGCGCGCGCCTTGGTGGCCGAGGGCCGCGCGGCGCGGGTCCGGGTTGGGGTGGTGCTGCAGCAGCGGTTTCGCGAGGCGTCGATCGCGATGCACGACGTGCTGCGCAGTGGTCGGTTGGGCGAAGTCCAGGCCACCAGCGTGCAGATCCCATGGTGGCGACAGCAATCCTATTATGACGAGGTCGGGCGCGGGACGGTGGCGCGCGACGGCGGTGGGGTGCTGCTGACCCAGGCGATCCACGCGCTGAATTTCTTCCAGCATCTTGTCGGCGTACGCCGGGTGGTGGCGGCCCAGGTGCGAACCACCGCGTTGCACCGCATGGAAACCGAGGATTACGCGAGTGCCCTGCTGGAAACCGCCAGCGGCGCACCGGCGACGCTGATTGCCACCACGGCGAGCATTCCAGGGCGGCCGGACAGCATCGAGATTATCGGCAGCCTCGGCACCGCGCGGCTTGAAGGGGCGTCATTGCGGGTGCGCTTTCTCGATGGCAGCAGCCTGGAGCATCTTTCGACCGAGGGCACAGGTGGGGGCGCCAGCATCATGGATTTCCCGCATGACGCGCATCGTGCGGTGCTGGCGGATTTTGTTGCCGCCATCGCCGAAGATCGCGACCCGGCGGTGACCGGGGAGGACGCGCTGGCGACCCAGGTGCTGATCGAGGCGATTATTGCCGCCGGGGCGGGTGAGAGCATGACGACCTGAGAGACATAGATGAGCCTGATCAATATCAACGGACTCGGTATCGCGTCCCCCCATCGCCTGTTCCACAACCTTAACCTCACGATCCACGAAGGCGATCGGGTTGGCCTGATTGCGGGCAATGGTGCGGGCAAATCCACTTTGCTGCGTTGCCTGGCCGGACAGGCGGAGGCCGGCAGCGGTGAGATCACCCGCAAACGTGGCCTCAAGATTGGCTATGTCGAACAGGACGTGCCGGAAAATCTGCTTGACCTGACGCTGGTGGAGGCGATCCGCCGCGCGCTGCCGCCGGCCGATCGCGAGGCCAATGCCTGGCGCTGTGGGGTGGCGCTCGACATGTTCGATACGCCGGCGGCGATGCATGATCGGCCATTGCGGGTGCTGTCGGGCGGCTGGCAGCGTTTCGCGCTGATTGCCCGCGCCTGGATTACCGAGCCTGATGTGCTGCTGTTGGATGAGCCGACCAACCATCTCGACCTCGATCGGCTGGCGGTGCTGGAGGATTGGATCCGCTATGGCAGCGAAGGCGTGGCGATGCTGATCGCGAGCCATGACCGGCAATTCCTCGATGACTGCACCACCAGGACGTTTTTTCTGCGTGCCGAGATCAGCCGCGATTACGCCCATCCGTTCAGCCGGGCGCGGGGGCTGATGGCTGCTGATGATGCAGCCCAGGACGCAATTCTGGCGAAAGACGCGAAAGAAGCCCAACGCCTGCGGCAGAATGCCGGCCGGCTGAAAAATGTCGGGATTAACAGCGGCAGTGATCTGCTGCTGAAGAAATCCAAGCAATTGAACGCCCGCGCCGAGGCAATAGAGCAGGCGCTGCGCCCAGTTGAGCAGATCCGCAGCGGCGAGATCAAGCTGTCCAATCGCGGAACCCATGCCAAGGTTATGGTATCGCTTGATAATATAGCGGTCACCACGCCGGATGGCCGACATTTGTTTCGCACCGGGGCGCTCAAGATCTTTCAGGGCGATCGGATCGTGATCACCGGCGCTAATGGGGTGGGCAAGTCGCAATTCGTACGTATGCTGCGTGAGGTGATGTGTCTCGGGGGCGAAATTCCTGGGCTTACCGCAAGTCCGAGCGCGGTGGTTGGCTATATCGATCAGCAGATGTCGCAATTGCCGGCCGACGATACCGCGCATGGCTTCATCGCGGGCAGCTTCCGGCTTGGCGATCAGCGCAGCCTCAGCCTGTTGGCATCAGCAGGGTTTGATATCGACACCCAGCGCCGCAAAATCGCGCAGATGTCGCCCGGGCAGAAGGCAAGGTTGGGGCTGTTGGCTTTGCGGCTGACCGAGCCGAATTTTTATCTGATGGATGAACCGACCAACCATGTCGACATTGCCGGGCAGGAACGGTTGGAGGACGAAATCATCAGCCATGGCGCGACCTGCGTGCTAGTGTCGCATGACCGGTTTTTCGTGCGCGCGATTGGGACGCGGGTGCTGATGGTGGCGGATGGCGGGATGAAGGAGCAGGGATAGGCGAAGGCAAGCGCTTATTTTTGTTCGTAAAAATAACATACCTCCTTACGCTTTCGCTGCTTTCTGATCAATCAACGTCTGATAAATCGCAACATAATCCCCCGCCATGCGGCGATTGGTAAAGCGTTCCTCAAACCGCGCCCGCACCTTCGCACGATCGAGGGTATGGACCCGTTTGGCCGCCGCAATCGCCTGCTCCATGGTATCGACGATGAACCCGGTGACGCCGTCATCGATCACTTCGGGCACTGAGCCGCGCCGGAAGGCGATCACCGGGGTGCCGGTGGCCATCGCCTCGATCATCACGAGGCCGAAAGGTTCTTCCCAGTCGATCGGCACCAGCAGGGCGGTGGCGTTGGCAAGGAACGGCACTTTCTGCACATCGTTGATTTCGCCGATATAATTCACATGGGGTTGGGTGAAGAGATGGGCGATCTCGCGGTCGAAATAGTCCTGGTCGGCGCGGTCGATCTTGGCGGCGATTTTCAGTTCGCGGCCAGTGGCGCCGGCGATTTCGATAGCGCGATCAACACGTTTTTCCGGAGAGATGCGGCCGAGGAAGGCGAAATAATTGCCCTGGCCGCCATTTGGCAGCGGGGTCAGCAGATCGGCGGGCATCCCGTGATAGACGGTGCCGGCCCAGTTGAGATTGGGCACGGGGGTGCGCTGATTGTTGGAGATCGAGACCTGGGGCACGTCCTTGAAGAAGTTGAAGGTCTGCACAAACAGCGGCAAATCGAGGCGACCATGCATGGTGGTCACAAACGGAATGCCGAGGCGCATGAACACCGAATTCGGCCAGTAATCGATATGAAAATGCAGCACGTCGAACTCGTGGGCGCGACGGGCGACGGTTTCGATCAGCATTGCGTAGGTGGCGTTCCAGTCGATCACCGGATTGAGCCGCAGCGCCTGCGGCCAGCACGGCACCAGCGTCGCCGAGGTTTCCGAGTCGCCCGACGCGAACAGCGTGACATCGTGGCCGAGGTCCACCAGGCCCTCGGTCAGCCAATGCACCACCCGTTCGGTGCCACCATAAAGCTTGGGCGGCACGGCTTCGAAAAGAGGGGCAATCTGGGCGATACGCATGGGCTTTGGCTTTCTGGCAGAGTGGGATGGCAGGTCTTTAGGCAGCGATGATGGCCGAAAAACGGCTATTTGCGGTCGATCAGGCGTTGATACAACCCGAGATAATCGGCAGCCATGCGATCGGAGGTCCAGCGCTGGTCGAACCGGGCCCGCACTTTGGTGCGGTCAAGCGTATCAAGTCTGCCGCAGGCGGCAATCGCTGCCGCGACATCGGGCACGATAAAGCCGGTCAGCCCATCTTCGATCACTTCCGGCACCGACCCGTTGGGGTAGGCGATGACCGGGCAGCCGCAGGCCATTGCCTCAATCATCACCAGGCCGAAGGGTTCCGGCCAGTCGATCGGGAACAGCATGGCTTTTGCGCCGGACAGGAACCCAGCCTTGGTGGTGTCGTCGATTTCGCCGATATACTCGACCCTGTTGCCATCGATCAGCGGTCGGACAACCTGCTCGTAGAACAACGCGTCTTCCTCGCCGATTTTGGCGGCGATTTTGAGCGTGATACCAGTGGCATGGGCGATGCGAATGGCGTCAACGATGCCTTTTTCCGGAGAGATGCGGCCGAGGAAGGCAAAATAGTCATGGGCGCCAGGCTCGGGGCGCAACAGGTCGCGCGGCATGCCATGCAAGACTGTTGCGAGCCAGTTCTGACCGGGCAACGGCTTGCGATGATTATCGGAGATCGAGACCAGCGGGGCATTGGGGAACAGGCGGTAAATTCCCGGCACCCAGTCCTGGTCGAGCCTGCCGTGCAACGTGGTCAGGAACGGGGTGGCCTGGCGCGACATCACTGACATGGGGTGGAAATCGATATGGAAATGCAGAATATCGAATTCGCTGGCGCGGCGGGCGACATGTTCGATCATCGCGGCGTAGGGCGCGTTATTGACCTCGAAATTACGTTGGAAGCGTTCAGCGTGGGGCCGCATCGGGGCAAGCTGGGCCGAGGTCCGACTGTCACCCGAGGCGAACAGGGTGACGTCGTGGCCGCTGGCGACCAGCGCCTCGGTCAGCCAATGCACCACCCGTTCGGTGCCGCCATAGCGCAGCGGCGGCACGGCTTCGAAGAGTGGGGCGATTTGGGCGATACGCATTGTTTTGCCTTAAGGGACGCAATTGGGCCTTAATGGCGAGGCAAACTGATGCTGTCCACTCCCGCTGGAAGATTGTGAAATTGACGAGCCATCGGACTGATGTCGTGCCGTTCCAACGCAGCCCTCTGCGTTTCCTGCTGCACTATGTGCTGCGCCACAGGGTGGGGCACGGTGTGGTGCTGGCATCGGTGTTCGGCGCAGTGTTGTTTTCGGTCTTCACCCAATACGGGCTGAAGAACCTGATCGATGTGGTGAGCCAAGGTCCTGCGGCCGCGGGCAACGCCGCCTGGGTGGCATTTTCGGTGTTGTGCGCCTTGATTGTCGCCGACAACTTCACCTGGCGCATTGGCGGCTGGGTGGCGGCGCGGGTTTTCGTTCAGGTCACTGGGGATGTGCGGGCCGATCTGTTTGCGCATCTGACCGGGCATTCGCCAAGCTACTTTGCCGACCGTATGCCAGGGACGCTTGCCAGCCGGATCACCGCGACCTCCAACGCGATTTTCCAGACCGAGAGCACCGGCACCTGGAATGTCATCCCACCGATCCTGGCGGTGACCATTGCCATCATCCTGATCGCCACCGTGAACCCGTTGATGGCGGGAAGCCTCGGGGTTGTTGCGGTGAGTATGGCGGCGGTGATTTTCCGTCTGGCGGCCGCCGGCACGCCCATCCATCGTGCCTTCGCTGAGCAGGCGGCGGCGGTTGATGGCGAACTGGTGGACGTGATCACCAACATGCATGTTGTGCGTGCCTTCGGCGCCACTTTCCGCGAACGCCAGCGCATTGGCGGCCGGATCGGGAATGAAATGGCGGCCCGACTGCGCAGCCTGCGATATATGGAAAAGCTGCGTCTGCTGCACGCGGCGATGACGGCGCTGATCACCGCAGGCCTGCTCGCCTGGGGCATTTCAATGTGGCAGGCCGGACAGGCGACGGTCGGGGACATTAACCTGATTTGCGGCCTCGGCTTCACCATTCTGCACGGCACCCGCGACCTGGCGGTGTCTCTGGTTGATTTGACCCAGCACGTTGCGCGGCTGGATGAGGCGCTGGTGGCGCTGCTCGAACCGCACACGATGCCCGATGCGCCGGATGCGGTGGTACTGACGCCTGGCCCGGGCGCGGTAACGTTTACAGACGTGACGTTTGCCTATCCCGGCCGGTCACCGATTTTGCAGCGCTTCGATCTGGTGGTGCCGGCTGGCCAGCGGGTCGGGCTGGTGGGTGCTTCGGGTGCCGGAAAATCCACTGTATTGGCATTGCTGCAACGATTTTACGACACAAATCGCGGAACAGTCCTGGTTGACGGGCAGGACATCACCCATCTGACCCAAGCAAGCCTGAACGACGCACTGGCGGTGGTGCCGCAGGATATTGCGTTGTTCAATCGATCGGTGCTGGAAAACATCCGCTACGCCCGGCCCGATGCGTCGGAGGCCGATGTCCTGCGGGCTGCTGAAACCGCGCGCTGCCGTGAGTTCATCGAGGCGCTGCCGGATGGCTTTGCAACCCCGGTCGGAAATCGCGGCACCCGCCTGTCCGGTGGCCAGCGCCAACGCCTCGCGATTGCCCGCGCGCTGCTGAAGGATGCGCCGATCCTGCTGCTGGATGAGGCAACGAGCGCGTTGGATAGCGAAAGCGAGCAGGCGATCCAGGTCGCGCTTGATCGGCTGATGCAGGGGCGGACAGTAATTGCCATTGCGCATCGGCTGTCGACGTTACAAAATTTCGACCGGGTGGTGGTGATGCAGGCCGGGCAGGTGATCGACGATGGACCACCGAGCGTGCTGGCCGCAAGGCCGGGGCCATACCGGGAGTTGTTGCGCCAGCAGGGGATGGGCGAAGCGGTTTGAATTTTAGAGCGTGATGACCGTAGGTGGGATCACACGAAGGTCTGGCCAGGCGACCAAACAAAGAGTTAGAGCATGGTGACCGCGCCTATCAGCGGTCTTCATGCTCTAATGCCTCATATGCCTGAGAAATTCGATCTGCCAGCGCATTTCGTGTTCGGCGAGCGGGAACCCACCGCGTTTTGCTGCCCCCAGCACGTCGGCCGGCTTGATCCCGGCCAGCAATCCTTGGGCCGCAACGGCCGCCGCCATTGTGAAGCCGGCTTTCCACACCAGGCTCACGATGCCTTTGGCACTGCGCAAAGTGGCGGCGCGGTAGACCGCAGAGAACGCCACGTCAGCGGCGACCGCCAGCATCGCCGTCAGACCGATTATGTCACCGCGCTGGACAGCCTTCATTGCCAAAGCCTCTGTCAATTTGCCATTGGCGGACAGCTTTTTGGCCAACTCCATGGCGGTTTCACTATCCATATCCATGTCGAGGGTCAACGGGGCGGGTGTGATGGCCGTGAGGCGTCGTCGCAGGCGCTGGCGCAACTCGGCGGTGGTTGCGTCATCGAGGTCTGCGCGGCTGGCGAGTTCTTCAAGAAGTTGATCGGCGACAAACTCAGACAATGCCTCAGCGGCGGCGGCTGACAAAGCCGGGCGGTGAGCCAGCGGTGCGTGCCAGGTCGTGTGCGGCGCGGCGCGGGCGATTATACTATCCAACGTTGCCTCGCGGATCGCGGCGGATGGATTTTCCAGCATGGCGGTGATTGCGGCGATATTATCGGATCCTGCAATGGCGTCGGTTACTGCCTCGCCAATGCTTTTGCGGCGGGCGACCGCGATAGTGGTCGCGGGTGCTGGTGGAGAGCGCACCAGAGCCAGCAGGTCTGTAGCCGTGAGAAGCGGTGATAGTCGGATCACCGGGTCGCAGACCTGGGCGGCGCTGTCGGATGCAAGGCGGAGGATCAGTTCCCGCGGCGCCTCGGGCATGTCCTTCACCGCCTCGGCGATGGCGGCGCGCACCCGCATGGCTTCGTCGCGCACCAGAATGGTGAGCGTCGCGAGTGCTTCAGGTGGCAGCAAACTGGCCAGCCGGTGTGCGAGAAGAGACCGGATCACCGGATCGCGGTCGCTGGCAATTTTCTGGTTAACCTCGGTCGAGGCGGCTGGGTTCATCGCAACGGCTGCACGGACCGTGACAAGCGGATCGGCCGCGAGCCGCATTAAGGTTGTTATCCCAGTATCGGAGGCTGCGGCCATGCGCACGCGAAATTTTTCGTCCGCGGTGGCAGCCAAGGTTTGGGTGGTCATGCGCCAGGCCCAGGATAGATAACGTTGCCCGGCCCCGAATGCGATACCAGCCACCTCCCACGCCCGGCACGCTTGACTGCGTACATCGCCTGATCAGCACGATGCAACAGCGCTTCGATGGTTTCGCCATGCCCTGGCGTCCGGCAGGCAATGCCGATCGAGAGTCCCAGGCCTTCTGTGGTTGCACCGACAATGTCGGCAAGCATGGCCGGGCCATTGAGCCGCAGCGATTCTGCCCGTTCGGCGGCCGTCAGTTCATCGGCACCATCGAGCCAAAGGGCAAATTCATCTCCGCCCAGGCGTGCGACCAGATCGGTTGGTCGCACCGTCGCCCGCAACAAAATGGCGATGCCGCATAATGCTTCATCACCCATCTCGTGACCGAATTGATCGTTGAGTTTCTTGAAGTTGTCGAGATCGACGAATATCAGCGTGCCCGGCAGGCCCTCGTGATCGAGGCGCTCCACGCGGCGCTCGATTTCTTCAAGGAAAGCGCGTCGGTTGAGCAATCCGGTCAAAGGGTCGGTGCGGGCCTGGCGCGACATTTCGTGCTGGATACTTGCGTGCTCGAGTACCATCCGGATAATCGCCGAGGTTGCGCCAACAACTCCGCGGTCATCATCATCGAACGCGCGCGCATCGGGGCGGCGCCAAACGACCAACATCGCTTTGAAGCCGAAGCGCGGTTGGCAGATGCTGGCCATCAGCCCGCGACCATCGCCAGCGGTCAGCATGATCGGCGCGGAAGGAGCATGGACCACAGGGGCAAGGGCAGCAAGCACGCTGTCTGGCATTGTGGCGGAGTGATGGATGATCTGGGCGCGATCTAAGGCGATCTCGGGAGCGAATTCGACCACGGCACAGCCCTCGGCGCCCATCGCCGTGCCGAGCGCCTGCAGTGCGGCCTGCATCATCCGTGGGGCCAGCACCTCTTCGCGCATGCGCTCCAGCACGTGTTCCATCACTTCGCCGCGCCGCAGCTTGGTGGCGACCGCAGCGTCCTGACCGTCGGTCTGCGTGCAGTCGTGGCCCACCCCCCGGGTCCCAATAATCTGTCCAGCGGCATTGATCATCGGCGAAACCGCGAAGTCGATGCAGATTGGCGTGCCGTCTGGCCGGCGTAACCAAGCCCGACGACCGCGGCTGGCGGCAGTGGTCTGGAATGGATTGAATGTCGCGGCCATGCTACCTTCTGCCAGCAGAAGATCGGCACTTTGTCCCAGCAAGGTGCTGCTTGGCCAACCAAACACAGTGTCGGGGTGAACAAACACCAACCGGCCCGCTCTATCGGTTTCGAAAGCAAAATCAACCGACATGGTTGTGAAGGCGCGCCAGCGTTCGCGACTTTCCAGCAGAGCTTGCTGCAAGGATGGGCCCCAAGATTCGGGTGCCGCATCGGGCGGGCAAGCGTTATTGGTTTCCGCCGTGCCGTTGGCGGGGGAGGGTTTTCTGGCGCTGGACATCATGTGCAGTTTCGAGTCCGTATTCGGGTACGATCGTTATTTAACGACAGGAGGGTTAACAGAACCTTACCCAACCGGTCGCTATCGTCGGCCACCCCGCGCCGATCATCAGTTGACGGGCAGCAGCGCCCTGCGCATGGTCCGCCCAAGACAGCAGGAGAAGTGACCGCGATGCCGAACCAGACCATTCGCCCGACCATCGAAGCCTTGTGGGAGCGGCGCGACGCAGTGAATTCCGCGACCGGAGGCGCCGATCGCGCCGCGGTTGAAGCCGCTTTGGCAGCGCTCGATGCTGGCACGCTCAGGGCGGCCGAGAAGATTGGCGGTGAATGGGTCGCGAATGAATGGCTGAAAAAGGCGATCCTGTTGTCGTTCCGCCTGAACGACTCGGCATTGATGGAAGGTCCGGGTGGCGCACCGGTGTTCGACAAAGTGCCGATGAAGTTTGCCGGCTGGGACGAAGCCCGCTTCAAGACCGCGAATTTTCGCGCCGTGCCAGGGGCTGTGGTGCGCCGATCGGCCTATATCGCCCCGGGCGTGGTGCTGATGCCGAGCTTTGTGAATGTTGGCGCCTATGTCGATAGCGGCACCATGGTCGATACCTGGGCGACTGTCGGTAGCTGTGCCCAGATCGGCAAGAACTGCCATTTGTCCGGCGGCGTTGGTATTGGCGGTGTTCTGGAACCGTTGCAGGCGACGCCGGTCATCATCGAAGACGATTGCTTCATCGGCGCGCGCTCGGAAGTGGTCGAAGGCGTCATCGTCGAACGCGGCTGCGTGCTGTCGATGGGGGTGTTCATCTCGGCGACCACCAAAATTCTCGATCGCGCCACCGGTGAGGTCCATATCGGCCGGGTTCCGGCCTATTCGGTTGTGGTACCAGGCAATCTGCCCGGCCCGGTGGGCACGCCGTCGCTTTATTGCGCGGTGATTGTCAAACAGGTTGATGAGCGCACCCGGTCCAAGACGTCGATCAACGATCTGCTACGATACTGATGACCGATCCGCTGCCACTTGCGCAGGCCTTGTTGCGCTGCGCCTCGGTCACGCCCGCCGATGCTGGGGCGCAAGCCGTGCTGGCTGATGCATTGCGGGCGGCGGGCTTCACTGTGACGCATTTGCGCTATGGTGAGATCGAGAACTTGTTCGCTGAAATCGGTGGGGAAGGCCCGCATTTCTGCTTTGCGGGCCATACCGACGTCGTGCCGCCTGGTACCGCAAATTGGATGGCAGGGCCGTTTGCCGGCGAAATTCGTGACGGCATCCTGTACGGCCGTGGTGCTTGCGACATGAAGGGCGCCATTGCCGCTTTTGTCGCCGGGGCGGCGGCCCATCTTGGCGGTGGGGCGCGCAGCGGCCGGATCAGTCTGCTGATTACTGGGGACGAGGAAGGCCCGGCGGTCGATGGCACCGTGAAGGTGCTGGACTGGATGGCGGCAAACGGCAAGATCCCGGATTTCTGTCTGGTGGGCGAACCTACCAACCCGAAAATCCTCGGCGAAATGCTCAAGATCGGTCGGCGTGGCAGCATCAACGCCACGATTACCGTGCACGGCACCCAGGGCCATGTCGCCTACCCGCACCGGGTCGATAATCCCGTCCACCGTTTGGTGCGCGTGCTCGACGCGCTGACATCCGCCCCGATCGATGCGGGCAGCGATTTCTTTGAGGCCAGCACCCTGCAGGTCACCAGCATCGATGTCGGTAACACGGTCACCAATCTGGTACCGGCAAGCGCCCGGGCGATGTTGAATATTCGCTTCAATGAACGCCATACCGGGGCAGCCCTGGCGGCTTGGATACGTGCCACCGTGGGCCGCTACGCAGAGCGATCAGAGGTTGATATCAATATCAGTGGGGAAAGCTTCGTAACCGAGCCCGGTCCTTTGCTCAACCGGGTTGTCGCGGCAATCGCTGACGCCACTGGCCAGACGCCGGCGCTGGATACTGGCGGCGGCACGTCGGATGCCCGTTTCATCGCCCGCTTCTGCCCGGTCGCCGAGTTTGGGTTGGTTGGTGCCACCATGCATCAGGTCGATGAAAGTGTGCCGGTCGCCGATTTGCGGGCGCTGGCGGATGTTTATCGTCTGGTGCTCGACCGGTTCTTCGCCTGAGAATGGCCGAGATGAAACCCTCCATCCTGCGCGGCATGGGACAGTTGGCGCGCTTGCGCGGGATTGGGATCCAGCAATTCCCGGCAACCCGACAGGCTTTTTTTAACAGTTTGGCGCCTTGGCTGGCGCTGCCGCTGGTTGGCGGTGTCATGCTGCTCATGGGCGGACAAGTCCGGGCCGCGATGGGCAATCTGCTGTTCGCGGTCGTGGCGTTGCTGGCGCCCGCGGTGGTGTCGCACGCGCTCGCCCGCTGGTGGGGGCGCGAGGCGCGCTGGCTGCGCTACGCGATTGCGTTCAACTGGTGCCAATGGGTGATCACCGCGGGCGGGCTTACGGCCCTGCTGCTCGGTGAGATCGCGCTTCAGATCGGCATGCCACGCAATGCGGTGTTGATTGTACTGAGCCTCGGGTTCATGGGGTACGCCATGGCGGTGCAGATCACTCTATCCAGCTTCGCGCTAGAGATTACCAAGCTGCGCGCGACGGGTTTCATGATCATGGTCAATCTGGCGGCACTATTGCTGGTATTGCTACCGCAACTGCCGATGTTGGGCCGCGCCGGCGGATGACGCAAATGGGCACCATCGGCAACGGAATGCAGGCGGCGTGGATGTTCGCGCGCGGCGATGTGCAGGGTGTCGCATTGTTGACTGGCGAACCCACAGCCGAGCGGGCGGCCGCAAAAACCAGTTTCTGGGCCATTCTACTGTGTCTGCCGGCTGTGCTGTGCGTTTATCTCGTCGATCCGCCTTCGGTCCGGACCGGGGCCGGGATCGGGCGGCTGCTGTTCGGCGAAGTTCTCGATTGGGTGGGCTTTGCCGTACTCACCCATGTGCTGATTGGACAGGCTGGGCTCGGGGCACGCTGGCCGCGCTACATTACGGCGTGGAACTGGTGCAATCTGCTGCAGGGACTGATGATGGTGGGCGCGGTGATCCCGACCTTGCTTGGCCTGCCTGACGCGGTCCGCGAAACCACCGGGCTTGTGGTGGTTGGCTGGGGCCTGTGGCTCGAATGGTTTGCCACCCGAGTGACGCTCGGCATCCCGGGCGCGGCGGCATTCCTGCTGGTGGCGATGGATGTGCTGCTTTCGAGTGTGGTGAGCGTAATGCTCAACGGTATACGCTGAGCGTTACCAAGGCGTCGGCTTGGTAAGTATAAGCCCGAATATGACGCGCGCAGGCTGACGAAAGCCGGCCAGCCTAACCAACCCAGCCTGCATGCACGCTTGTTACGTGTGATTTTCAAGGCCTGTCATCGGCTGAACGGATCAACCGGATAGGTCACCGAAACCAGGCATAATCCATCGGCTGGTGCGGTTGGCCCGGCAGCCCTGCGGTCTCGTGCAGCAAGAGCTTCAGCGATCTGTGCGACCTGCCAGCGGCCTTCGCCGACCAGCTTCAAGCTACCGACGATATTGCGCACCTGATGATGCAGGAAGGCGCGGGCGCCGACGGCAAAGCTGATGATATCGCCGGCGCGCTCGATATCCAGCCTGTCCAATGTGCGGACCGGCGATCTCGCCTGGCAGGCCGTGGCGCGGAAACTGGTGAAATCATGCGTGCCAAGCAACATCGCCGCACCTTGCCGCATCGCGGCGAGATCAAGTGGGCGCATCACATGCCAGACCTTGCCGGCATCGAGCGCCGGTGGGGAATGGCGGTTGAGAATCCGGTAGCGATAGGCCCGGGCGATGGCACTGAACCGCGCGCTCCATTCCGGCGGTGCCACTGCGGCCCGCAGCACGGCCACGCGATGCGGGCGCATATGATAATTCAACGCCTCGGCGAGCTTGGCGGGTTCGATGTCACGATCGAGGAGCAAGCCGACGACCTGGGCTGCCGCATGGACCCCAGAATCGGTGCGCCCCGCGGTAATGCTGATGGCCGGTCCGCCAAGTCTTGCTGCCGCCGCTTCGAGCACTGCCTGCACCGAAATGCCCGTTGTCTGCCGTTGCCAGCCCACAAACGCGGTGCCGTCATATTCGATCTCGAGCGCGAACTGGGTCATCGGCCCAGCACCGTCCCCGGTGGCACCGCGCGCCCGCGCAGGAAGGCATCCGCCGCCATCGCCGCCCGACCTGGCGCCTGCACACGGATCAGGCGCAGCGCGCCTTGCCCGCAGGCAATGATCAGATCGGCGTCGATCACCATGCCCGGTGCCCCGGTCCCTGGCGCCAAGGACGCGGCAAGGACTTTCAGAACAACACCGTCGAGGCTGGTGAAAGTGCCCGGCCACGGGTTCAGCGCGCGGATCTGGCGATCGAGCCGCGCCGCATCCTGGTGCCAGTCGATCCGCCCGTCATCGCGGCTGAGCTTGGCGGCATAGGTCGCACCGTCTTCGGGCTGAACGATCGGTGTGGGCTGTGTGTCCAAAGCTTGCAGGATCAGGGCCGCACCCATCGTGGCGAGCGCATCATGCAAATCCGTGGCCGTGGTGGTGGGCCCGATCGGCACCGTGCCGCGCAGCAGCATCGCGCCAGTATCCAACCCGGCATCCATCTGCATGATGGTCACCCCGGTTTCGCGGTCTCCGGCCAGCAGTGCCGCCTGGATGGGCGCCGCCCCGCGCCATCGCGGCAAAAGGCTCGCATGAATGTTGAGGCAGCCGCGCCTGGGGGCGACCAACATCGCCTCGGGCAGGATCAGGCCATAGGCGGCGACCACGGCGATATCGAGGTCGAGCGCGGCGAACGCGGCATGGGCCGCCTCGTCGCGTCGCAGCCGCGCAGGGGTGCGAACCGGCAATCCAAGTGCTTCAGCGGCAACCTGCACCGCCGATTTGCGCACCGCCTGGCCACGCCCCGCTGGCCGTGGCGGTTGGCAATACACTGCCACGACGTCATGCCCAGCCGTCACCAGGGCCTGCAATGCCGGCACCGCGAAATCGGGGCTGCCCATAAAGGCGATGCGCATGGCTAGAGCATGATCGTTTGAGGTTGGGTCACTGACGGAGTCCGATCATGCTCTGGCTTGTTGGTGGGGCGTGCAATTTCATCGCTCGGCTAAATCAACCTCAAGCGATATTGCACTATTTCGCCTTCAGACGCTGGTCCTTGGCCACCTTGCGCAGGATCATGTTGCGCTTCAGCGCCGAGATGTGATCGACGAACAATACCCCGTCGAGATGGTCGATCTCGTGCTGCAAGCACGCCGCCAATAATCCGCTGCCCTCGATCTCGTGGCGAATGCCGGCAATATCCTCGTAGCGCACTTTGACCTGGGCTGGGCGGGTGACATCGGCATATTGGCCGGGCAGCGACAGGCAACCTTCTTCGCGGGTCGCCAGTTCCTTGCTCGCGGCAATGATATCAGGGTTGATCAGCACGATCGGGTTCCGACCCTCATTCTCCATCAGGTCTATCACCACCAGCCGGAGCAGGCTTCCCACCTGTGGGGCGGCCAGGCCGATGCCGGGGGCCTTGTACATGGCTGAAAACATGCGTGGGATCAGCGCTTTGGCGGTATCGCGATCCGCTGGCAGCAGCTTGCGGGCACGCGCCTTCAAGGTCGGGTGCGGCATGATCAAAATCGGCAACGGCACGGCATCGACAGCCACGCTGGGGGAGGTAACGTCCATTCCCCCCATTTAGCGACGCCTAAGCCGGGGATCAATCCGCTTCGCCCTCTTGCAACCCAGCCGGGATTTGCCAATCTATCCGTCAACGGATCGCCGCATTGGGGTTCGTGCCCGCTTCGCTCACCGAGAGGAGGCTATTGTGACCACCCGTCTATTCGCATCGCCGATGTTTGTCGGCTTCGATCAGCTTGAGCAAATGCTCGAACGTGCCTCCAAAACCTCATCCGAAGGCTACCCGCCCTATAATATCGAGCAGGTCAGCCCATCGGCTCTGCGCATCACCCTCGCTGTCGCCGGGTTTACCATGTCTGACCTGCAACTCACCCAGGAAGACAACCAACTGGTGATCCGCGGCCGGCAAACCGATGACAGTGGCGAACGCATCTTTCTCCATCGCGGCATCGCCGCCCGTCAGTTCCAGCGCGCTTTCGTGATGGCCGAAGGCATCGAGGTCCGCGGCGCGTGGCTCGATAACGGCCTGCTCCATATCGACCTGGCACGCCCGCAACCCGAAACCCGGGTGCGGACTATCCCAATCACCCAGCCTACCCAATCTAGCGTCACCAGCCTTGGCCCCATCGTCGCCAGCCGCCGGGTCGGCAGTGAATGATACGCAGGAGAACAGCTATGGCACGCGCACAACCCACCAAACTTGACCTGAAAACCTTCGACATCCGCAAGCTTTCCCCCGAAGAACTCGGCAGGCTCGGCGTGTCGCAAATTGCCTACATCAAAACCGTCCAGGTCGATGGCACCGCCATGACCGCTATCCACGCCGCCGACGGTCGGCCAATGGCGATCGCCGAAACCCATGACGGCGCGATCGCTGCAATCCTGCAACACGAAATGATGCCGATTTTAGTGCATTAGGCTGGGGTGAAGAAAGGCGAGGGGCGCTGCCACTCGCCTCCCGCCGGGGTGGGACCCCCTTCTTCAATCCCGGCTTTCTTTCTTCGGGTTTGGCGTCCAGGGACCTTCCCTGGCGGGGTCTGGGGCAGCGCCCCAACGCTTCCTTCACCGAACCTCAGGCACCCAAAAAACCCGGCATAATGTCGCGTGCCAGGATTTCCAGCGTTTCGGCGTCGTTGCGGTAGGCGCTGCTGATCAGGAGCTGTGTGCCGGCCTGTTGGTAGCGGCCGATGAGTTCGGTGGCCCCGCTGGTGGTGAGGGCATTGCCGGCGAAGGTTGCGGGGAGGTTGTAGCGGGTGAGTTTGGCGGCGAGGGCGGCGTCGGTTGGGGCGAGCAGCAGGCTGATCGTGTTGGTGCGTTCGATCGCCTCGTAGGGCCGGTTCTGGGTGTCGCAGTGCTGGCGTAGGATGTCGAACTTGTGGCGCACGGTTTCGGGGTCGCCGAAGACGTTGCAGGCGTCGCCTTGGCGGGCGACGGCGCGCAGTGTCATTTGTTCGCCGCCACCTGCGATCATGATGGGTGGTTGGGGTTTTTGCAGGGGTTTCGGTTCGAGGATGGTGTTGTCGGCATGGAAATATGTGCCGTGGAAAGTGGTGCGCGGCCCAGCCCATAGCGCGCGGATAAGGCGGACGGCTTCCTCCATCTGGCGGATGCGGGTGGCCGGGGCGGACGGGAAATCCCAGCCATATTGTTGATATTCGGCTTGGAACCATCCGGCGCCGATGCCCAGCGTCATGCGGCCGCGGCTGATGATATCGACGGTAGCGGCGATTTTGGCGAGATGGGCCGGGTTTCGGTAGGCGACAGACGAGACCAGGGTTGCGAGCCTGATGCGGCTGGTGACGGCGGCCAGCGCCGCAAGCACGGTCCAACTTTCCATGAACGGTTCGTCGCGGGCGCCGACCGGGTCGATCTGGATGACGTGGTCCATGACGGAAAACCAGGTGAAGCCGTTGTTTTCGGCCCATTGGGCTTTGGCGGTGACACCGGCGAAGATGTCGGCGATGTCGCCAGGGAACAGCCAGGATGGATTGTGGATACCGAATTTCATGAAATTGTTCCTGCTGGGATGACGGCGTCAATTTGGGCGATTTCGGCTGCGGTCAGCGGGCCAGCGATTTCGGCCGCAATGCAATCGGTGAGTTCCTGGCGATTTTTAACCCCGAGGACCAGCGTGTCTATCGGCAACGACAGGGCGTAGCGATGGGCTAATATCGCCGGGTTTGCGCCAAGTTCAGTACAGAGCGCGCGGAAGCTGGCGGCGCGGGCGAAGTCGCGGGCATCGGCATGTTCGGGCGGCAGCACGCGGTCGATCGCGGCGGTAAGCGCCCCGGCCTGGACCGCCCTGATGCCCATGATGCCGATGCCCTGGGCGCGGGCGGTGGCCATGATCTCTCGTGGTTTGGCTGGGCCGTCGAAGAATTTGAGAGCGCCGGGCGAGTCGAGCAAATTGGCGATGATCTGGACCACAGCCGGTTTCGGCGCCTCCCCCAGCAGTTTAAGAATGGTGTCGGGATGCCCGATCCCGGTGATCCCCCATGCGCCGATCAGCCCTTCGGCGACCAGTTTTTCAAAGATGGGGCGGACGTGATCGACGAACAGCCCGTAGGGTAGCAGCCGGATTTCCGAGCCAGGGCGGGCTTCGATGAAGGCAATATCGGGAACGATGTTGGAGTGGAGCAGGAACAAGTCGATGCACGACAGTTTCAGCCGCCGCAGGCTGCCGTCGATCGATCGACGCAAAATCCCCTCGATCTCGGACGCAGGAAGGTTGCCAAGGATGCATTTGCTGGTGACCCGCACGCCTGCGGGGAGTGTGCCGTTGAGGGCGGCGCCAACCACCTCCTCAGCCTTGCCGTCGCCGTAGCGTGGTGCGAGGTCGATGAGGGTGATGCCGGCGGCGATGGCGTCATGCACGGTGGCGACGCACTCTGCGAATGTGGTCGAACCCCAAACCATTCCCAGACCGCCGCCGCCGAGCGTCAGGCGTGAAACCGGGGGCAGGGGGCCGAAATCATGAAGCCGCATGGCGATCCTCGCACTGACTGGATCGACATCCTAGCTCAGATTGGCGGGCGTTTCACGAGGGCGGACGCGCGTCTGCCTGGGCAAGCTGGGCTGGCAGGCGGGCCACGCCAATCGGGGCGTTGCGATAGGCCGCCAGGTCGCGCCCGACGGCACCTGGGGCGGCCGGAATAATTCTGGCCGCATTGGCGTTATTGCTAAGCTGATTTCCGCCGCCGGCCACGCCGGTGTTCCAGGCATTGCCGGTGAAGGCGTTGTTCGCCCAGACAGTACCGCCAGCGCCTGGCGTGATTGCGAGCTGCTTTTTTTCTTCGGGCCAGATCGCGGCCACTTTTTGCTGGTAGGGCGTGCCGCGTTCCGGGGTGGCGGAATGGTAGGCGGCGGTCGCCTTTGGCCAGGAACCGGTCTGGGTGAACAGTTCGTTCAAATAGCGCGCGGCGTATACTGCGTTGGCTGCCGGATCAAAGGCCTGTTCCAGCGATGCGAAGGCCTTGGGATGGTACATCAGATTGACCTGCATGCAGCCGACATCGATCGATTTCATCCCGCGCGCCTGCATCGCGCGCACTGCGGCCACCGCCTCGGCCTTGGTGTCATAGACGTGATCGACCCCTTCGGCATTGATCGACCAGGGCCAAGGGTGGACGACGCCATTGGCATCGCGCCTGCCGCTTTCGATCCGGCCAATGGCGGCCATCAACTGGCTCGGTATGGCGGCAGCCTGTTCGGCGGCGCGGATTGCCTGGCGGCATTGTAGCCCCGGCGTGGGCGGGATCCGCAGTGTCGCAGCTTGGGATGGGACGACGGCAGCGGGCATCGCTTGGGGCAGCCCGGAATTGGGACGCGCGATCATTGCCGGCACCGTCGGTCGGGTTGTTGTCGGCACTGGCCGCGCGGCAAACAGCCCGATCCCTGGCTGGATTGGCAGGATTGTGCCGCCTGGACCGGTATCGGCCAGTGTCTGCCCAAGCGGCGCGACCATTAGCGCCAGCACGCTGAGGCAACTGCGGAGAGAAATGCTCATCGCTGATCCTAGCCGATCAAACGTTAAAAAATACTGACTAAATCATGGCTTACGAACAGCTCTGGAAATGGATGCTGATCCTGCCCGGCAAAATTTCTATGCTGCAATGCAAAAAAGTGCTTGCACCCCATTCCTGAAACTCGTAATTGTTGCACCGCAGCACGGCAGAGTATCGCGGTGCTGCTTTCTTGGACGTTTCCTCCCTAAACTTGGCGGCGCGGCAACGCGCCGCCCTTTTTTTATCCTTTTTCAGTCGAGCTTGAAACCGCGCGCCCTCACGAAGCGGCCCCAGCCCTGGCGTTCCGGGGACGCGTATTGCCGCGCTTTATCCTCGGACCAGCCATAGGGTTTATCGGCGCCAAATCGGGCATCATCGCGGCGATCGCGGTAGGGCCGGGTCAGATTGCGTCGCGCATCATATTCATCAATCTGGATTGGCAGGTCGGCGCCATTGTAGCGATCGACGTGAACGGTGGCGGCAAGGCCAAGCCGGGGTGACATCGCGCCGTTATGGGCCGGCCAGCCCAGACACAGCCCGGCGACCGGATAGACATGGTTCGGCAGGCCAAGAATTTCGGCAACCTGCTCGGGTTGGTTTCGAATGGCACTGATCGGGCAGGTGCACATCCCAATCGCCTCGGCGGCGGCGATGAAGGTGCCGAGTACGATACCGGCATCGACACCGGGATTGAAGAACGCATCCAGATGATCGTTGACCATTGGATGGCCCCGCAAGTCATGCACGCGGCGGTGGCGGGCGTTGTCGCCGCAGAACACCAGAAACGCCGGGGCTTTGGCGGCCCATGGATTATCTGGCAGCAGGGCAGACAGTTTGGCGCGTTGGGCAGGGTCCTGTACCACCATGATATCGCATTGTTGCAAATCGCTTTTTGATGGCGCCGAAAGCGCGACAGCGCACAGCGCGCGTACCAGTTCCGGGGACACTGGCTGATCGCGATAATGGCGGATGGTGCGATGGTTGGCGATGGATCGTGCGACCGGGGAGGCGGCCAGTTCGGCCGGGATTTCCAGGGTCTCGCCAAAGCGCGCCGCCAGCAGGTCTTGCAAGCTCTCGGACATTTTTTGCCTCCCGTTTATGCCGCCACCGCCGTCAGTCGCGCTCCGCGGCCGATCAGCAGCACCATTGCCGCCGCGACCATACAGGTCAGTCCGGCAACAATGAACGCTTCCAGATAGCCGCCGAGGTCGCCGCGCGCCACCCCGCCCAGAAACGCCGCCATCGCCCCGCCAAGCTGGTGGGTTGCACTGACCCAGCCGCACATCATGCCGCCTTTCTCAGGGCCGAAAATCGCGGTGCACAGGCGCATTGTCGGCGGCACTGTGGCAATCCAGTCAAGCCCTTAGAATACCGCGAAGACTGACAGGCCATCGAGCGAGGTGAAGCTGAATGGCAGATAGATCAGCGAAATGCCGCGCACGATGAAATAAACCGCCAGCAGCACCCGGTTGTCGATCCGGTCGCTGAGCCAGCCGGATGCGGTGGCGCCGATCATGTTGAACATGCCCATCCCGGCAAGCACCGGCAGAAACACCATCTGCCCTGCGGCCGCACTGGCGGGTCAGCACCCCCAGCACCCGTCGCATGCCGAAGCGGTCCATGATCGCCACCGAGAATGGTCCGAAAAACCGTAACGCAGGATATTCAGTCTGAACCCCGAGGCGACGGCCGCGGGTGACCAGCCAAACTCGGACTGTAACGGCACCATCATCAGGCCTGGGATGGCGCGGATGCTCGATGTCGATAGCAGCACCACGAAGGTGACGGCGGCCACAATCCAGCCATAGTGCAATTTGGTCCGGCGAGGCATCGGGTGCTCCGCGGCTATTCGTTGCTGGGCGCGTGGTTGGGCCGGTCAGTTGGCGACCTGCTTTGACGCATCGCCGGACCACCTTATAGATCACGGTCAGTGTTCTGTGTTGGAGCCGCCCTTTGCCTTTGCTCGATCCGCTCAGCGAACCGGCGCTGGCGCCCTGGCTTGACAGATTTGTCGACGCCCGGGTGCTGGTGGTGGGTGATATCATGCTCGACCGCTATGTCGGTGGCGAGGTGCGGCGGATTTCGCCCGAAGCGCCCATCCCGGTGCTGCGGGCGCAGACGCGGCGCAGTGTGCTGGGCGGCGCAGGAAATGTTGCGCAAAATATCGCAGCCCTTGGCGGGCAGGCGCTGCTCATTGGCGTTGTAGGGCGGGATGAGGCAGCCAACGAAATCGCGACGATTGTCGCGGGCACTCAGGCGATTTCCGCCCGGCTGGTGCCCGCACCCCGGCCAAGCTCGGTCAAGACCCGTTTCATGTCCGGCAGCCACCAGTTGCTGCGCCTGGATGAGGAGGTCTCCGATCCCGTTGATGCGGATATCGAGGCAGCGCTGCTGGAAGCGATTGGTGCGGCACTGCCCGGGGTGCGGGTGATGGTGCTGTCCGACTATGGCAAGGGCGTGTTCACCGATCGCGTGCTTGCCGCGGCCATTGCATTGGCCCACCGGGCGGGGGTGGTGGTGCTGGCCGATCCCAAGCGCGCGCATTTTGGCGCCTATCATGGGGTCGATGTGCTGACCCCGAACGTGCTCGAAGTATCCCAGGCAACCGGCATCATCGTGCTTGACGATACCGGTGCCGCCGCCGCTGGTGAGGCTGCGCGTGCCCAAGCTGACGCAGCGGCGGTCCTGGTCACACGATCCGAAAAGGGCATGACGCTGGTCCGACGCGCCAAACCGGCGCTGCATGTGCCGACGCAGGCGCGTGCGGTTGCCGATGTTTCCGGCGCGGGCGATACAATGATCGCAACGCTTGCCACCGCGCTCGCGATCGGGGCGCCGTTACCCGAAGCCGCAGCCCTCGCCAATGTCGCCGCTGGCATCGCGGTCGGCAAGCTTGGCACTGCGACGGTGCTGCGGTCCGAGCTCACCGAGGCCTTGCATTCCCACACCGATCCGGCGCGCAAGATCCTTGACCGTCCGGCCGCCATCGCCCGCGTCGCCGCATGGCGGAGGGGAGGGCTCAAGGTCGGCTTTACCAATGGCTGCTTTGACCTGCTGCATCCAGGCCATGTCGGTTTGCTGGCCCGCGCCCGGACGACATGCGACAGGCTGGTGGTGGCGTTGAACACTGATGCCTCGGTGCGTCGGCTCAAGGGCCCGACCCGGCCAGTGCAGTCCGAAACCGCGCGGGCGACGGTGATGGCGGCACTCGAGGCCGCCGATCTGGTGGTGTTGTTCGATGAGGAAACCCCGCTCGAGATCGTCAACGCGCTGCTGCCTGATGTGATCATCAAGGGGGCGGATTACGCGCCCGATCAGGTGGTGGGTGCGGCCGAAGTTATCGCCAATGGTGGCCGGCTGGTGCTGGTGCCGCTGGAAGTCGGGCACAGCACCACCAACACAATTGCGCGGATAAACGCGGAAAATTGAACTTGCGCGATGGTGGTATGATATTACCACATGCTAAATCGCTTGACGGGATCGGCGCTGACCATCATAGACCGCACCTTCCCTGGTGCCCCGCGTGCCGGGTCCGCTTCGCAAAGGACGTCCCCATGCTGAAGACCACCGTCGCGCTGAAGCCAGCCGACGTAAACAAGGATTGGATCCTGATCGACGCCGAGGGCGTGGTTCTGGGTCGTCTCGCGGTTGTCATCGCCAACCGGCTGCGCGGCAAGCACAAGCCGCAATTCACCCCGCATGTCGATTGCGGTGACAATGTCATCGTGATCAATGCCGACAAGGTGAAGATCACCGGCAACAAGCTCGATGGCGAAACCCATTATTACCACACCGGCTATTCGGGTGGGATCAAGGGCCGCACCCTGCGCCAGCGCCTGGACAGCAAGTTCCCGGAACGCGTGGTCGAAAAAGCGGTCGAACGCATGATCACCCGTGGCCCGCTGCAGCGCCGTCAGATGAAACATCTGTTCGTCTATGCCAATCCCAACCACCCGCATGACGCGCAAACCCCGAAGTCTCTGGACGTTGCCGGCATGAACCCCAAGAACAGGAGGGGTTGATCCGATGTCCGGAACCCAGACCCGCAGCCTTGCTGACCTTAAAGACCTCGCCGTCGCGACAATCGTCCCGACCGAGCGCCCGAAGGTAGAACCGAAACGTGACGCGCTTGGCCGTAGCTACGCAACCGGCCGCCGCAAGAACGCCATTGCCCGCGTTTGGATCAAGCCCGGCAAGGGCGAGATCATCGTCAACGGCAAGCGCGTCGGCCAGTATTTCGCCCGGCCCGTGCTGCGTATGCTGATCACCCAGCCTTTCCTGGTGGCTGACCGCTACAACGCGTTCGACGTGTTCTGCACGGTGAACGGTGGCGGCCTGTCCGGCCAGGCTGGTGCGTTGCGCCATGGTATCAGCCGCGCGCTGACCTATTACGAACCCGATCTGCGTGGCATCCTCAAGGTCGCTGGCTTCCTGACCCGCGATAGCCGTGTGGTCGAGCGTAAGAAATACGGCAAGGCCAAGGCTCGCCGGAGCTTCCAGTTCAGCAAGCGCTGATCTGTATGTGCTTGAAATCATTGATTGTTTTCCGGGTAAATTTGCAAAAAAGCCAATGATGGCAAAACAAAACTAAAAACGCTTTTCGATCCTGACAATCGCCGCCGTCGTCAGCCGTTTCTGATCCGCCGTCTTGGTGTACAATTGCACCATGGCTAAGGTCTGATGGCCGGTGATGGCGGCGATCTCATGCGCGGTGCATTCGGCATCGACCAGATCGGCGGCGGCCAGTTTTCGCAGGCCGTGGACGTTGAGATGCGGGCGGAAGCCGTGCCGGTCGAGATGCAGCTTCATCGTCACGCTGAGGTGGTTGGCCTTCCACATTTGCCCGCGCTCGCTGGTCAATATGTGGGTGCTGGTGGCGTCGCGCTTCCATGCGTCCATTTCGGCGCGCAAAACCGGATGCGCCGGGATTTCCAACTCTGCGCCGGTTTTCTGCTGGCGCACCCTGATCATCGAGCCGTCGTAACTGCGCCAGGTCATCGCGATCAGATCCCCGCGCCGCTGCCCGGTGTAGCGCGCCAGGATCACGGCGCGGCGCAGGGCCTCGGGAAATACGGTCACAGCGTGATCGGCCTCGGCAGGCGTCCAGGCGGGCAGGTGGCCACCGGGCAGTGCTTTGGCGCGCTCGATGGGGATATGGTCGATCCACTCGCGGTCAACCGCCCAGCGGAACAGCACAGCGGCGGTCCTCATGAAAACGTTCGCCGCCCCGTTGCCTCGGGTTGCGGCGATTGCGTCGCGGATGGCAAGCAGGTTTTTTCGGCGGATCGCGGAGGCGGGCAAATCGGCCAGGGCCTCGAAGTCGCGCAGATAATACCAACGCCTTTGGCTTCTGACTCACGGTGGGGATTCCCCGACGCGGCGATGATGTGATTCAACCTGGCGAGCATTGGAGGCTCGCCCATGGCCCGCGCAATCGCGCTTCGATCTGACTTCACTGGCCCTGATCTTCGCCGCCT
>CALQTN020000031.1 GCA_943333505.2 Asaia bogorensis | reverse complement strand
TCTCAAACCGCATCTTCCAGTCCTACGACGACATTGTCGACCACTGCTGCCAAGCCTGGAACAAACTTACCGATCAGCCATGGCGCATCATGACAATCGGATTGAGGGACTGGGCACATCGGTACTAGGCTGTGGGAATTGGTATAAGGCCCTGGCAGCGCTGGAGCAGGCGTCGGTCGTGCCTGGGGTGGTTACGCAATTTTCAGGGGTTTGAGTGCTTGGGGAAAGCGCGACTTATTTGTTACGTTATCGTAATTATGAAAGGCCAAGATGTTCTTTTTTTTGAACAAAAAGAACCAAAAACTTTTTGATACTTCGTTACCTTCGGCGTGGCTTTCTGCACGGACCCATGCCGAAGGCATTCATTCTGGGCGCTCACCTAGCTTTCGGCAAACCTCGGCAAATCATGCGCGGTAACTGCTGCAATCGCCCCATCCGCACGCCGCACATCGACAAGACACGATTGCGCCGTGCAGCCCTGGCTCAGGCTCGACGCGCCAACGTCCTGGGTCAGCGCATTGGGATTGCCATGCTTCTCGATGCCGGTTTGCCAGTCGTGATCAAACCATGCCCCGGTCGCGAGCCGGGCAACGCCTGGCATGATGTCGGGCGAGACAACCGCGCCGGCGAGGCTGCGGCCGCGATTGTTAAAAACCTCAACCACATCGCCGCCGGCGATGCCGCGGGCATGGGCGTCATCAGGGTTGAGGTAGATCGGCTCGCGGCCCGCCACCTTGCCGGCCGCACTATAGGGGCTGGCATCAAGCTGGCTGTGCAGTTTGCGGGCGGGTTGGTCGGACAGCAGATGCAACGGAAACAGGGCGGCTTCGGGGGCACCGAGCCATTCGGTCGGCACCATCCATGTCGGGTGGCCGGGACAGTCAGGCAGGTTGAAGCCGGCGATGCGGTCGGAGAAAATTTCGATCCTGCCAGTCGGTGTGTTGAGCTTGTGGGCTTCAGGATCGTGGCGATAGGCCTGCAACATCACGATCGGGACGTCATGTTCCGCGAGGCTGACCACACCCTGTTCCCAGAAAGCATCGAAATCTGGCAGGGTGATGCCCATCATTTCGCCGCGCCGCTGGGTGCCGGCGTAGAGATGGCGCAGCCAGGCCATCTCGTCGCGGCCCTCGGTAAAGGTGTCGGCGACACCCAGGCGCTGGGCGAGACCGGCGAAGATGGTGTAATCGTCACGGGCTTCGCCCAATGGCTCAACGATTTTGCGGCTGGCGACAATATGGCCCTCGGAGCTCGCATAGCCGAGATCGTTGCGCTCCACACCGATGGTGGCGGGCAGCACAATGTCGGCGAGTTTGGCGGTGGCGGTCCAGTATTGTTCGTGAACGATGATAGTTTCCGGTTTGGTCCAGGCCTGCATCAGGCGCGTCAGATCCTGATGGTGGTGGAACGGATTGCCGCCGGCCCAATAGATCATTTTGATGTCGGGATAGGTATGATGCCCGCCATTATACTGGAACGGCGCACCGGGGTTGAGCAGCATATCGGCGATGCGGGCAACCGGGATGAATTCACGCACCCGGTTACTGCCCTGCGGCAGCGACGGTCCGGGCAGGCGGGTATGCGAACTGCCGATCCGGTTGGTTGGGCCGTAGCCGACCGCGAAGCCTCCGCCGGGCAGGCCGATCTGGCCAAGCATGCTGGCGAGCGTTACCACCATCCAGAATGGCTGTTCACCATGCGAGGCGCGCTGCAACGACCAGGCAACGTTCATCATCGTGCGGCTGGCTGCCATTTCGCGCGCCAGCGTCACGATCCGTGCCGCCGGAATGCCGGTGATCTCCGACGCCCAGGCTGGGGTCTTGTCGGCCAGATAGGATTCGAAACGATCATAGCCACTACAGCAACGACCCAGAAAATCTCGGTCAAGACGGTTTTCGACCAGCAACACATGGGCAAGCGCCAGCATCAGGGCAGTATCGGTATTGGGGCGGATCGGGATCCATTCAACTGGGCCGCCAGTGTCGAGATTATCGGCAACCGGCGAGATATTGATGAAGCGGGTGCCGCCCTTGGCCATCGCCGCGAGCCCGACCTTGACCCGGTGCAGCATGGCGCCACCGGCCGAGATCTGCGCGTTCTTGGCCGGCACGCCCCCGAAGGCGACAAACAATTCGGTATGTTCGGCCATCACGTCGAAGGATGTCGTCTGGTTCCAGCTTTCCTCCATCGACATCAGTACATGCGGCAAAATGACCCGCCCAGCGCCGAGGCTGTAGCTGTCATTGTGCCGGACATAGCCGCCGATCATGTTGAGAAAGCGATGCACCTGGCTTTGCGCATGGTGAAAGCGCCCGGCGCTCGACCAGCCATAGGACCCGCCAAAAATCGCCTTGTTGCCATGGGCGGTTTTCACCCGGGTAAGATCGGCCGCGACCAGATCGAGGGCGACATCCCAATCGACCTCGACAAACGGTTCACGACCGCGCAATTCCGGCGCGCTGCCAGGGCCGCGTTCGAGCCAGGAGCGGCGAACCGCCGGGCGACGGACGCGGATAGCTTGCAGGCTGGGGGCAAGGGCGTGAACCCCGATCTGATTAGGATCGGGATCTTCGCGCCAGGGCGACAATGTCGGCGGAGTTCCTGCGCCGACCTCGTAAATTCCCCAGTGGGCGGCGGTGTAGATTGTCATGAGCCGGCACCTGTCAGCAACGCGCGGGCATCGACGATGGTGCAACCATTCTGGTCCACCATCAACGGGTTGATGTCGAGTTCGGCGAGGCGGTCACGATGGTCGTGGGCGAGCCAGGACAGGCGGACAATGCAATCGACAACCGCCGCAATGGCCAAGGCCGGCTTGCCGCGCATTCCGCCGAGCAGCGCCGATACCCGAAGGCCGGCAAGCAGGCGATGCGCGGCTTCAGGCGACACCGGCACCTGGGACAGTGCCACATCATGCAATAATTCCACTAAAATGCCGCCCGCGCCAATCACCAGCATGGGTCCGAACTGGGCATCCTGGGTGATGCCGAGGATCAGTTCGGCATCACCTTTGGTCATAGCCTGCACCAGGCAGGCTTCGAGCGCGGGGCCGAGGCGGGATTGCAGATCGGCGAAGGCTGCGCGCAGCCCGGCGGGACCGGTGAGGCCGAGGATAACGCCGCCGGCCTCGGTCTTGTGAACAATGTCCCGGCCGAGGGCTTTGAGGGCAACCGGGTAGGCCATCGTTTCGGCGGCACGCAGGGCGTCATCGACTGTCGCGCATACAGCTTGCGGGGCGATGGGCAGACCGTAGGCGGTCAACAGCCCAGCCATCGCGGCGGGCGATACTGGGCCGGGTGCCGCGGGCAGAGCGGCAATTGGCAAACCGGCCGGGCGCCGCGCAACCACCGGTGCCGTCCAGGCGGAATAGTCGCGCCAGCCTGCGACCGCGCGGACGGCATCTTCCAGCGCATCGGTGAACGGCAGGGCGCGGGCAACCAGTTCGGCGCGGGCAGTGTCGGCGGCGGGACCGGGGGTCATCACGAAAATAGCTGGTTTGCCGCCGGCAAGCGTGGCGTCGGCGATGCTGGCGGTGGTGGTGCGCATGTCGGGCGAGGTGGTCAACACAGCAACAACCGCATCAAGCGCGGGGTCCGCACCGATGATGGCGGTGGTGGCGCCGGCGATGTCGACCGACTCGCCGCCCTTGCGTCCGCCGAAATCGATCGGGTTCGACGCCTGGCCCGCCGAGTAATGATCCGCCAGTGAGGCGATCGTTGCGGGTACGAATTCGGTGAGTTTCACCCCCGTGCTGGCCAGACGGTCCGCGCTGATCGCGCCGCCGCCGCCCGAAGTGGTGAGGATGGTGGCGGAGCTAACCGCACGACCCGGAAAACGTGCCAGGGCCGCCGCCAGCAGGATCATCGCGTCGAAATCATCGAGAATAATGACGCCGAGATCGCGGCACACCGCCTGCAAGCCAGCGAAGGTACCGGCAAGACTGGCAGTGTGGGAAAATGCAGCGCGGGCACCGCTATCGGTTCGGCCAGCCTTCACCATCAACCAGGGCTTGCCCATGGCGCGGGCGCGTTTGGCCAGGGCGATAAAGCGCGCCGGGTCCTTCAGGCCCTCGACATAGGTGCAGATGACGTGGGTGCGGTCGTCATCGAGGAAGTATTCGACAAAATCGCATAACTCCAGATCGGCCTGATTGCCCACCGAAACGCAATGGGAGAACCCGACACCGCGGCCGCGGGCGCGGTCGAAAACCGTTGCCATCATGGCGCCGGACTGGCTGGCGAACCCGATCGTGCCAACCGGCAGGACATCGGTATCCAAGGCGGGCGACGAACACAGTACCAGTTGATTGGCGGGCGAAATCAGCCCGAGGCAATTTGGCCCGATCAGGCGCATATTCGCAGCCTGCGCTATGGCGACGAGTTCAGCCTCCATCGCCGCGCCCTCGGGGCCTTCATCGGAGAATTTGCTGGTGATGATAATCGCGCCGCGCACGCCGATTTCCGCGGCCTCGGCGATTACGCCACGCACCAGATGGCGTGGCACCGCCATCACCACCAGATCGGCCGGAGTCGGGGTGGAGCGCAAATCCTTGTAGGTTTTGAGGCCGAACAGCTCCGTCCGATTGGGATTGATCGGGTAGACCGCGCCGGCGAAACGATGTTTCAGCAACAGACGGTAAAGCCTGCCACCGAATTTGGTCTGGTCTTCCGAGGCACCGATGACGGCAACTGAATTTGGACGCAGCAGGGTGGCGATCGACATGGTTGGTTGGTCTCTCCCGATCAGAGCATGATCACCGCTGCTAGGCGCGCTCACCATGCTCTAACTGTTTATTTGGTCGCGTGATTCAGACCTCCGTGTGGTTCCACCTGCGGTCATCACGCTCTAGCGCGAGCTTGGCATTCATCCCGCTTGCGGGGAAGGCGCCGGTACGGGTGCTAACCGAGCGCTACCAGCGCGGCGCGGGCGACTTCGCCGATCACTGCCTCACCTGCATGGGGATCGGCGATTTCGACATAGATCGACAGGATCAGCGGTCCGTTCGCGGTCATGATGAAACCAACATCATTCACTACGCCGGGCAGGCTACCGGTTTTGCTGCCCCAGCGCGGACGGGCCGCGCCTTGCGGCAGATGGCGGGCGAGGCGGCGGTCGTTGGTCTGCTTTTCCAGCTGACCGATCATTGCGGCGCAGGACGGCGCAGACGCAGCCTGGTTGGCAAAAATTGCGGCAATCAGATCGGCATATTCGGTCGGCACTGACCAATTCTCGCTCTCGCCCGGCAATGGCGGGCGGCCCCGCATGGGGCGGCCAAGCACCGAGCTTTTCATCCCCAGGCGCTGCATGGTGGCATTGACCGCCGCCATGCCGACGCGGTCGATCAGGATGTTGGTGGTGGAATTATCGCTGATTGCCATCATCAGGTAGCATAAATCGGCGACGGTGAAGGCGATGCCGGGATGGAGTTCCTTGACCACGCCGCCGCCGGTGGCGCGGTCTTCGGGGCGCAGGACGTGGATCTGGTCGAGGCTGTCGGCGCCTGCGTCGATACGACGGAACAGTTCCACCATTATGGCGATCTTGACCGTGCTGGCGGCAACGAACCGGCGATCGCCGTTATGGGCGAAGCGGCCGCCATCCGGGGCGATCACGCTGACCCCGAGCTTGCAACCGGCGCTCTCGGCGGTTGCAATGCTTGCTGCAAGTCCGGTCCAGTCGGTCATGGCAGGCTCCCGCTTCCTTAATAGAGGAGGGTAGACCGGAGGCGTCGATATTGACAGCCCCAATGAGCGCGGTTGCCGTGCAACGAAAAATGCCCGTATGGTCGGGGATATGGGAAATGTCGACTGAAATGGGCATCTACGACGAACTCGGGGTCGCACCGTTGATCAATGCGTGCGGGACCGTCACGCGATTGTCGGGCGGAATGATGGCACCCGAGGTGAGCGAGGCGATGCGCCAGGCGTCCGAGGCATCGGTCGACATGGTGGCGCTGCAGGCCGCCGCCTGTCGGGTGATCCAGGGCGCGACCGGGGCGCAAGCCGGGATCGTGACATCAGGCGCCTCGGCGGCGGTACTGCTTGGGGCGGCCGCCTGCATTGCCGGGCTCGACCCGGTTCGCATTAACGCGCTGCCCGAAATCGCCGACGGGCGGCGCGAGTTCATTGTGGTGCGCAGCCAGCGCAACATGTACGATCGGGCGCTGCTGGTCGCGGGTGGGCGGATTGTCGAAGTCGGCATTCCGGACCGCTATTCCGGCCCTGGGGTGCGCGACGCGGCGGCTTGGGAGATTGCAGCCGCCATCACCAAGAACACTGCCGGTATTTACTATCTTGCCGAAGCGCGTTCGAAGCCATCGTTACGCGCCGTGGCCGACGTGGCGCATGAACATTCGCTGCCTGTGCTGGTGGACGCCGCCGGGCAGTTGCCGCCTGCCGACAATCTGCGCCGCTTCCTCGACGAGGGGGCCGATCTGGTGTGTTTCTCAGGCGGCAAGGCAATCGGCGGGCCGCAATCCTCCGGCATTCTGGCGGGGCGGGCTGATCTGGTGGCATCGGCGTTGTTGCAGATGCTCGATCTCGACGTGTTCGACAGTTTCTTTGCCCCGCCCGAGGAGTTCGCGGCCCTGCGACAGATGCGCGGCTTGCCGCATCATGGCATCGGGCGGTCCTGCAAAGTCGGTAAGGAGGAAATCGCCGGGCTTTGCGTGGCGCTCAAGCGTTTTGTCGCGGCCGATCCGGGCGCAAGGCGGGCTGCGTGGCAGGCGCGGCTGCAGCTTATCGTTGCGGCGTCGGGGCGTTCGGATCTCGCGATTGCATCGGGACCGATCCCGATCCTGGCGCTCGATGCCGGCTCGGCTGAACAAGCGGATGCGCTGGCGCGTAGGTTGCTGGCCGGCACCCCCGCGATCGCCTGCGGGCTGGGACGGCTTGATGAGGGCCTGGTCACATTCAATCCGGTGGCGATGACCGACGCGCAGGCAATGGCGGTTGGTGCGCGGCTGAAGGAGATTCTGTAGTTATCATGGATATTCGCGAACAGATCAGCATCCCGGCGCGACTGGACGAGGTTTGGCCGCTGTTGAGCGATCCCGCCCGCGTCGCCGCCTGCATCCCCGGCACCACCCTTGCACCCGATCAGGGCGATGGGATGTGGCGCGGCTCGATCCGGGTACGCTTTGGGCCGACGGTCGCGACGTTCCGTGGCGAGGCGTCAGTGGACTACGATCATCCAGCATATCGATGCAGCATCCAGGGCCGCGGGATTGATCAGCGCGGTGCATCCCGTGCGCTGTCATCGGGCGCCATTGTTGCGACAGACGAGGGCGATACGACCTTGCTGACCGTCGATGGCAGCTTCACCGTTACCGGCCCGCTGGAGCAATTCGCCAATGCCGGTGGCGTGCATGTTGCCCGCGCCTTGCTGGCTGAATTCGCCGCCAACATGGCCGGGTTGGTAGCTGAAACACGCCCCGCCACACCGGTGCTCGAAGCGGTCCCGGCCCCCCTGCCCGCGCCCCAAATACCAGCACGCGAACTCGGCGGCTTCGGCCTGCTGTGGCGCGTGCTGCTCTCCTGGCTGCAATCCCTGTTTCGTGGAAGGACACCCTGACGATGGCCGATCCCAAACTCTCCGATATTCTGGCCCGCGCCTTCGCTGCCGAGGGCTGCGAGGTGCTGTTCACCCTGATGGGGGACGCCAACATGTATTGGTCGGAGGCGATGTCGCGCCTGCCCGGCATCACGCTGGTACATGCCCGCCACGAGCATTGCGCGGTGGCGATGGCCGATGGCTACGCCCGCGCCACCGGCAAGGTCGGCGTGGCATCGACCACCTGCGGGCCTGGCTTCACCCAGATCATGACGGCGCTCACCATCGCCGCCCGCGCCAATGTGCCGCTGGTCGTGTTCGCCGGTGATACGCCGATGACGGCCGCTTATTACATTCAGCAGATCGACATGGCGCCGCTGGCACTCGCGACCGGCGCGCATTACATCCCGATCCGCACCATGGACCGCGCGCTGGATAATGTGCGCGAAGCCTTCCACATTGCCGCACTCGAACGCCGCCCGGTCGTGCTCGGCGTGCCGATGGACCTGCAAAAGCAGGCCTATCCGTTCATGTTCGACTACATCCCGTCGGCCGAACTGCTGCCCACGCCGCAACGGCCGATGCCAGACCCGGCGCTGGTCGACCGGCTGGTCGATATGATCGCGGACGCCGAACGCCCGATCATCATCGCCGGCAAGGGGGCCAGCCTGTCCGGCGCCGGTGCCGCGATCGCGCAACTGGCCGAGGCATCTGGCGCATTGCTGGCAACATCGCTGCTGGGCAAGGGTTTGTTCGAGGGCAATCCTTTTGCGATGGATATCGCCGGCGCCTTCGCCAGTGATTTTTCCCGCGAACGCTTCGCCGAGGCGGATCTGGTGATCGGCTTCGGGGTCGGCCTTGGCACCTACACCACCGAAAGCGGCTATCTTTATCCTGGCGCACAGACGGTGCAGGTCGACATTAACCCGCGCGGTTTGTGGCAGGGACTGCGGACGGCCGACATGCATATCCGCGCCGATGCCCGCGCCGCCGCCGAGGCAATTACCGCGCGGATGCAGCAGCGCGGGGTGAAGCGGCTAGGCTTCCGCAGTGCCGAACTCGCCGGGCAGATCGCGGCGGACGAGCCCGATCGCAAAGTGTTCCCCACAATTGCCGGCACGGTCGATCCGCGCAAGGCGATCCTGGAGCTCGACCGCATCGTGCCGAAGGATTGGGACGTGGTGATCGGCGCCGGCCATTATTTTGGCATTGCGCTGACCCATATGCGCGGCAGGTCAGCGGACAAATACCACGTGGTCAGCGATTTCGGCGCGATCGGCAACGGGCTGCCGGCAGCGATCGGGGTGGCGGCGGCGCGCAACAATGGCAAGGTGCTGCTGATCGAGGGCGATGGCAGCTTGATGTTGCACATCCAGGAATTGGAAACCGTGCGGCGCCAGGGCATCCGTCTGCTGATGGCGATCATCAATGATGGTGGCTATGGTGCGGAAATCCACAAATTCCGCGCCAACGGGCTGAGCCCGGAAACCGTCATCCATGGCCGTGGCGACCTCGCCGGTGTCGCCAACGGGTTCGGGGTGCGCGGCACCACGGTCAGCGCGCTCGGCGGCTTTGGCGCGTTGTTCGCCGAACACCAGGCAGCCAACAGCGCCGGGCTTTGGGATGTCCACAGCGACGACAACGTGGTTTCGCGCCCGTATCGCCGTATCCATTATGGAGAGGCGTAAACATCATGCCGCGCATCATCGATCTCGAAATGAACCTGCCGCGCAGCGAGGAGGAACGTGGCTACTGGGACGCCATGCAGGGCCGCCCCGGCAATCCGGTGGCTGATCGCCAGCCCCGCCCGCCAGGATACGGCTTCGATAATTATCAGCATATTTTCAAAGGGCGGCCGCTATCGCCGGAAGCCGCCCCGCCGCCGCCGGTCGAAGACGATGGCGGCATCACCAAATTCATCGCCGACATGGATAAGGCAGGCATCGAATTCGGCGTGCTCGGCTCGTCCAACGCAACGATGGCGCGGATCTGCACCGCCCATCCCGACCGCTTCATCGGACTGTCCGCCACCAGCCCGCTCGACGGCATGACCGGGGTGCGCAATTTCGAACGCCTGGTGCGCGAGCATAATATTGGCGGGTTGCGGGTGGTTGCGTTGTACAACGGTATTCCGGCGTCCGACCGCCGATACTATCCGCTTTATGCCAAATGCGTGGAGCTCGATGTTCCGGTGCGGGTTTATACCGCGATGCCCTATGCCAATGACCGCCCGTACGACATCGGCCATCCCAGCCACCTCGATCAGGTCGCGATGGATTTTCCCGAACTGCGCATCGTTGCCGGTCTGGCTGGGTGGCCATGGGTGACCGATATGATCGCGCTGCTGCGGCGGCACCCCAATCTTTATTGCGATACCGCCGCCCATCGCCCGCGCCATTTCGCAACGCCCGGATCGGGCTGGGAAGGCTTCCTGCAATTCGGCAATACCCTGTTGCAGGACAAGATCATGGTCGGGCTGTCACGCAGCACCTTCAATATTCCCTTCGAGACGCTGATCGCAGAATACCAGGACCTGCCATTGAAACCCGCCGTGCTGGAGAAATGGTTCTATGGCAATGCCCAGACTTTCCTGCGACGAGGCTGAAGCATCATGAAACGAGACGTGACACCGATCATGCGGCCCGGCGTGGTGGCTGTGCTTGGTGCGTCGGCCACCAGGACGACGCAGGGCAATCAGGTGATCGGCAATTTGCAGGGCGCCGGATTCCAAGGGCAGATCATCCCGGTCCATGCGACTGCATCCGAAATCAACGGTCTTGCGGTAAGCCGGGGCATTGCGGCCTTGCCACGCGGCGTGGATACAGCCGTGGTCGCCATCCCGGCCAGCGGGGTCGCAGCCGCCCTGATTGAGATCGAAGCCGCAGGCGTTCGGTCGGCCGTCGTGTTCAGCAACGGTTTTACCCCTGATCAGGAACGCGATTTCCGCGCCGTTTCCAGCCGGTCAACCATGGCGATCCATGGCCCCAACTGCATGGGGCTGATCGACCTGCACGAGCACATGCCGCTGTATCCGGCGACCCGTAGCGCCAAAGCACGGCCGGGCAATGTCGCGGTGATAGCGCAATCGGGTTCGGCTGCCATATCGCTGCTGAATTCATCGTCGTTCGGGATGTCGACCATCGTTACCATGGGCAGCGAGTTCCAGGTCACCGCGCCCGACTATATGCGCTTCTTTGCCACCGATCCGCGCACCTCGGTGATCGGGATCGTGCTGGAGTCAATCCAAAGCCCCGCCGAATTCGCCGAGGCGGTGCGCCTGGTGTTCGCCGCCGGTAAGTCGCTCGCCGTGCTCAAGGTCGGCCGGTCCGATGTCGGCAATCGCGCGGTGCAGGCCCATACCGGGGCGATGATCAGCCGCGCCGAAGCCTATGACTGCTTTTTCGCCAGCCTGCATGTGCCTGTTGCGCGGGATTATGACGAACTGATTGCCACACTGGAATGCTTTGCCGGCACTGATCGCCTGCCGCGCGGCAGCCGCCTCGGGATCGTTGGGATATCAGGTGGCGAAACAGCTTTGGCCTGCGATGTCGCCGCCGATCTTGGGCTGGCTCCGGCAGCCTTCAGCGACGATACCCGGGCCGCTATTCTTGCCGCTTTGCCCGGTGCGGCCGGCAGCAATCCGCTCGACCTTGGGGCGACCGTCAACCACACCCCGGACCATGACCGCGCCGCCATCGCCGCCATTCTTGATGATCCTGGCGTCGATACGCTGGTGTTCATCCAGGACATGCAGGCCAGCCTGACCGACGCGATGCGCACCAACTACACGCCGCATATGCTCGAATATGGGCGCCATGCGGCCAGGACCGGCAAACCCGTGGTGATGCTGTCGCCAAGTGCGGAGAACACCCATCCGGTCATCCACGACATGATGGCGGCGTTCCGTGTCCCGGTGCTGCGCGGAATGCGTGCCGGGCTGGTCGCGTTGCGCAATCTTGGCACGCTGGGCGACGCGCGCGCCGCCGCCGCCGAGACCACCAGACACCTCCCCCATGCTGACCTCGCAGCCCTGCGCGCGGCGATCGGCGGACACACCGGGGCGCTGCCCGCCACGCTCACCCGCCGGCTCCTCGCTGCCTATGACATTCCGTTCGTGCCGAGCGCGGACGCCGCCGACGAGGCGACAGCCATTGCGGCCGCCGCGCGCATTGGTTACCCGCTCGTGCTGAAAATTGCATCGCCCGACATCACCCACCGTTCCGATGTTGGCGGTGTCGCGCTCGGAATTGCGGACCCTGCCGCGCTTTCTGTCGCAATGGCGCGGATGACCAAGCAGGTGCGCGCGGCCCTGCCTGCTGCCCGGCTGACCGGGTTTGAACTCCAGCGCTATTTCATCAGGCAGATCGAGGCGATGGCGGGATTTGTTGCGGCCCCGCCATTTGGAACCTTGCTTACCATCGGCACGGGAGGCACCATGGTTGAGTTGCAGGCCGATCGTAGTTTGGAGCTATGTCCGTTCACCCCGTCCCGTGCATCGGCGATGATGCGCGAGACCAGGCTCGGCGCATTGCTTGATGGATATCGCAATCTGGTGCCGGCGACCGATATCACCGCATTGGCGCGGCTCGCGAGCAATCTGTCACGGCTGGCGGCCGATCTCGGTGATCTTCTGGCCGAATGCGACATAAACCCGGTTCTGGTTGCGCCTCGCACAGGCGATGTCCACGTCGTGGATGCGCTGATTATTGCGGCATAGATTGCGACGCCGTGTGGACTACCACTGCGGCGGCATGCCCGAACTGCAATTGCACCGCCGCGCCAGACGCAATCACGGTGTCTGGGGCCGCCACGGCGCGCAGGATCTGGCCCGCCGCCAGCACGTCGCAACGCAAAGTGGCACCGAGGAAACTCGCATCCTGCAGGATGCCCGGTAGCGCGTTCACACCCGCCGGGATTGGGGTATTGGCTTGGGTGACGGCGATGCTCTCGGGCCGCAAGGCAATCGTCGCCGGTTGACCGGCCTGGGTGCCGCCAGGGAAAGCGCACATGATCCCGACGCCATCAGCCAGCCGCACCATCCCGGTGCCGCCGGCCGCCACCCGGGCCTCGGCGGTGCCGGCGAGCAGATTGGCGGCGCCGATGAAGCTCGCCACAAAATCATTGGCCGGAGTGAAATAGATGGCCCGCGGGGCGGCGAGCTGCACAATTCGACCGCGATCCATCACTGCAATCTGGTCCGACATTGCTAGTGCCTCGGACTGGTCGTGGGTGACATAGACCGTGGTGATGCCAATCTGCTGCTGCAGGCGGCGCAATTCGATGCGCATATCCTCACGCAGGCTGGCGTCCAAATTCGATAGCGGCTCGTCGAGCAGCAGCAGCTTGGGCTGGTGGACGATGGCGCGGGCGAGGGCAACGCGCTGCTGTTGGCCGCCGGACAGACGTGTGGCCGGGCGCGGGCCGTAGCCAGACAGATCGACGGTGGATAGCGCCTGATCGACCATGCGGGCGATTTCCTCGCGGCCATAGCTCCGGTCGCGGGAGACGCGCAGCGGGAAGGCGATATTCTCGAACACCGTCATATGCGGCCAGATCGCGTAGGACTGGAACACCATACCGATGCCGCGCAGATGCACCGGGACCATGGCGCCGGACGCACCGTCGAACAGTACGCGGTCATCCAACCCGATGAAGCCGGTATCCGGGCGCTCCAGTCCGGCGAGGCAGCGCAAGGTGGTGGTCTTGCCGCAGCCGGACGGGCCGAGCAGGGTGAAGAAGGTGCCGGCGGGTAGGTTGAAGCTGGCATCCCGCACGCCGCCTGCCATGGCGTCGAAACGATTGGCGAAGACGCGGGTAAGGCCGGTGACGGTCAACATGGATCAGTTCCCGTAGATGTCGGTCCCGCCGCGGCGGGACTGGAAGAAGAACAGGAAGGCGACGCCGGTCATCAGCACCGTCCAGAGCAGGCCGAACGCGGCAAGCTCACCGCCCTGCCCGTTCACCCAGAGGTCGAACACCGCCACCGCCGCGACCTGCGATCCCGGGCTGGCGAGCAGCACCGCGATGGCCAATTCCTTGTTGGCGATCAGGAAGATGAACAGCCAGCCAGCCACCATCGCCGGGGTCAGCAAGGGGGCAACGATGCGCCGCAGCACCGTAAGATAACCGGCGCCGGACACCCCGGCAGCTTCTTCCAGTTCGATATGCAATTGCAACACGCCCGCATAAACATAGCGCATCCCGAACGGCATGAAGCGGATGACATAGGCGATGCCGATGATCCACAGTGTGCCGTAGATTGGCAGCGGCACCCGGAGATAGACTTCCATCACCGCGACGCCAAGCACGATTCCGGGGAACACCAGCGACAGCATCGCAAGCTGGTCGAGGGTCCGCCCGCCCGGCCCGCGACGCGCGGCAATCCAGCCGGCAAAAGCTGCCAGCAGCATGATGACGCTGGCTGCCCCGGCGGCAACGATGAGGCTGTTGAGCGCGAGTTCGAGGTAGTTCGGTGCCTCGATCACGGCGCGATAATTATCCGCAGTGAGCGATTTCAAACCGGCCAGGCTGAAACCGCGCGAATAAGGTTGCAGCGACAGCCACAACAAGGCCAGCAAGGGCAGCACCAGAACCACCAGGAAGTTCAGCAGGATCAATCCGCCCGCCGCCCAACGCCAGGCGCCGAGGTCGAACGGGCGCGGGCGGTAGCCTTTGCCGGTGACGGACTGATATTTCTCGGCGCTGGCGGAAAGCTTGCTGTAAAAATGCAGCAGCACCGAGACCAGCACCACCATCACCACCGCGAAAGCTGAGGCATAGCCGAGATTGGGTGGCATCTTGGTCATGCTGTCATAGACGGCAGTGGTCAGCACATAGATCCGGCTCGGGATGCCGACGAGTGCAGGGACTTCAAAGGCCCCAATGGCGCGGATGAACACGAACAACGCCAACGCCAGAATTGCCGGCATGGCGAGCCGAATGGAGATCCGCCACACCGTCTGCAGCACAGTGGCACCCGAGGTGCGGGCGGCTTCCTCCATGTCGGCATTGGCGGCGCGGAAAGTGGAACCGAGCAGGAGAAAAACCAGCGGCGACCAAAGGAAGCCCTCAATCAGGATCATCCCCCACATCGATTGGACCTGGACAAGATTGCCGCTACCGCCAAGCATCCGATAGAGATCGCTGAACGGCCCGACTGGCCCGAGCAGAAACAGCCACGCCACCACATGCAGCACGTAGGGTGTTCCCAACGAGATCACCGTTGCCACCCAGGCCAGCCAGCGCAACGGCGCATTGGTGCGCTCCACCAGCCACGCCATCACGCCGCCGATCAACAGCGACAGAAATGTACTTCCGCCAGCAAACACCACGCTGTTGGTCATCGTTTCCAGCCCACGATGCGCGGTGAACAGATCGCGGAAATGCGCGAACGTCCAGAAACTGGGAGCGCCCGGAGCGGCGATACCGAGCACGCTGCCCTGCACCAGCATGACCAGCGGCGGCAACATCAGGGCCGCCAGAATGGCACCGACGATTAGCGATGTCAGAAAACGAGGGTCCAGCAGCCGCCGCACCAGTATCGCTCCGGCTAGATCATCTTTATCCGTTCAATCGGCTTCGATTGAACGGATAAAGATGATCTTGAACACAAGACTCTAGAGCGTGTCTGCTGATGCAACTTCAACGGATCACGCTCTAACGGAACATGGTCTGGTAAAGCGTCGTCCACTCATCGATCCCGGCGCGCGCCATATCGGGGGTGACAGTGCGGGCCTCAAACTTGCCCTGCAGCGGCTTCAGCTCGGGGACGGTTGCATGAACCGCAGGATGTGCCGGCAGGTAGTAAGCCTTGGCGACTTCTTTCTGGCCTTCCTCGGACAGCACGTATTCGACGAACAGCTTGGCAGCGTTCGGGTGCGGCGCGCCTTTGACGATGCTGAGTAGATTGGCGGTCGCCACCAGCGGTTCGGTCCGCGCCCAGGCCGCAGGCGCGGCTTTTTCGCCACTGATCGCGACATGGTGGTTGAAAATCATCAATCCGATCGGGAACTCACCGGCGATCACCTTATCGAGCACCACGCGCTGCGATGCGGGGATATTCACCGGCTTCTGGGCGGCGAACCTGGTCAGATATTCCATCCCCTTTTCGCGGCCTTTCACGGCCAGGATGTTCTGGATGAAGCCCGGCGGGCCGGACGATGTCGGGTCGGTGGTCCACGCCATCTTGCCCGCCCATTTTGGATTGAGCAGATCTTCATAGGTCTTGGGGATGTCGGCGCCTTTCACCAAGTCGGTATTATAGCCGACGGTGAGAAAATAGACGTTCATCGTCGTCCACAGCCCGGCTTTGTCTCGGTAGTCCTGGGGGTAGGACTTGGCAGCCTCGACGAGATAGGGCTCAACCAGCCCGGCATCCTGCAGCGGGTCGATGGTGTTGGTGCCATCGAAGACATCAGCCTGAATGCGCCCGGCCCGCGCTTCGTTGGTGATTTTCAACGCCACGTCGCTGCTGGTGGCACGGGAATATTGCACCTTGATGCCAGGGTATTTCTTCTCGAAGGCCAACGCCAACGGACGGGTTATCTGATTGACGATCAGGGTGCTGTACCAGACCAGCGCGCCTTCCTTGGTGGCAGCAGCAATCAGCGCCGCATCGGCACCGGCGGCGGATAGCGAACCGGGGGCAAGCAACAATGTGGCAACGGCCACGCCATGCAGGATCCGTTTCAACGGTTGCATCATTATGTCCTCTCAATGGTCGGCTGACGCCGGCCTAAATCCGCGGCCAGAATAGCACGCTACAGTAGCACGCTACAGTAGCACGCTACAGTAGCACGCAATATTCCGGCGCGAATGACACCACCACCGCACTGCCCTCAGCGAACAGATCATTGGGTGGCCGGCGCACCAGCAATTGCCCGCACGGCCAGTCCACCACGTATTGGATGAAATCACCATGGAACATCCGGCGATGGATTGTCCCGGCGATTGCGTTGGGCACATCGGTCCGGCCCGACGGGAACAGGTCAATATACGCCGCCTGCAATGCCACCGCCTGGCCGCTGGCATTCCGGCCTGCCGCAACGCGCAGCATCTGCCCGCTTGCGGTCCGAAAGCCCAGCGATCCATCGGGGCCGGGGGCGGTTTCGGCCTGGCCTTCGATCACATTGGCATTGCCGACGAACTCGGCGACGAACAGGCTGCCGGGGTGGCGGTAGATTTCCTCCGGCGTGTCGATCTGCTCGATCCGGCCGCCGTTCATCACGATCACCCGGTCCGAGATCGCCAGTGCCTCCTCCTGGTCATGGGTGACGTAGAGCGCGGTGATCCCCAGGCGCTTCTGCAATTCGCGCAGTTCGACCCGCATCGTCACCCGCAATTTGGCATCGAGATTGGAGAGCGGTTCGTCGAACAGCAGCACCTCGGGCGAGAACGCAATGGCACGCGCCACCGCGACCCGCTGCTGCTGGCCGCCGGATAGTTTCGATGATGGGCGATCGGCGTATTGCCGCATCTGCACCAGATCGAGCACGCGATGGACGTTCTCGGCGATCTCGGCTTTGCCGACATTGCGCACTTTCAAACCGTAGGCGACGTTGTCGAACACCGTCATATGCGGCCAGATCGCGTAGGACTGGAACACCATCGACACGCCGCGCTTTTCGGCTGGCATGTTGCGCCGCTTGGCAGACGAATAAACCGTCCGCCCGTTGACCCGGATGACCCCACCGGACGGATCTTCGAGGCCGGCGACGGCGCGCAAGGTGGTGGTCTTGCCGCAGCCCGATGGCCCGAGCAGGGTCACCAGTTCGCCGCGCTTGACCGACAGGCTCACCCGGTCAACCGCCCGCACATCACCATAATTGACCACGAGGTCTTCGATTTCGATCCGCTGGTCGCTATCGGTCAAGCTGGGTCTCCGGAAAAACGGCGGGTGATACGGAACAGGAAGACCACGGCGACAAACACGCACACGGTCTGCAGCAGGGCCATCGCAGCTGAGAGTTCAGTGCTCGATGTGAGCCAGGAATTGACGATTGCTGGGGCAATCACCTTGGAAGTCGCGCTCATCAGGAAGATCGAGGCGCCAAGTTCGCGCACCGACGAAATGAAGATCAGCAGCCAGGCCGCGACAATGCCGGGCCGCAGCAGCGGCAAGGTCACGGTACGCATCTGATACAGCCAGGATGCGCCGCAGACCCTGGCACATTCTTCAAGGCTGCGGTCGATTTGCACCACCACCCCAGCCAAGGTGCGCAAGCCAAGCGGCAATAGTACGGTGAGATAGGCGATGCCGAGCAGCCATAGCGTGCCGTAGATCGGGATCGGGATCACCAGCCAGGCCCAGAGCAACCCGAGGCCGAACACCAGCCGTGGCACAGCTTGCGGGAACATCACCACGTACTCGACCAGGGCCCGGCCTGGCGCCCGCGACCGGTAGATAATCCACACCAGCACGCCCACCAGCAACGACCCGATCGTGGCAACGATGACCCCGAGCATCAGACTATTGGTCAGCGCCGAGCCGATCGCACCGACCCGGAACGCCACGACGTAATTCTGCAAAGTGAACTGCATGTCGGCAAATATCACCGTGGCGAAACGCTGGAAGGAGGTCAGCAGCAGCGCACCCAGTGGCAAGATCACCGCGAGGAACAAGTAAATCCAGCACACAGCCGCCAGATACCAGCCGCGCCGGCCGAGCCGCATCGGGCGCGGGCGGAACGCCTTGCCGGTGATGGTGGCATGGCTGCCTTTGCGCAAAATCAACCGCGCCAACCCAATCGCCACCGCCAGCACTACGAATAAACACAGCCCCATCGCCGCCGCCCGGCCATATTCGGGGGGGTAGGCGGATGTCGCCTGCCAGATGGCCGTAGTCACCACGACGAAACGGCCTGGAATGCCGAGCACGAAAGCGGCGGCAAACGCGCTCAGCATTTCGGCAAAGACAAAAATCGTTGCACTTAGAATACCCGGCAGGATCATCGGAAAAGTGATGGTGAGCGCGGTGCGCAACTTGCCGGCGCCCATCACCCGCGCACTTTCTTCGAGCGAGGGGTCCATCGACTTCATCGCCGCCGAGATCATCACGAAGGCCACCGTGCCCTCGAACAGCGCCATCACCCAGGCGATGCCCCAGGGGGAGTAAATATCCACCAGATCGCCGGCACCACCAGTGAAACGCCAAGCCTGGTTGATGAAGCCGGTCTTCGGGCTGGCCAGCACACCCCAGGCCAGCGCGCCGACCAAAGGCGTCATATAATACGGCAACTCCATCAGCCGTTCCAGCTGGCCGCGCCACGGGATCGCCGTCCGGGTCAGGATCCACGCCAGCACCAGCCCGATGCCGACTGCCATCAAGGTTGAAATGCCGGCGACGAAGGCGGTGTTCCACAACACTTTCGCGTCATCGATCATGTCGATGAAATTGCCAAGCCCGAGCGCATCGGGCGGGAACACCCCGGGTTCGCCAACATTCAGCGCTTCAGTGATCAGGAAGAACACCGGATACGCCACCATCAGCCCGACGGTGAGCATCACCGCGGGGACAACCATGTAGCGCCCCAGCCGCCGGTCCGGGCGGCCGGGTTGGTCAGTTCGGGTCATTTAGTCGCCAACCGGATCAGCGCATCCCGACCATACGGTCCCAATCCTTGACGAAGGCCGGGCGGGATTTCAGGTAGTCGTCCCAGTCCTCGATAAACAACAGCTTCATGTCGGCAGTGGCGACGCCGCCAGGAGGGGGCGGTGTGTCGGTGCGCGGCGATGACAGGAAATGCGCGTTCTGGATCGAGATCTGCCCCGGCTTGCCCATCGCCCAATCGTAGAACAGCTTGGCAGCTTCCGGGTGTGGCGCATCGGCGATCACCCCGTAGATCTGCTGGCCCACGAACAGCCCATCCTTGGGGAACACAAAGCCCAGCTTGGCGCCCTTGGCCTTAAATTGCAGGTAGCCAGAATATTGCGCAGTGTGCACGACCTTATCCTGGCCGTTCACCATCCGGTCGAATTGCTGGACGTAGCTATCGAAGGCGCGCGGCTTGTTGTCGGCGACCTTGGGCCAGTAATCATTGCCGTAGAGCTGACGCAGCCGATACCAGGTGCCATGTTGCAAGCCTGATGTTGATAGCTTGAGGTTCATCACCCCATCCCAACGCGGCAAAGCCATATCGGTCCAGTTAGTCGGCACCTCGGCGGCGGGGATCAGCGCCGGGTTATAGGCAATGCCAGCAACGATGAGCGAGCCCCAGGCCCAGAAGCCTTCCGGCTTGCTTTTGAAATCGGCGCGATAGGCCGGCAGTTCGGGGGAGTCGTACTGAAGATAGCCGCCCTTGCGCTGCAGATCGGTGGCGAAGGTCATTTCCGAGATCGCCATCACATCGACCATGTAGGACTTGGCCTGCCGCTCAGCGGCAAGCTTGGCGTAGAGATTGCCAGCCTGGAGGCGGATGAAACTCGGCTTGATCTTGGGGAACATCTTGTTGAAATCGTCCATCACCTGCGCCGAACCAGCCTCGGGGTCGGTGGTGTAGAAGGTGACAGCGCCTTCAAGTTCCGCTTTGGCGACGTCAGCGCAAGTCTTGAAGCCGTCCATCTGGCGCGGTGCGGCGCAGGACGCGGCACTGGCCGCTGAAGGCGCCAACAGGCCAACGCTCGCGAGCGTCAAGCCGAGCATGGAATAGAGTATGAACCCGGTCCGCATATTTGCCTCCCCTTGGCATGCGCTCCAGCTTTTCGTGCCGGTTACGTCGCGATGCTGCAGTACCCTAGCGGACCGCATCGGGAATTCCAAGCGATCAGACGTCGATCACGACATAATCCTGCTCGATCTCAACTTGGAATGTTTCGGCGACATATGGGCCTTTGACCAGGGTCTCGCCATGTTCAACCGTCACCGGATATGCCCGCACCTTGGTATCGTTAGGATCGCACCACGATTGGCCGGTGCGGATGTCGTATTCCCAGCCATGCCAGGGGCATTTCAGCATCTCGCCATGTCGGGTCAGTTCGAAATTGCCAGGGCCGGTTGATGTCGCAAGGCCAATCAGCGTGCCCTTACACAATTCCGCGCCCTGGTGCGGACAGCGATTGAGCAGGGCGAAATATTCGCCGTCACGGTTGAATACACCGATCTCCCGGCCCCTGACGGTCACCAGCTTACGGCCGCCGGGGGGGATTTCCCCGGCGGCAGCAATGATATGACGTGCCATCGCTCAGGCCAATTTATAAACAGAGCGGGCGTTTTCGGCGAAAACCTGGACTTGTTCAGCCTCGGTCATGCGGAACTTGAAGGCGTGTTCCGGATTGTCCATGTCCCAATGCGGATAGTCGGTGGCGAACATCAGCCGGTCCCAGCCGAGCCAATCGATGATCTGGCGGAGATGTTGCGGATTTTCTGGCTCGTCCGCCGGTTGGCTCGAATACCAGAGATTGCTGCGGAAATACTCGGACGGCTTTTTGGTCAGATGCGGCACCTCGCCGCGCATCCGCGCCCAATGCTGATCCAGGCGCCAGCACACCGATGGCACCCAGACAAAACCAGCCTCGATGACCACCGCCTTGAGCGCTGGGAAGCGTTCGAACACGCCCTCGCAGACCAGCGAAATGGCGAGGTTCTGCTGCGACAGCGCGACGTTGTGCTGTTCCTCGACATAGTAGCTGCACCAGCCGGCGCTGGTGACCGCATGGCCATTCGTGCCCGAGCTATGCAGCCCAATCGGCAGGCTATGCGCCTGCGCCGCTTCGTAGATCGGCCAGTAGCGACGGCGCCCGAGCGGCTCGATGCTATGGGTGACCATACTGATCTGGCAGAAATCAGGGTTGCCGGCCCAGCGCTCGATTTCCTTTACCGCGGCGACGGCATCTTCGCCCGGCACCACGATTGCCGCTTTGAGCCGCTTGTCCTTTTGCGTCCAATGCTCGTACTGCCAGTCATTGATGGCGCAGCACAGGGCGTTGCCCAAATCCTGGTTGCGTTCATCCATGCCGCTCATCAGCAAATGCAGCATGCCGTATTCGATATTGTAGCGGTCGAGCAGTTGTTCCTGAAGAAACCCGAGGTCGGACCCGGGGGGGCCGCCATTGGGCGGCCAGGAATCGGTCCGCGATAAGGCGGGCGCGGTTTTCGGATAGGGCGACGAAGATAGGAACGGCACCGGGCGGCGGCGACCGAACTGGGCGATATGATCGTGCCAGCGCGTCGCCATGTAGGGATACAGGTCCTTCGACGAACGCAGCGCGTGGTGCACGTCGCAATCGATCAGCTTCAGCTTGCTGCGCGATGCGTTTGCTGACGCCTCGGCAACCATTGTTCTACCGTCTTCAGGGGTCATTGCAGAGCCTCCTTCAACCTTGGATACGCGTTGCGCGGATTATCGACCAGCACGCGCTGTTTGAGCGCGTCAGAAAACCCCGCCGGCCAGACATTATCACCGTCAAACTGCCAATGTGGGTAGTCGGTGGAAAACAACAGCATGTCATCGCTACCGATCTGCTCCAGCACCCGTTCCATGTCGGCGCCAGTTGGCGGCGCATCGGTCGGTTGCAGAGTGAAGCGGACATGGTCGCGGATGATGTCGCTGGGCGGACGGTCCACCCACGGCACTTCGGCGCGCACCCCACGCCAAGTCTTGTTGGCCCGCCACATGAAAGTCGGCAGCCAGGTGAAGCCACTTTCGATGAACACGACCTTCAGGCCGGGGAACTTCGCGAACACGCCTTCATGCACCAGGCTCAGCAGGTTGGACTGAAAGCCCTGGGCGTGGGCGGCGTAGTCTTCGAGGTAGTAGGACGGCCAGCCATTCGATGTGATGGCATGGCGGTAGGTGCTGCCGGCATGGACGCCGATGGTCAGGCCATGGCGCTCGGCGGCTGCGTAAATCGGCCAGTAGCGTCGGTTGCCGAGCGGGACATCGTCCTGGGACAGCAGCATCACCTGCACGAAACGCTTATCGCCGGCGCGGCGTTCGATCTCGTCAACCGCATATTCGGCGTTCTGTGCGGCAACGGTGATGGAGGCGCGCAGCCGCGGTTCGCGGTCGAGCCATTCCGCCACGATCCAGTCGTTCATCGCCCGCGCGACGGCGGCGGCGAAATGCTCGTTATAAATCGCCAGCACACCATAAAGCGGATTGCAGATTGCGAGTTGCGAGCCGAACCCGTCAAGCGCGTCGCGGCGCAACAGATCGAGCGAACTGCCCGGCTTTTGCCCTGCCTGCCGCCAATCGGGCCGGCCATGCGCGTCCATCTGGGTCGGGAAACTGGACAGATCGAGCCCGTCAATCCCGCGCACGGTAACCTGTTCCTGCCAATAAGGATCAAGATAGGGCAGTAGCGCCGCCATGCTGGGCAGCGCGGGATGAACGTCGCAGTCTATCCCGCCGTGCAATGCGCTATTCTTCGTCTGTTTTTCCATCGCTTGGACAATTCTTCCCGGCAATCGATGTTATTTCTTTGATTAATACGCTGGGTCGTTGGACCTGTCCATTGCATCGGGCAAAGGTTCCCCTTGGTATTGAGAAAAACAGGGCTTCTCCTGACCTGCTTGCTGTGTCAGGCTGCCTCCAAACGGGCCAAGCAGAGCCCACTTGCGGGAGAGAAATTATGTCGAACGGATGGATCAGTCGCCGTGAACTCGCCCTTCTCCTTGGCGCCGGCGGTGCCGCCTTGGCTGCGGGTCTCCCGGAGCGTGTGCATGCCCAGGCCCGTCGCAACACTTTGGTGCTCGGCGTCGATATCAGCGACACAATCAGCCTCGATCCGGGCCGGATGGCGCAGTACACCCCGCCGATGACGTTGAATGCCGCCTATGCGTCGCTGGTGACCTTCGCGGTCGGCAATTACTACGATGCCATTCCGGCCCTGGCGGAATCCTGGTCACGCACCGCAGATGGCAAGGCGTTACGGATCAAACTGCGCGAGGCCAAATTCGCCAGCGGCAATCTGGTGACCGCCGATGACGTGAAATGGACCCTCGATCGGGTCAAGCACCTCAAGGATCAGCCGGCGCTCTATAACGCCAACATCGACCGTGTCGCCGTTGTTGATCCCCGTACGGTTGACATCTTCATGATCGAACCTGGTGAGCCGGTGCTGGGGGCTTTGGCATCCACCACCAACGGAATTCTGGAGCGCAAAATTGTCGAAGCCCAGGGAGGGACGTCGGCGGTTGACGCCAACACGACCGACAAGGCAACCGCGTGGCTGAACGACAACTCCGCGGGCGCCGGTGCCTATCGGTTGACGGGCTGGCAGCGCAACCAGCAGATCCAACTGGTGCGCAACCCGCATTATTATGGCGGCACGCCCGGCTTCGAACGCATCCTGATCCGCCATATGAGCGAAAGCGCGGCCCAGTTGCTCGCCGTTCAACGCGGGGACATTGATGCCGCCTTCAACCTGATTCCCGAACAGATCCAGACCCTCAAAGGCCAGGCGGGTCTGCGCGTCGAAGGACTGGCGAGCCTCGATTTCGTCTATCTCGGGCTCACCACCTCGGGTGAACTCAACAAGGCGCTGGCGGTCCAGGAAGCCCGCCAGGCCATCGCGGCGGCGATTGATTATGACGGCATCCGCGACAATCTGCTCGGCGGCGTCGCCACACGCTGCGCCCATTTCCTTCCGATCGGGTTGCTCGGCTCGACCGAGAAAACCACCCGCGATATCGGGCCGCAGCAAAATCTCGACCGCGCCCGCATGCTGCTGCAGAAGGCCGGCTTCCCGGACGGGTTCGAGTTCGAGGTGAGCTATGGCAACGCTGCGGTCAGCGGGCTGTCCTATTCGGTTCTGGCCCAGAAGCTGCAAGCCGATCTCGCCAGGGTTGGCATTCGCATGAAGCTGAACCCGATGGATCAGGTGAATTTGCGCACCCAGTACACCACCGCCAAATCCACCGCCGTGCTAACGTTCTGGAACCCGGCCGGGGTGCGGCAATTCTCGTGGGCAACCTCGACCACCGAACGCGTCGCAGGACGGCTGCGCTGGACGCCGCCGGCCGATATTGTCAAGCTGGTGAAGGACGCGACGCTCGAGCAGGACCTCGTTAAACAGGAAGCGATGTGGATCGAGTATCAACGCCGGATGGTTGAGGTTTCGCACCTGATAATCCTGTTCCAGCCGATCTACCAGACCGTGGTGCGCGATACCGCCAAGACCTTCCCGCTGACCGCTGCCGGCTATCAGGTCGAACTCGAAAAGGCGCGCCCGTGACAATCGCACGCGCGGGATGATCCGCTACGTTTTCTCCCGGCTGGCGACGTCCATCGTGCTTGTCCTGCTGGCAACATTGGTGGTGTTCCTGATCGCGAACACCATCCCCGGAGATCCGGCCTTGGCGGCGCTGGGCGACGAACAAGCGTCCGATCCGGCGGCGGTCAGCGCGTTCCGGGCGCTTTACGGCCTCGACAAGCCACTGTGGGAGCAATATTGGCGCTTTCTGCAGCGGCTGGCGCATGGCGATTTTGGCCGCTCGATTTCGTCGCGCCGTGCGGTGATGGCCGATATCATCGACTATGCGCCGGCGACGATCGAGCTTGCGACCATCGCCTTCCTGCTGTCGCTGCTGATCGGCCTGCCGCTCGGCATTATCGCGGCGGTGCGGCGCGATAGCTGGGTGGATCACCTCGCGCGGGCGGTCGCCCTGATCGGGGTGTCGGCGCCGACATTCTGGCTCGCCTTCATCATGCTGGCGATTTTCTATGGCTATCTGGGCTGGGCGCCGGGCACGGGCCGGCTTGACCCGATTGCCTTCGCGCCCGACCGGATTACCGGAATGCTGCTGATCGACACGATCATCACAGGCGATTGGGAAACCTTCCACGATGCCGCCGCCCATCTGGTGCTGCCAAGCATTGTGCTCGCCAGCGCCACGATCGGGCTGATCACCCGCACCACGCGGGCCGCGATGCTCGAAGCGCTGAGCCAGGATTATGTCCGAGTGGCGCGCGCCAAGGGCCTGCTTGCGCGGGTGGTGATCACCGGCCACGCGCTGCCCAATGCGATGCTGCCGGTGGTGACCTTGGGCGGGCTTGCCTATGCCAATCTGCTGACCGGGGCGGTGATGACGGAAACCGTATTTTCGTGGCCAGGCCTGGGGCGCTACACGTTTCGCAGCGCGGTGTCGGTGGATTTTCCCGCGATCATGGCGATCACCGCCATCGTGGCGGCCGTATTCGTGTTGGTGAACTTCCTCGTCGATCTGTCCTACGCGATGCTCGATCCGCGCGTGCTCAAGAAATGAGCCTGTCGTCCGCCATCGAAATGCCCCGTATGGCATCGCCAGCCCGACGCTGGTGGCGTCGCTACGGGCTTGCCGCGGCAGGGGCGGCGATCGTGATAGCCTGGGTGCTGGCCGCCATTTTCGCGCCGCTGGTCACCCCGCATGATCCTTATCTGGTCAATGTGGTGAACCGGTTGAAGCCGCCGTCGTCGCTCCATTGGCTGGGGACCGATGCGCTTGGGCGGGATGTCTTCACCCGGATTATCTATGGCGCCCGGGTATCGCTCGCCGTCGGCCTGGTGGTGGTGCTGCTGGGCGGGTTGTTCGGCACGCTGCTCGGCGCGGTGGCGGCCTACGCGCGTGGCTGGGCCGAAGAAGCGCTGATGCGGGTCACCGACCTGGTATTCTGCTTCCCGCCGATTGTGCTGGCGATGGCGATTGCGGCGGCGTTGGGGATCGGCACGGTCAACACTGTGATTGCCATGCTGGTGGTGTGGTGGCCGAAATTCGCACGCCTCGCGCGCAGTCTGGTGATCACCCAGCGCTCCCTCGAATATGTCGAGGCCGCCCAGTCGGTCGGGTTCGGCCCGGTGCATATCCTGGGCCGACAGATCATCCCCAATGCCGTCGGCCCGCTGATCGTGCTGGTCACGCTCGATCTCGGCCATGCCATCCTGGTCTTTGCCGGGCTGTCGTTTCTCGGCCTTGGTGTCGTGCCGCCGACTGCCGAATGGGGGGCGATGGTGGCCGAGGGCCGCGAACTGGTGCAGCAATGGTGGGTGGCGACCTTTCCAGGCATTGCCATTCTATCCGTGGTGATGGGGTTTAATTTTGTCGGTGACGGCATCCGCGACTGGCTCGACCCGCATGCCCGCAGCCGCTGACATTCTGCTGCAGGTGCGCGACCTGCGCACCTGGTTCCTCACCGATGCGGGCCCCGTTCGCGCGGTTGACGGGGTGAGCTTCGACCTGCGCGCCGGCGAAACCCTTGGCATTGTCGGTGAGTCCGGCTCCGGCAAAAGCGTCTGCGCCAAGTCGATCATGCGCCTGCTGGATGAACCTGCCCGGATTGTGGGCGGCTCCATCCTGTTCCAGGGACGCGATCTTGCGAGCCTTGACGAGGCCGCCATCCGTAGCGTGCGCGGCCGCGAAATCGCCATGGTCTTCCAGGACCCGATGACCTCGCTCAATCCGGTGCTACGGATTGCCAAACAGCTTGTCGAGGCGATGACCGCGCATGGCCGTTTCACCCCGCAAGCCGCACGGGTCCGGGCCATTGATCTGCTGCGCCGCATGGGGGTCGGAACTCCGGAGCGCGCGGTTGATAGCTATCCGCACCAGTTCTCCGGCGGGATGCGACAGCGGGTGATGCTGTCGATGGGGTTTTCTAACGAGCCCGCGTTGCTGATCGCCGATGAGCCGACGACCGCGCTCGACGTGACCATCCAGGCGCAAATCCTGGAGTTATTGCGCGAACTGAACCGCGATTTCGGTACTGCGGTGATCCTGATCAGCCATGACCTCGGGGTGATCGCCAATGTCTGCCAGCGCATCCTGGTGATGTATGCTGGCGAAGTGGTGGAAGAAGGCCCGCCTGAGGAATTGCTGAGCGATCCGCGCCATCCCTATACCTGGGCGCTGCTGCACGCGGCCCCGCGCATCGACGCAACCGCGACCGATCGCCGGCTCACCACGATCGACGGCCAGCCACCCGATCCGCGCGCCTGGCCGGATGGCTGCCGGTTTCGCGCCCGTTGCCCGTTCGCCATCGCCAAATGCGCCGAGCACCCTGCGCTGCTGCCGATCGACGATAGCCGCGCATCGCGCTGCTGGGTAACCCAGCAAGGCGGCACGCTGCGCCCACCCGAACGCGCCCGCCCTGCCCCGATCCCGACAATTACCGAAATCCGCCAGCCGTTGCTCGAAGTTACCGACCTGCACAAGCATTTCGTGCTGCCCAAGGACGGCTATTTCGCGCCAGCCCGGGTGCTGCGGGCGGTCGATGGGGTGAGCCTGACTGTGCATCGCGGCGAGACGGTCGGGCTGGTCGGCGAGTCCGGCTGCGGCAAATCCACCCTCGCCCGGCTGGTGACAAGGTTGCATGCGCCAACCGCCGGCAAAATCCTTTTCGACGGCGCCGATATCACCCAAGCCAGCCAATCCGAGATCCGCCCGCTGCGGCGACGCATGCAGATGATCTTCCAGGACCCCTATGCGTCGCTCAACCCCCGCATGTCGGTGGGCGAAATCCTGGCCGGACCGTTGCTGTTGCACGGCATTGTCGACAGCAAAACGGCGGCGGTGGGCCGGGTCGGTGAATTGCTCGATCTGGTCGGCCTGCCAGCAGCGTCGGCCAGGCGCTTCCCACACGAGTTCTCCGGCGGCCAGCGCCAGCGCATTTCCATTGCCCGCGCCTTGGCAGTCGGGCCGGATCTGGTGGTGGCGGACGAGCCGATCTCAGCGCTCGATGTCAACATCCAGGCGCAGATCATCAATCTGATGGTGGATTTGCAGGAAAAGCTCGGGCTGACGTATCTGTTCATTGCCCATGACCTTGCCGTTGTGCGCCATGTCTGCGACCGCATCATTGTTCTTTATCTCGGCAAGGTGATGGAGATTGCCCGCGCCGCCGACCTCTTCACCCGGCCGCTGCACCCCTATACCCGCACCCTGATATCGGCAGCCCCAGTGCCCGATCCACGGGTCGAACGAACCAGACGGCATGTCCCGATGAAGGGTGAGCCCCCCAGTGCGGTAAACCCGCCGAGCGGATGCCGCTTCCGCACTCGATGCCCGGTCGCGCAGCCACGTTGCACGGTGGAGGAGCCGATGCTGCAGCCTGGCGTAACGGGGCAGTTGGTCGCCTGTCATTTCCCGGGCGCGCTATGAGCGATGGGTTGCCATGTTCGTCAGGTCATTGAGACATCAGGCACGGGCGACGCAGCACACGGGACCAGAGGCAGCACCGTCCGGGTGGCCACCACCACGCCCGGCCCCGGGGCTTGAGGTGCGTGATGGTTCCTTCATCAACGGGTCGTTTCAGCCATGACCAAGACAATTCTGATAACCGGTGCCGGCGGCAATATCGGCACCAAACTTCGTGCCCATTTTACCGCACTGGACTGGAATTTGCGCTTGCTTGATGTCACGAGCGCCGGCGATCCGGCCATCCTGGAAGCCGATCTATCGCTGTGGAATGACGCTTAGGTAGAACAGTTCGCCGGGGTGGACGCGGTCATCCACCTTGCCGGTCGGCCGGCGCCGGATACCGGGTGGGCCGATATCCAGCGCTATAACCTCGATCTTTGTATGGCGGCCGGGTCGAAATGGTCGATGCCAGAAACGTGGGCGTGGATCAGTGTGCCGCTCTTCTTGGCCTGGGGACTGGCGGTCTGCGCCAGGGCTGGCAGGGCGAACAGCAACCCCGCTGCGGCCAGGGCCAGTGCCCGCCATTTGCGGATGCCGGAGATCATATCTTTTGCTCCCTGATGCGCCGCCTGCGCGGCTTCACAATAAGCGTAGAACAGAAAACGGTCGCTTGGGAACCGCGCATTTGCGGATCGGGGACGTTCGACGCGGCCTGGCAGGTGGTCGGGGCTATTTGCCAGGGCTATTTGAGCGTGCGGCCGCCCCACAGTTCGAATGGGCCCATCGGCCAACGGAAGCAATCCTTCATCAGGGTATCAACCTCTGCCTCGGTGCAGATGCCTTCGTCGACCACGCGGCGGGCCTCGCGGCGCACCGCGGCGTTGATGCGGTTGGCGACGTAGCCCCAGTGTTCCGGCTGGTCTTTCACCACCACCGGGTTCTTGCCGCAGCTTCGGGCGAGGTCGCTGACGATGGTGACGGTTTCATCCGTGGTGCTGGGGGCACGGACGATCTCGGCCATACGCATGACGGCGCAGGGCTGGGCCCAGTGCCAGCCCACAACCTGGCCGGGGCGCCCCGTGGCGTAGGCCAGGGCGGTGATGGGCAGGCCGGCCGAGTTGGAGGTGAGGATGGCGCGGGGCGGGGCGAGTTCGTCCATCTGGCGAAAGACGCGGCACTTGAGGTCGAGGTCTTCGGGGACGGCTTCGACGGTGAGACCGGCGTTGCAAACCGCTTCGGCCAACGTGGTCACGGGGCGGATCCGGGCCAGGGTGGCGTGCAACTGCTCGGGTGTGAGCTTGCCGCGACCGACGGCACGGCGCAGGCCGAAGCGGCCGTTCTCGATGCTGTCCATCGCGGCCGGCAGTTGCGCTGCGTCAGCATCGTAGAGCCGGACTTCGCAGCCGGCGGTGGCGATCACCTGGGCGATCTGGGTACCCATGATGCCGGCGCCGACAATGCCGACGACGGGGAAGAAATCGGTCATCGCGCCACCTTGGTGAAGTTGGGCAGGGGTGGCAAACCCTCGCGGTCGCGCCAGACGACCGAGACCTGGTCGCCGATGGCGCACGCGGCGCCTTCAATGCCGGCCACCAGGCGGGGGCCTTCGTCGAGGTCAATGAGCGCGACCTGGTAGGGGGGCTTGAGCTCCGGAAGAAGCTGGATGTGGACGGTGGTCAGGGAATGGACCATCCCGCGCCCGGATACCTCTACCCAGTCCAGTGCGTCGTGGTCGCAGGACAAGCAGAAGGGGCGGGGGTAGTGCTGGTGGTGACCGCAGGCCCGGCAGCGCTGGACCAGGAGGGCGTGGCGCTGGGCGCCTTCCCAGTACGGCCAGAGGACGGGGTCGTCGATCTGCATACGGTCGCTCATGGCCGTGCCTCCCTATTCGCGTGCCAGGACGACGGTGCCGGCGGTGGATAGCAGGCCGCCGACGCCGTGGGCGACGCCGATTTTTGCGTTCGCCACCTGGCGGTCGCCAGCCTCGCCACGCAGTTGCCGGACCGCCTCGATCAGCAGCAACAGGCCGAGGGCGCCAGGGTGATTGTAGGAGAGGCCGCCGCCGGAGGTCATGGAGGGCAGCTTGCCGCCGGGGCGGAGATGGCCCTCGGCGACGAAGGGGCCGCCTTCGCCCTTCTTGCAGAAGCCGAGGTCTTCCAGGGCCAGGAGCACGGTGATGGTGAAGCTGTCATAGGGCTGAAAGATGTCCACGTCCGCGGCCGTGATGCCGGCCATGGCGAAGGCTTCGGGGCCGGATTTTGCGCCGGCGGAGACTGTCAGGTCCGGCATCTGGCTGATGTGCCAATGGGTGTGGCTTTCGGCGGCGCCGAGGATGCGGATCGGGCGTTTCGCTGCGTCGCGGGCGCGGCCCGCCGTGGTGACGATGACGGCGCCGCCGCCGTCAGTGACCAGGCAGATGTCGTTGCGATGCAGCGGCTCGGCGATCGGGCGGGCGTTGAGGACGTCGTCGATGCTGAGGGGGTCGCGGCTCCAGGCCTTGGGGTTCTTCTGCGCCCAGAGGCGGGCGGCGACGGCGATTTCAGCGAGGTGGGCGCGGGTGGTGCCGAACTGGTGCATGTGGCGGGCGGCGATCATGGCGTAGCGGCCGATCGGGCTGGGCAGGCCGTACGGCACTTCGAGCTGGTGCATAATCGGCACGCCCATCACCGGGGGGGAGCCGGACAGCGAGCGGGCACGGCGGCTGCGCTGGCGCGAGGCATAGGCGATCAGGGCGACCTCGCAAAAGCCGGCGCGGATGGCGGCCATGGCATGATGGACCTGGGCCTCGAAGGCGGCGCCGCCGAGGTCGGAGGAATCGGAGAAGCGCGGTTGGATGCCGAGGTATTCGGCGACCTGCACGCTGCCTTCCTCGCCCATGTAGTTGACGAACAGGCCATCGATGTCGCGGCGCTTCAGGCCGGCCTCGGCGAGGGCTTCGCGGGTTGCCTTGGCGACCATCGACAGCTCGTTCTCACCAGCGACCTCGCCCAACGCGGTTTCGGCCACGCCGGTGATGTAGAGCGCGTCGGTCATGATGCCGCCTTCATGGTTTCGCGTTCGCGGGCCAGTTGCGAGCGACGGATTTTTCCCGACTGATCGCGCGGCAGAGCCGGCATGAACTCGAAGGTTTCGGGCAGTTTGTAGGCGGTCAGGCGGTCGCGCATCCAGTGGCGCAATGCCGGTTCGTCTACCGTGCAGCCTGGCCGTGGTTCAACGATGGCGTGCACCGACTTGCCGAGGTCTTCGTGCGGGATGCCGACCACCGCGGCGTCGGCGACGTCGGGGTGCTCGGTGAGCGCCGCCTCGACCTCGGCCGGATAGATGTTGGCACCGCCGCGGATGATCAGATCGACGCGCCGGTCGGACAGAAAAAGGTAGCCATCGGCATCGACGTGGCCGAGGTCGCCGACGCTGATGAAGCCGTCCGGCGTGGTCTTCGTCGGTGGCGAACCAATGTAGTAGTAAGTGGGCGCCGGGTGGGTGGCGGGGCGGAAGAAGATCTCGCCCACGTCGCCGGTCGGGACTTCGTTGAAGGCCTCGTCAAGGATTTTCAGTTCCGCGCCGGCCGGTCGGCCGACGCTGCCGGGGTGGCGCAGCCACTCGTCGCCGCGGATGATGCAGGCGCCGGCGGCCTCGCTGGAGCCGAATGCCTCGACCACTTTCTCCGGTGCCGTGAGCGCGATCCAAGTGCGCTTGAGCCAGGGCGGGCATGGGGCGGCTGTCACGAAGATGGACTCGATGCTGGAGAAGTCGCGCGTCTCGATGGCGGGCAGGCGAACGATACGCATCATCATAGTGGGGGCCAGGAAGCCGAACTGGACCCCGTGGCGCTCGATCAGATCCATGGCGCGTGCCGCATCGAAGCGTTCCATCACGACGATGTGGTGCCCGTCGAAGATGCCGTAATGCGACCAGGAGAAGGGCGAATTGTGGTACAGCGGGCCGGCGACCAATTGGACCTGACCCGGCCGCATGCCCACGCCGGTGCCTAGCAGCGCGTCGCCCACCTGCCGCGCCCAGGGCTTGGGATCAACGATGATCTTGGAGCGCCCGGTGGAGCCGCCGGACCCGATTGCCTTGCCGGGATGTGGCGTGACGTCCGGCAGGGCTGTGTCGTCGAATGGGGCGGTGTCGGCGAACGGGCCGGTATCGCGCAAGGCGGTGATATCGGCCTTGCCCAGATCGGCGTCGTCGCGGTCGGCGATCACCAGCTTCCTGTCGACCAGACCGGTGATGCCGCGGAACTCGATGTCCGGCATGCGCGGGCTCAGCGGCAGGGTGCAAGCGCCGAGTTTCCAGGCGCCATAGGCGGCGGCGTAATGTTCGAGGCTGTTGTAGATGCCGATGCACAGCATCGTCGTGCCATCGACGCCGCGTGAGGCCAACAGGCGTGCGGCGCGGTTCGACCAGCGTTCGAGCTGGGCGTAGGTCAGCGTGTCCTCGGTGCCGTCCTGCTTAGCCAGGGTGATCACGGTGGCATCGGGCCTCGCCGCGGCCAATTCGGTCAGGCGGGCGCCGAATGACACCGTGCGCGACTCACTCACCCGACATGGCCTTCATCGTTTCGCGCTCGCGTGCCAGTGGCGAGCGGCGGTTCTTGCTTGGTGTCGTGGGAATCTGTCACGGGATGGCCACCTTATCCGTCTGCGGACTATGATAGCATGCCAACCTGGAGCCCGACAACGTCGAAACTCCGGGCAGGATGCCGGAGCCTGGCCGATTTGCGGAGGATCCCCTTCACCGGTCGCCTGACCTCTCCGATGTCGCGGCGGCGCAGCGTCAGGTCTTGCGGAGCCCCCAGAAAAACGGTGCATCGGCGTCCGTCACCTCGGTTATCGACCGGCGATAGGCGGTGGGGGAGATATACTCGCCGAGCGGGATGTAGGGCACCGCGGCGAAGGCCTGCTGCTCGATTTCCGCGCCGATTCGAAGCTGCGCCTGCGCATCCGAGGCGAACACCCAGGCCCGCAATGTTTATGAGGCGGCGGTGCGCCAGGGCGCCAAGCGACTGATCTTCGCCAGCTCCAACTGGACGGTCGCCGGCCATCGTTTCGAGGATTTTCCCCTGACCACCGACATCTCGCCACGGCCAGTCAACGCCTACGGCGTTTCTAAGCTGATTGGCGAACGGTTGGGCCGATCCTTCCATGATCGCGCCGGCCTGTCGGTGATCTGCTTCCGCATCGGCTACTGCCAGAGCGGGGAAAACCTGCCCGGCGCCCATATGAGGTGGGGAAGCTGGGGGCAGCTGATGTGGCTGTCCGACCGCGATCTGTGCACTGGCTTCGAACGAAGTGTGGCAGCGGAAAAGATCGGTTTCGAAGTGCTGAACTTGATGAGCAACAACCCCGGCATGCGCTGGGATATCGCAACGACCGAGCGGGTTTTGGGTTGGAAAGCGCAGGACGGCGCGGCCCCGACGCTGACCGCCGAGATCATTGCCGAGGAAGATACCGCCCGCCAGACCCGGGCGCAGCAATCGCGGCTCGACGATCTCGATCAATCCCGCCGTTGGTGATGTCAGTCACCAGTGGAGAAGACCTGCCGTGAAAAATATCGAAATGCGCTGCGCCATGGTTGGATCAGTGGCTGGGGCGGGAGGGATCGAACCTCCGAATGGCGGAATCAAAATCCGCTGCCTTACCGCTTGGCTACGCCCCAATCGCGCCCCCTGATTAAGCGGCGGCGGGCTTCGCTGCAAGCCCATTGGCATCACCATGCAGCGATCCTGCCCAGCGCCACCAATGGTTCTGCGGCAACGCCTGAGCCGCAGCGATTGCGGCGGCTTCGGTTGCGAAGATCGCAAAACATGTTGCCCCACTGCCGCTCATCCGCGCATGCAGACACTTGGGCAGTCCCACCAAAGCTGCAAGGGTTTCAGCGATTTCCGGACACAGGCTGACCGCGGGCGCCTGCAGATCATTGCCGAGTTGCGCCAAATCCGCAGCCAGACTCGCCGCATCTGGCCATGCCGCCGGGAGCACAGCGTCTGACGAATACGCCCCGACGCGGGCGCGGAACACCGCCGGGGTCGACACCGCCACGCCCGGATTGACCAGGATCAGTCCCGCCGACGGCAAAAGCGGCGCGGCCGTCAGAATTTCCCCAACCCCGCCCATCCGGGTCGGCACCCGCGCCAGACAGACCGGAATATCGGCCCCAAGCCCTGCACCAATCCCTGCCAATACTGCCGGTTCGACATCAAGCCGCCACATCCGGCAGAGCAGCCGCAACGTCGCGGCAGCATCGGCCGAGCCACCACCAATACCTGACGCAATCGGCAAAGCCTTGTGCAATGTCAGCGCCGCGCCGGACGAAATCCCGGCATGGGCGGCGAGCGCCCGCGCAGCGCGCAGCACCAGATTATCCGCCTCGGCCTGTAACCCTGCGGCAAACGGGCCAGTGATCCGCAGGCTCAGTTGTGTCGCTGGTTCGGCGGTTACCACATCGCCAATCGGTGGAAACGCGGCGAGGCTATCGAGCAGATGATAACCGTCCGCACGACGTCCGGTGATGTGGAGATAGAGGTTAACCTTGGCCGGTGCTGCTTCGTGCGCAATCATCGCAGTCAGGGGGTGCGCGACGCAGGCATGGTCAGGCCATCGCGCAATTTGGCCTCGAGCTTGCCGACATCATCCGGTTCCGGGTTCAATGCCAGCGCACGACGCCACTGGAACTGGGCTTCGAGTCTGCGGCCCGCCGCCCAATAGGCATCGCCGAGATGGGAATTGATCGTCGGATCGGCAGCGTCGAGTTCAATGGCGCGTTCGAGCTTGCTGACGGCGCCGGCCACGTCACCCTGGCGAAAAATAACCCAGCCGAGACTGTCGATGATCGCGCCATCGGTGGGACGCTGGCTGGCGGCGCGTTCCAGCATCGCCCGGGCGCGCGGCAGGTTGCGGCCCATTTCAGCCCAGGAATAGGCCAGGTAATTCATCACGAAGGGCTGATCCGGCGCGAGGTCAAGCGCGCGGAGGAAGTCCTGCTCGGCGCGCGGCCAGTCATGGGCACGTTCCAGCGCGATGCCGCGTTCATAGAATAATGGCCAATTGTTGCGGCCTGGCACCGGGATCAAACCGGCTGCGCGGTCATAGACGGCCACCGCATCGACGAAGCGTTTCTTGGTGCGCAGCATACTACCCAGCCGCATCAGCGGCTCAGGGCGATTGGCATGATCGCGGGAAAGTTGTTCCATCATCGCCAGTGCGGCATCGGTCTGGCCAGTGCTGTCGAGCAACAAGGCGCGGCGGAAACGAACCACATCCGCCAGCGGGTCATCCATGCTGACTGACGCCAGCAACTGCAGGCCGCGTTCGGGATGCTTGGCCAGCACCGCGATTTCGCTGCCGAGCAGGCGCGCCGCTGCGAGGTCAGGGCGGATGTCGAGCGCCAGATGCAGCATGACCTTGGCGAATTCATTGGCGTCCTGCCCGCGCAGCGCACCCGCGCCGGCGAGATAAACCTCGGCGAGACCGTCGGTTGCACGCGTAATCTGCGCCCGACCGCCGGGCTTGACCGTGGCTGCCAGCAACGCTGGCAACGCCAGCGGCATTTCCTCGTTTCCCTCGGTCATCCGCCGCAGTAAAAGTTCCGCATCGGCAGTCCGGCCTTCTTTGACCATCCAGCCAGCCAACTGGCGCGCAACCTGCAGGTTGCTGCCGCCGGGCTCGGTCTGGGTCAGGCGCAGCAGCTTGCTGCCATCGACAGGCAAGCCGGCAACCTCGGCAATCGCCAGGGCGTGAAATGCATAAAGCGGGCGGAACTTGGAATTTTCGACCAGCGGACGGAGAATATCCAGGCCTTCCTGGGCCTGCCCGGCCCCGGTCCGGGTCCAGGCCACCAACAGCGGGCGCAGAATATCAAACAGGCCCTGGCGTGGCAGTGCGGCAAAGCGGGCCTCGGCCTGCAGCCAGTCCCCGCGCCTTGCGGCATCATTGGCCTGCACCAGGATTGCCGCCGGATTTTGCGGCAAACGCGAGGCCAGCATCGCTGTTTCGGGGGTATTGGCCAATAGGTTCGCAAGAAAGGCCTGCTGGCGCAGCTCGGTATTGTCCGGATCAAACGACAACGCGCGCACATAGGCTGGGGCTGAGACCTCCATATCCTGTTCAGTGGCGGCAACGCGCGCGATCAGCAGTGCGCCGCTGCCGTTCACCTCCGCTATCGACGGTCCCCCTGTGGCAATTGGCGTAGACCCGCCGGCGGCACAGGCCGACAGCAGCGTAAGGACCAGAAGCAATGCGCGGTGAAGCTTCATGTGTTGGGCCGTGTGGCTGGAATTGCGTTGGGACGAACGGATTGGCTGCATCGTGGAATGCTACCAGCCCGCAGCGGACGGCGCCATGTCCTGGTTCTATCTAAATCGTCATCGTCTGGCGGGCACCCCGGTATGCGCGTTCATCCAATTTTCACCGGCAGCGCCTGCACGTCGCGATGCCGCATGGCCGGATTTCTCAAGCAGGTTCTGACGTACTCATCTGCAATTTATCCCCGACGCTCCCGGGGTGGCAGTTGATCCGCCATAAGTGTGGATAAGCTCTTGCGTCATCTACCCATTTCATGTACGCATCATGATGCGGATGGCAGATGTGTCGGAAAATTTTACTCTCCGGCCCGAAGAAAATCCCGCTCAAAACTTTACTTATTGTTTTATTTGAATTATTATTTTTGGCACAAAATTTGCTTAAATCCCTGTGATCCATCGACCGATGGCATAACTTTGTTCGACTGCGCAAAGGCAAGGCAATTTGAGGGGGGCACAATGTCAGTTCGAGGTTTTTTGTCCGGTGCTATTTTCGCATCTGCGCTCACATTCGCAGTAACCCCAGCATTCGCCGGTAAAATCTATATTTCTGGCCAGGATTCGGACGATAATGGTCACGTGTCGGTCTCGTACGGCAGCCAGATGCTTGGTTTTGTCGGCACGGGCAACACCAATGGTGGGAGTGGAATTCTGATGCTGGGCGGCTACACCAGCACGTCCGGCAGCATCATCAATAGCTGGAACGCCGGCCCCGGCTACACCCTGACGGCGGCGTCCGGGGCAGGTGCAATCGCGTCAGCGAACTTTGCCAGTTTTGCGGGGATATTCATGGCCTCGTCTGATACCAACACGGTCGGTGGTATAAGCCAATCCGAACTCAATGCGATCAACGCCCGAGCAGCCGATATTGCAACCTTCGTCAACGCCGGCGGCAACCTGATGGCGCTTACCCAGGAGGGGCTTTCGGGCTCCTTCGGATGGTTCCCGCTTGGCGCGCTGACAACCGCCAGCATCGGAACCACCAATATCAGCCAAACTGCGGCGCTTTCCGCAGCTGGCTTCACGGCAACGAACGCCGAGATTGCAGGAGACCTGTTCCACAACGAATTCACCGGTCCGTCGGGCTTCTATGGCCTGAGCGTGCTGGCAGTGAACAACGGGTCCAGCCAGGCGGTGATTATTGGCGGTGGTGCGTCGACCCAGATCATCACTGCGGCACCGGAACCCGCTTCACTGGCAATCATAGGCGTTGGAATGGCAGGGCTCGGCCTGATCCGCCGGCGCCGCGCCGCCTGATCTACTGGCCTTATCGGCTTGAATATCGCACCGGTGCCACGCGCGGCACCGGTGTTTTCATGACGGAAAGGCTGGCAGACGGATGAGAGTGGCGCGAGTCGGCCGATGCCCACTCGCACTTCACCCTACTTCGCCAATTTGCCGAGTAACCGTGCATGGCTGCGCAGGCCCTGCTGGAAGCAGCGCACCTCGAACTTCTCGTTCGGGCTGTGCACCTGATCGTCGTCCAGCCCGAAGCCCATCAGGACGGAATCCATGCCCAACTCGCGGGTGATGGTATCGACCACTGGGATTGACCCGCCGCAGCCGATCATCACCGCCGGACGGCCGTATTCATCGGTCAACGCCGCTTGGGCCGCCTGCATGAAGGGGCTGTCGGTGTTCATCTCCAGACCCGGACTGGTGCCAAAGGTGGTAAATTCGAGTTTGGCATCGGCCGGCACGCGGGCCGTCATGAATGCGATGAAGCCCTGCCGCACCGCTTCCGGGTCCTGGCCCGGCACTAATCGGAACGAGACTTTGGCAGATGCCTCGGCAGCAATCACCGTCTTGGTGCCCGGACCAGTATAGCCACCCCAGATGCCGCAAATATCGACGGTCGGGCGGGCCCATAGCCGTTCAAGCGCACCGCGACCTGCTTCACCGACGGGAACCGACAGGCCGATATCGCCAAGGAACTTACCTTCGTCGAACCCCAGGCTCGCCCACTGATTGGCTTTGCCGGACGAAATATCGGCGATCCCCTCATAAAAACCCGGCACCTGGATGCGGCCCTGCGCATCGGTCAACTGGCCCAACGCCTTGGTCAGCGCGTTGATCGGGTTGAGCGCGGAGCCGCCATACATGCCGGAATGCAGGTCGCGGCTGGCAGCCTTCAACGTCACTTCCATATAGGTCATACCACGCAGACTGGAACTGATCGCAGGCGTATCGATGTCCCACATGCCGGTATCCGAGATAATGCAGATATCAGCCTTGAGTTCGTCGCGATTGGCGATCACGAAGGGCTTGAAGTTGACGCTGCCGGTTTCCTCCTCGCCTTCGATCAGCGCGGTGATACGGCAAGGCAGACCGCCGGTTGCATCGAACCAGGCGCGAAACGCGCCGAGCCACATCGCAACCTGGCCTTTGTCATCGACCGCACCGCGGGCATAGACACGCTGGCCGTGCGGGCCATCGACTATGGTCGGCTCGAACGGCGGCGAATTCCACAAATGCAGCGGATCGGCGGGCTGGACATCGTAATGCCCGTAATAGAGCAAATGCGGCACGTCGCCACCCGGCCCCGGATGGTGGGCGACAATCGCCGGATGGCCGCCGGTTTCGCGCAGTTTTGCGTCGAACCCCATGTCTTGCAGTTGCTGCCGGGCGAATTCGGCCGCCGCCCGGCAATCCGCAGCGTGTTCGGGGGCTGCCCCGATCGAGGGAATGCGCAGCCAGTCGATCCAGCGTTGCTGGGCGGCTGGCATGCCGGCTTCGGCCTGGGCCAGGACTGTGTCGATCTGGGTCATTTTGGATTATCCTTGCGTTTGGCCACTTGGCCATAGGTCAGATAGCGAATGCGGGCGGCATCGATTTCGGCATCGGTGAGCAAACGTGGCACGCCAGCGGCGCGCGCGATCAGGTATTGTTGTGCAAGGGCTTCGAGGCGCAACGCGGTCAGCAAGGCCGCGCGCGGCGAAGCGCCATGGCAGATCATACCATGATTGGCGAGCAGCGCTGCGGTTCGCCCGGCAATTGCCTCGGCGGCCGCGTTGGCAAGCTCGGGCGTGCCGAAGGTCAGATAGGGTGCGATGCGGACCTCCGGCCCGCCGAATTCCAGTACCGCATAGTGGAAGGCCGGCAAGGCGAGACCAAGGCAGGCCAGGGCGGTGGCATAAGGCGAATGGGTGTGGATGACCACCTTCGCCTCAGGCGCGGCACGGTAGATTGCCGCGTGCATCTCCCATTCCGAGGATGGCCGCAGCTTGCTTTTGCTCCGCCCTTCGAGGGAGATTTGCACCAGCAGGTTGGGCAATACAGTGTCGCCGGCAATGCCGGACGGCGTGATGATCATACCGCCCTTGACCCGCGCCGAGACGTTTCCCGACGCGCCGACATTCATGCCGCGCTGGCCGAGCTCTCGGTAAAGGGCAGCGATGTCGCGTCGTGCGGTGCTCATCCAGGGGTCCTTGATCGGAGGCGCATATCACCCTGAAGCTCGCCATCGGGCAAGGCGGGGTTTGGGCCATTTGCGGCGGGCAGCGATTGGGCTAGCCTCGGTCCAACGAAATTCAGGAGGCGACGATGGCGCGGAACAGCGTTCTACTGGGCGGGATATTCACGGCGTGGCTAGGGGCGGGACCCGCGCTGGCGGCCGATCTTACCATGGCGGTGCGCACCGAACCGAGCTCGATCGATCCGCATTTCCACGTCTATGTCCCGAACGGGGCGACCGCCAAGCACGTGTTCGACGCGCTGATTTCGGCCGGGCCGCGCGGTGAGCAGATGCCTGGCCTGTCGGATCGCTGGAAAGTGGTGGCTGACGACGTCTGGGAATTCCATCTGCGCCAGGGCGTGCGCTTCCATGACGGGGTGACATTCACTGCCGACGACGTCGCTTTCACCTTGGCGCGGGCGCCGGTGGTGCCGAACTCGCCGTCGTCCTACTCGCAATACACCAAGCAGATCGCCTCGGTCGAAGTCATCAACCCGGAAACCATCCGCATCCACACCAAAGGCCCGGCGCCTGGCCTGTTGTGGGATTTGATGCAGATCTCAATCATTGCCCGCCACGCGGCCGACGGTCGCAGTACCGCCGACTTCAATGCTGGCCGCGCCGCAATCGGCACCGGGCCTTATCGCTTCGTGTCGTGGCAGCCCGGCGACCGGCTGCGGATGACCGCCAACCCGGAATACTGGGGTGGGGTTGAACCCTGGGCCAACCTTACCATCCGTCCGATCGCCAATGATGGGGCGCGGGTGGCAGCGATGCTGGCTGGCGATGTCGACATGATCGAGGGCGTGCCGTCATCCGACCGTGCCCGGTTGCTCGCCGACCCCAAGCTGGCGCTGTGGGAAACCGACGCGTTCCGCATTATTTATATTGTGATGGACAGCGCCCGCGATGCCTCGCCGGGGATCGCGGATGCTGCCGGCAAGCCGATGGACAAGAACCCTCTGCGCGATGCCCGGGTACGGCGCGCCATCAACCTGGCGATCAACCGGCCGGCTTTGATCGATCGGCTGCTGGGCGGCCAGGCCCATGCCGCCGGGCAATATGTGCCGTCGGATAATCCGGGCGCCAGCCCCAACCTCAAGCCGTCGCCCTATGACCCCGATGGCGCCAAGCGATTGCTGGCTGAAGCCGGCTGGCCCGACGGGTTCAGCGTTACCATGGCGTCATCCAACGATCGTTTCCCACAGGATGCCCAGGTGGCGCAGGCGGTTGGGCAAATGCTCGCCCGGATCGGCATCAAGGTAAACGTGACGCCAATGCCGGCGTCGCAATTATTCAGTCGCGGCAGCAAGCTTGAGTTCAGCATGATGCTGTCGGGATGGGTCGGGAACGGCGATCCGGCGTCGCCGCTCACCGCACTAATGGCGACTTACGACCCGAAAACCGGCATGGGCCCGTCCAATCGCGGGCGTTGGTCAAATGCCGGGTTCGACGCCGCATTGGGCGAAGCGCTGCAGACCTTGGATGAGGGCAAACGCAACGCGTTGTTTGGGCGGGCGGCGGATATTGCGGTGGCGGATATGGGGGTGATCCCGGTCTATTTCACCATCAATTCCTGGGCAACCCGGAAGGGCCTCAAATATGAGGGGCGGGGCGATGAGATGTCGCTGGCGATGGGGGTGAAGCCGGTTAAGTAGGTTTTTTTACGAACAAAAAGAACAAAAAAACTTCATCCATTGTTGCCGTTGGCCTGGGACCTCGGTGGGTTGGCACGCCAACGGCAACAGAGTTGGACGTTTTTTTGCTTCTTTGTTTTCAAACAAAGAAGAGCTTTCTCTTGACCTGCTGGCCTAGTTTCTTCACCTCTCGCGCATGACCAATCCCTTCTTCGCACCCTGGACCACCCCTTTCGGCGCGCCCCCGTTCAACCGCATCCGCGCCGAACATTTCCCTGATGCTTTCGATCGCGGCATGGCCGACAACCTCGCCGAGATCGCGGCGATCACCGCCAATCCGGCACCGGCTGATTTTTCTAACACCATCGAGGCGCTGGAGCGGTCAGGCGGCCTGCTGACCAATGTTGGCGCGGTGTTCGGCAATCTGGTGGCGAGCCTTGGCGATGATGGTTTGCAGCAGGTCGAGCGCGATTATGCGCCGAAGCTTGCAGCCCATGGCAGCAAGGTGTCACTGAACCCGGCGCTGTTCGCCCGGGTGGCCGATTTATACGCGCGGCGGGAGGCGTTGGAATTGGCGCCGGATGCGCGCCGGCTGCTGGAACGGACTTATCTCGGCTTTGTGCGCAGCGGGGCGGCGCTGGAAGGCCAGGCGAAAATCCGTATGGCCGAGATTTCCGAACGGCTTGCGACGTTGCACACCGATTTCGGCCAGAACGTGCTGCATGACGAACGCGACTGGCATTTGCCGCTGGCCGAGGCTGATCTTGCCGGCCTGCCCGATTTCGTCCGCGCCGGCGCGGCCGAGGCAGCGCGGGAACGGGGATTGGATAGCTATGCGATCACCCTGTCGCGGTCGCTGATCGATCCGTTCCTGACATTTTCGGCACGGCGCGACTTGCGCGAGATTGCCTATAACGCCTGGATCGCCCGCGGCACCCATCCCGGGCCGCATGACAACACGGTGCTGATACCGGAAATCCTGGCGTTGCGGGCCGAACGCGCCCGGTTACTGGGTTACGCGCATTACGCCGATTTCCGCCTGGCCGACACCATGGCCGGCACGCCCGATGCCGTCGGGCGGTTGACCGGCGAGGTATGGCAGGCGGCCCTGGTGCGGGTAGAGGATGAGCGCGCGGCGCTGCTGAAAATGGCTGGCCTAGACGGGCTGAATGCGATGGCCGCCTGGGACTGGCGCTATTATGCCGAGCAGGTGCGGCAGAGCGAATACGCGCTCGATGAAGCGGCGCTGAAGCCTTATTTCGTTTTCGAGAACATCCAGCAGGCAGCGTTCGATACCGCCGGCCGGCTGTTCGGCCTGTCGTTCGAAGCCCGGCCCGATATCGCGACCTATCATCCTGATGTGGGTGCCTTCGCGGTGTCGGAAGGCGACCGGCATATCGGCTTGTTCCTGTCCGATCCGTTCGCGCGGGCCGGCAAACGATCCGGCGCGTGGATGAGTTCGTATCGCGAACAGCAGTCGCTCGACGGCGAAATCCGCCCGATCATCGTCAACAATAACAACTTCGCCAAGGCGTCCCCTGCCCTGCTGAGCTTTGACGACGCGGAAACCTTGTTCCACGAATTTGGCCATGCGCTGCACGGGCTGCTGTCGGATGTGCGGTTTCCGTCGCAGTCCGGAACATCCGTGCGGCGCGACTTCGTGGAGTTTCCAAGCCAGGTTTACGAGCATTGGCTATCGGTGCCGGAAACCCTGCAAGCCTATGCCCGCCATCACGCCAGCAATGAACCGCTGCCGGTGGCGCTGATGGACCGGCTGTTATCCGCCCGCAATTTCAACCAGGGCTTTGCGACGATCGAATATACTGCGGCCGCCATTCTCGACATGGATTTGCACGCGCATCCCAATCCGGCGAGCCTCGATATCGCAGCGTTCGAGCGCGAGACTTTGGCCCGTATCGGCATGCCGGCCGAAATCGGGGTGCGGCATCGCCCGCCGCATTTCCAGCATTTGTTTGCAGGCGCTGGATACGCGGCCGGGTATTATTCTTATTTGTGGGCGGAAGTGCTCGATGCGGATGGGTTTGCCGCGTTTGAGGACGCGGGCGATCCGTTCGAGCCGGGGGCGGCGGCGCGGTTGAAGCTGGTGTTGCAAGCGGGCGATAGTGCGGACCCGATGGAACTTTATGTCGGGTTCCGGGGGGCGGCGCCGGGGACAGCGGCGTTGTTGAGGAATCGGGGGTTGGCTGAGTAAACAAAGGGTAAGCAGTTCTTTTTGTGAACAAAAAGAACCAAAAAAACTTTTTGATAATTGTTGCCGTCGGCGTGCAAACTCACGACGGTCCCGAGCCAACGGCAACAAAACAGGCAGTTTTTTGCGTCTTTTCTTCCAAGAAAAGAAGACCTTCCTTACTTAACCCGCGCCACCCGCAGCGCATTCGTCGTCCCCGGTTGTCCAAACGGCACGCCGGCGATCACGATGATTTCCTGGCCGCTGATGGCAAACCCCTCGGCCTTGGCGATGCGGGTTGCGGTGTTGACCGTGTCGGTCATCGACGTCGTATCACCCACGGTCACCGCATGCGCACCCCACACCACCGCAAGCCGGCGCGCGGTGACAATGGAGGGTGTCAGGCCAAGGATCGGCGCTTCCGGCCGTTCGCGCGCTGCCCGCAAAGCGGTGCTGCCGGACGCGGTGAAGGCGCAGATGGCAGGGGCCGCAATCGTGTGCGCAACCTGGCGGGCGGCGGCGGCGATGGCATCGGCGGCGTTGGCTTCAGGGGCGGAGCGCGAGGCTTCGATCATTGCGCGCCAACCCTCATCCTGTTCAACGCGGGCGATGATGCGATCCATGATGTTGACGGCCTCGTAAGGATATTGCCCGGCGGCGGTTTCCCCCGACAGCATCACTGCATCGGCGCCATCAAAGACGGCGGTGGCAACGTCCGACGCCTCGGCGCGCGTCGGTGCCGGCGCGCTGATCATGCTTTCCAGCATTTGCGTCGCCACCACCACCGGCAGGCCGCGGGCGCGGGCGGCGCGGACGATGCGCTTTTGCGCCAACGGCACTTCCTCGGGTGGCAATTCCACCCCGAGATCGCCGCGCGCCACCATGACCGCGTCCGACAGCGCCAGGATCGCCTCGAGATTATCGAGCGCCTGGGGTTTTTCGATCTTGGTCATCACCCAGGCGCGGCCAGCAACGATGTCCCGCGCCTCGGCAACGTCTTCCGGACGCTGGACGAAGGACAGGCCAATGAAATCAACGCCATGTTCGAGCGCGAAGGCGAGGTCGGCGCGGTCTTTGACCGTCAGCGCGGGAATGGGCAGCACCATGTCGGGCACGTTGACGCCCTTGCGGTCGGATAGCGGGCCGCCGACCACGACCTCAGTCATCAGATGGTCGTGGCGCACGCGGGTCACCCGCAGGCGCAGTTTGCCATCATCGAGCAGCAGGTTGGTGCCGATGGTGGCTGCCGAAATGATCTCGGGGTGCGGCAATTCGACCCGCAGGACATCGCCTGGGGTGGGGTTGAGGTCGAGTTGGAAGCTGGCGCCGGTTTGCAGGGAAATCCGCCCGCCACCGAAACGGCCGACGCGCAGTTTCGGGCCCTGGACATCCGCCAGAATACCGATCGGGCGCTCGAACTTCTTTTCCAGATCGCGGATCATCGCGATGCGTGCGGCATGATCGTCGTGGCTGCCATGGGAGAAGTTGAGCCGGAACACGTCCGCGCCGGCCTGGAACAACCTGGCCAGCACCTCGGGGGTTGAACTCGACGGGCCGAGCGTGGCGATAATCTTGGTGCGACGGCGACGGCGCAGCTTGGGGCGAAGGGTCATTGGGTTTCCTGCGGCGCCACCAGAATGGCACGAATATCGTTCACATTGGTTAAAGTCGGCCCGGTGCGGATCAGATCGCCGATGCCATCGAACAGGCGGTAGCTGTCATGGGCATCAAGCAGTGCGCGGGGCGCGAGGCCAGCGGTGACCGCGCGGGCAAGGGTATCGGGCCCGATCACGGCGCCGGCGGCATCCTGGTTGCCATCAATCCCGTCAGTATCGCCCGCCACCGCCCAAATGCCGGGGCGCCCCGCGAGTTTGACCGCCAGCGCCAGCAAAAATTCGGTGTTGCGGCCGCCTTGCGTCACCTTGGCGGATGGATCGAGGGTCACGGTGGTTTCCCCCCCTGACAGCACCAGCGCCGGGGCTGCGACCGGCAGACCATGGGACTGGATCGACTGCGCGATGCCGGCCATGACGATACCAAGCTCGCGGCTTTCACCTTCGAGTGCGTCGCCGAGGATCACCGGGGTGATGCCCAGCGCGCGCGCCGCATCGGCGGCCGCACGCAGTGCCATCGCCGGGGTTGCGATCAGGCGATAATCGGCCGGCGCCAGGCTGCCGGGCTTGGGGGTTTCATCGTCGTCCTGGGCAAGCCTTGCCATCACCGCCGCAGGCAGCTTCATCCGGTAGCGCGCCACCAAGGCGCGAGCGTCCGAGAATGTGCTGGCATCGGGCACCGTTGGCCCGGAGCCGATCACGCCAGGATCGTCACCCGGCACGTCACTGATCGCCAACGTCACCAGCCGCGCCGGCGCGGCAGCGGCGGCAAGGCGGCCACCCTTGATCGCGGAGAGGTGTTTGCGGATGACGTTCATCTCGCCGATTGTGGCCCCGCATTCGAGCAACACCCGATTGACCGCGATCTTGTCGGCAAGCGTGAGGCCTGGCGCCGGCAGCGCGAGCAAGGCGGACCCGCCGCCGGAGATCAGCGCGATAACCAGATCATCCGCCGTGAGCCCCTGCACAGCGGCGAGGATCTTCGCGGCGGCGGCTTCGCTGTTGGCATCGGGGCGCGGATGGGATGCCTGCAATACCTCGATATGCCGGGTTGGCACCGCATGTTCGTAGCGGGTCACCACCACGCCGGACAGCACGATATCGGGCCAGGCATCCTCAAGCGCGGCGGCCATCACGGCCGCGGCCTTCCCGGCCCCGACCACGACAACCCGCCCGGACTTCGGCCGAGCGGGCAAATGACGGGCGAGCACGACACGTGGATCGGCCGCGGCTACTGTTGCGTCGAAGATGCCACGCAACGCCGCCCGCGCCGCTTCGTCTGTCCATACCATGTTTGGTTCCGCTATCATTTTTGACAGACTATGGCAAAATCTTGCCGCAAGCACCATCTTTGCCGTCTGATCAGGAGTGTCGCCATGCCGGTCCCCGCCCACGACGCCGCCACCACCGAGGCTCTCGAAGCCGCTGCCTTTCGCCGCCTGGTTGCGCATCTGCGCGAGCGACGCGATGTGCAGAACATCGACCTGATGAATTTGGCCGGATTCTGCCGAAATTGCCTGAGCCGCTGGTACCGCGAGGAAGCCGCCGTTGCGGGCATTACAATCACCGACCCGGATGCGCGTGAAATCGTCTACGGCATGCCCTACAAGGAATGGCAGGCCCAGAACCAGACCCCAGCCACACCTGAACAGCAGGCAGCGTTCGCCAAATCGCATCCTTGACCAGGATGGCCACCGGGGGTACTCCCGCCCCCCCATTCAGGCACAAGGATATTGACGATGGCGCTCCCGGCACAAGAAGCTACCGAAGAAGGCGCGCAATGGGGCAATATCGGCGCCGACCGGCTGCGCAGCCTGGTTGAGCGCATCGAACGGCTGGAAGAAGAACGCAAATCGCTCGGCTCCGACATCAAGGACATCTACGCCGAAGCCAAATCGGCTGGCTATGACGTGAAGGTGATCCGCCAACTGATCCGCATCAGGAAGCAGGAACCGGCCGATGTCGAAGAGCAGGAGACCCTGCTTGATGTCTATCGTCGCGCGTTGGGGATGTAGCCCGGGCGCTATCCACCCCGCGGTCCTGGCACGCTTCGGCGCGCAAAGCCCCGCCGAAAATCGGCCAAGTTCGCCGGCGAAGCCCCCGCCGCGCGCATCCGCGCGAGCCCGGCGCGATCGGGAAAGCCGCGATAGGGCAGGAGCGCCGGCACATGTTGCGTGGCGCGCCCGGCGGCAAGATCGGCCAGTACCTCCGCCAATGGGGCAAGGGCTGCAAGATGGGCGGTGGCGGCAAGCCCGATGCTGCTCAACCCGGCCGGCGCGTCCAAATTCGCCTGAGCCAGAATTCCACCCGCATCAATCTTGGCGGCCAGGCGATGGATCGTGACCCCGAACGGCCCGCCATCGGCCAACGCGTGCAAGGTCGGCACCGGCCCACGATGATGCGGCAGCAGCGACGGATGGATGTTGATCCCGCCGAGCGGCGCGACCGCCAGGGTTTCAGCGCGAAAAATCTGATCGAAATGGAAGGATAGGATCAGATCGATCCGATGGCTCCGTAGCGCCTCATGCATGGCCGGGCTGTTCACATCGGTAATTTTCAGCACCGGAATGCCAAGTTGGCGCGCCATGGCGCCAGGCAGAACCGGCCCACGGCCAAGTGCGTTCGCCATTGGCGGCACCGAGAAATTGGCGATCAGGTAGGGCAGAAACCCAAGGCCGGAGCGTCGCACATGTCGGATGGTTTGCCCCAGCACGCCACCCATTGCCGGCCGGTACGGGTCCGACAGGCCGACGAAGCCGATTTGTGCCGCATTGCCGGCGATGAAGTGGCTGACCGCCTCCGCCGCTGCCAGCGCCTCCAGGGTAAAGACCGCGATGCGCATTGGTTGGTGCCTGATTGGTTGGAACTGCGACCGGTTGGGGGTATGAACAGCCAATGGCGCGCCGACCGCGCCGAACAAGGTTATACGCATGGATGAAGCTAAAACTGTCATCCGGGTGCATCAATCCTGGTTGGCGATCCGCGAAAAGCAATTGCTGCTGGCGATCGCGGCGCGGTTGCCAGGCTGGACGACACCCGATCACCTGACCGCCTTTGGTTTGGCCGGTGCTTTCGGTTGCGGATTGGGCTTTGTCGTCAGCCACTGGTGGCCGCCCGGCTTGCTGGTGGCAGTGCTCGGGCTGGTGGTGTCGTGGCTGGGTGACTCACTCGACGGCACTCTCGCCCGGCTGCGCAAGATCGAACGGCCAACCTATGGCTTCTTCGTCGACCATAACGTTGACATCATGGCGCAGGTCTTCATCTTCTTCGGGCTGGGTCTGTCACCCTATATGCGCCTGGATACGGCATGCCTGTGTCTGCTGAGCTATTGGCTGGCCGCGCTCTATACCTTCGTCCGCGCGGTCGCGGTCGGTGTGTTCCAGATCAGCTATTTCGGCATTGGGCCAACGGAAATCCGCATTGCACTGGCCGCCTACACGCTTGCGGCCTTCGCGATCGGCAATTGGAAGCTGGATTTCGGGTTGGGACCGCTGTCGCCGATCGACGTGTTCAGCGTGCCGCTTTTCATCGGTGTGTTTGGGCTTTAT
>CALQTN020000030.1 GCA_943333505.2 Asaia bogorensis | reverse complement strand
TTGCTGCCACGGGCCAGGCGGCGAAGATCAGGGCCAGTGAAGTCAGATCGAAGCGCGATTGCGCGGGCCATGGGCGAGCCTCCAATGCTCGCCGGGTTGAATCACATCATCGCCGCGTCGGGGAATCCCCACCGTGAGTCAGAAGCCAAGGGCGTTGGTATAAGGTTACTTTCCAATAGAGACAGCCACTGGATTTAACAATCGTATTGCATCGATGGACGGTATTAAATTCTGTATATTCAGATTTTTTTCAAATTTCTGATAATAAAATTTTCCTCGGACTATAGCTCGACCACAACATCCACCATGAATAGTTCATCCAGCGATTTGATCTACTGTATTGCGCCCTGCTTTCTGAACAGCACAAAGGGGGAATGATGCCGTTCCTGATCCTGGCTTTCGGCACCCATGGCTACATAATCAATAACATGCAGAAAATCTTCGGTTAGGCTGCCTTCTTGAAATACCCCTGCGCCACCAGCGTCTCAGCAATCTGCACCGCGTTAAGTGCCGCACCCTTGCGCAAGTTATCGGCCACACACCAAAAGCCCAGCCCATGCGGCACGGTCGGGTCCTTGCGGATACGGCTAATATAGGTTGCGTCCTCACCGGCGCATTCCAGTGGCGTCACGTAGCCGCCATCTTCGCGCGTATCCTGCACGATAATCCCCGGCGCATGGCGCAGCACGTCACGCGCTTCACTCGCCGTCACCGGACGTTCGAATTCCACCGTGATCGATTCCGCATGGCCGATGAACACCGGCACCCGCACGCAGGTTGCGAAAACGGCGATATCGGGGTCGAGGATTTTCTTGGTTTCGACCACCATTTTCCATTCTTCTTTGGTGGCGCCGTCATCCATGAATTTATCGATATGCGGGATGACGTTGAAGGCGATCTGCTTGGTGAATTCCTGCGGCACCACCTGGTCATGCACCAGGCTGCGGCGCGATTGCAGCAGCAGCTCGTCCATGCCGTCCTTGCCGGCACCCGACACCGATTGATAGGTCGACACCACCACGCGCTTGATCTTGTAGCGGTCATGCAGCGGCTTCAGCGCCATCACCATCTGGATTGTCGAGCAGTTGGGGTTGGCGATGATCCCCCGGCGGATCTTGCTCAACGCCTGCGGATTAACTTCCGGCACCACCAGCGGCACGTCATGTTCCATGCGGAAATGGCTGGTATTGTCGATCACCACGCATCCGGCCGCCGCAGCGCGCGGGGCATAAATCGCCGAAACCGATGCGCCTGGGCTGAACAGCCCAATATCCCAGCCGGCAAAATCGAATTTCTCCAGGTTTTGCACCTTCAGCACGCGCTTGTCGCCGAACGAGATCTCCTGTCCGGTCGAACGCGGTGACGCCAACGCCACAATGTCCTTGACCGGGAAATCGCGCTCAACCAGGGTTTTCAGAATCTCGCGTCCCACCGCCCCGGTGGCGCCGACAACTGCAACTCGGTAAGCCATGGAAAACCCCTCGTGAACGTAATGTTGGGGGACGGATAATCAGCAGCGCGGCGCGGTGCAAGCAGAGTCTTGCCTTAGCTGGGCTGCGCCCCCGCTTGCCTCGCGAAAGCCGTGATTGGCAGCCATGCTCATGACTGCACTATTGGGAGATGAACATGCGATATTCTTTGGCGTTGCTCGCCCTGTTATTGGCATCCACTGCCCAGGCAGAGACGGTCCTGCGCCTGACCGAAACCGGGAGTGTCAGCGTTCGGCCAGACCGGTTAGTGGCTGGAATGCGGTTCGACGTCGATGGTCCGACCGCGCCGGACGTGCAGGCCCGGGTGAACGCCGCGATTGCCGCATCGGTCGAGCTTGCCAAGAAAACCACCGGCATCACCGTCGCCACCGGCAGCTATAATGTCTGGCAAGTGCAGGCCACGGCCCAGGCCGGCAAGCATTGGCACGGGTCGCAAAGCCTTGACCTCACCGGCAGCGACGGCGCCACCGTGCTCAATTTGGTAGGCGCGTTGCAGTCGCAGGGCCTGGCAATGCAGCAACTCGGTTGGCGCATGGCGCCCGCAACCGCGCGCGCTGCCCAGACCGAGGCAACCCGGCTTGCGGTCACCCAGTTGCGTGGCCGCGCCGACACTGTCGCTGCCGCCCTCGGGATGGTGTTCGTGTCATTTCGCGCCGTCAATCTCGACCCCGGCTCGGGCCCAATGCCGCGCGCCACGGTTGCCATGGCGATGCCCGCGCCGATTGTCGGGCGCGAAATGCCCGTCCCGGTGGCCGAGGCCACCGATGTAACGGTCGAAGCGCGGGTCGAGGCCGAAGCCATTCTCGACATCAAGCGTTAGAAACAGAATGTCTCGCTACGAGATTTTCCGGTCGGATAATCTCACTGTCTATCTCAATGGCGGCGACCCGCCATCGCCGACCGTGTTGATCGCCTTCGATCATTGGCGCCCGGTGCATAACGACCGTGACCCAGGCTTCGCCGAGGAATTCGCTATCGGCCACGCCATGGATGTGATCTGCGTGCGGTGCCAGACCAATGCGTGGTGGCAATACCCCGAGATGGCAGACGCGCTGGCGGTGATTGCCGGGTTCGCTGCTGACTGGTCTCGGGGATCACCTACGGGTCGAGCATGGGGGGCTACGCCGCCTTGCGCTACGCCGACATGCTGGGCGCGGCCGCTGCCATCGCAATATCGCCGCAATATTCCATCGCTCCCGCCACGGCACCGTGGGAACATCGCTATGATGAGGAGGCAAGTGCGATTGATTTCATTCACGAGCCCCCGATCCAGGCGCACGCCGCCTGCCGCTATATTGCGGTGTTCGATCCGATCAACCCTTGGGATGCGCGTCACATAGAGCGAATCAAGGGAGATATCCCGCTCGAGGAGTTCAAATTCCCCCTCAGCGGGCATCCATCTTTCGACTATCTCAACCGGATAGGTCTGGTTTCCCCGGTCGCGCTGGCGTTGATCGAGGGCAGCTATGATCATCGACATTTCACCGCATTGGCGCGGGCCGCGCGAAGAAGCCAGCCGCAATACTGGTTCCATCTGACCTGGATGCTCGAAATCCACGGGCATATCCGTGCTGCGATCGATACGGGGTTGATCCATGCGTCCATGCAGGACGACAAGCCGGCGGCCTATGCCAAGGCGGTCCGCCGTCTCATCCCAATGGGGCAGCGGTCCTTCGCGGAAAAATTGCACCTGGTGCCCGAGGCCGACCGCGCGTTGCTGCTGGAAGCCGCGCGGTCGGTGTTAGAGCACGATGACCGCTGATAGGCGCGGTCATCACGCTCTAACACTCTGTTTAGTCGCGTGATTCAGACCTCGTGTGATTCCACCTGCGGTCATCACGCTCCAGGTCAGCTGCGTGCCAGCTTCTGTTCCACCACCGACGCCCACAGCGCCACCCCGTAAGGGATCGCGGCGTCGTTGAAGTTGTACTGGTGGTTATGCACCGGTGCGCTGTCACCGCCATTGCCAAGATTGATGAACGCGCCGGGGATTTTCTCCATCATGAAGGCAAAATCCTCCGACGCCATCACCGGCGGGCGGGTCCGGTTGACCTCGGCATCGCCGACGATCGAGGCAGCCGCATCGGCAACCACGGTCAGTTGGGCCGCGTCATTGACCAGCGGCGCGAAGATCAAACGAAAATCGACCTTGGCTTCTGCGCCGTAACCGGTCGCAATGCTGGTGGCGAGGCGGCGCATATTCGCCTCGATCAACACCATCGTCTCCCGCTTCATCGTCCGCACTGTGCCGCCGAGCAACCCGGTTTCCGGGATCACGTTATAGGCATCGCCGACCAGCATCCGGGTGACCGACAGCACCGCCGTATCGGAGGGGGAGATATTGCGCGAAACGATCGATTGCAGCGCGCTCGCCAACGTGCTGACCACCAGCACCGGATCGATGCTTTCCTCGGGCCGGGCGCCATGCGCGCCACGGCCGGTGATGGTGATGTCGAAAAACGCGCCGCCCGCCATCGCGGTGCCTGGCGCAATTCCGAACTTGCCGACCGGCATGCCGGGGGCGTTATGCATCCCGAAAATCGCCTCGCAGGGGAAACGTTCAAACAATTTATCTTCCAGCATGGCGAGCGCGCCGCCCATGCCTTCCTCGCCGGGCTGGAAAATAAAGTTGACCGTGCCGGTGAAGTTCCGGGTTTCCGCCAGGTAGCGCGCAGCCCCCAGCAGCATCGTGGTGTGGCCATCATGCCCGCAGGCATGCATCACGCCGGGATTGCGCGACGAATATTCCAGATTGGTCTGCTCATGGATCGGCAGCGCGTCCATATCGGCCCGCAGCCCGATCGCCGGCCCTGGGCCGTTGCGCAACACGCCGACAACGCCGGTCTTGCCGACATTGCGATGCACCTCAACCCCCCAGGCTTCCAACTGCTTGGCCACCAGTTCCGACGTGCGATATTCCTCCATGCCGATTTCCGGATGGGCATGGATGTCGCGCCGGATCGCGGTCAGTTCGGCAACATAGGGGGTGATGTGGTCGATGATGGAATTGGTCATGGAAAACTCCGAAACAGTGTGATTATTACCGCCGCACCAGCGCCAGCGAACCGCGGCTTAACGATGTCGACCCGCGTTCGCCCACCAGGGATGTCCGCCCCAAGGTCATTGCCAGCCCGCGCTCGGCGTCGAAGGTGATGATGTGGATGAAGAACACCATCCCCGGCTGCGCTATAATGGGCTGGCCAGTATAGAGCATGGGGGTGTCCATCCAGTTCGGCGCGAACGTGGTGCCGAGCGAATAGCCGCAGGCATTCATCCGTTGCGCCCGCAGGCCGGCGGCATCGAGCGTCGCGGCATGGGCATCGAACACCGCGCCCAATGGTTCGCCCGGGCGTAGCGCCGCCTCCGCCGCATGCAGCGCGTCTTCGCACGCGGCGTGCATCGACACCAGCGCCGGGTCGGCCCGCCCGATCAGGAATGTCCGCATCAGACACGCATGGTAGTGGCGGTAGGCGCCGGCGAATTCCAGGGTCAATTGATCGTCGGCATCAATATGCCGCCGGCCGGAGAAATAGCGGCACATCAGCGCGCCCGGCCCCGATCCGATAATGTATTCATTGGCCGGATCGTCACCACCGCCGCGAAACACGGCCGCCTGCATGTCGGCCAGGATATCGCCCTCGAACGCGCCCGGCCTGGTGCCGGCCTCGGCCGCATCCAGCGCCGCATCGGCCAATTCGGCGGCACGGCGAACATAGGCAATCTCGGCCGGTGATTTGATCAGCCGCAATCCGGAAATCAACCCGGACGCATCCTCGAGATCGGCAAAGCCGGCCATCGCGGCGGTGAGTTTATGGCCGTTCGCGGCGGTCAGGCCATAAGCGTCCCATTCCACCCCGATCTTGCTCCAGGCTTGCCCCATCCCGCGCAGCATTTCCCGCAATTCGATCGCCGGGGCCGCGGTCGGTCCATCGACCCAGACCCGGATATCCTCAACCACCGAGGTAAACCGCGCCTGTAACAGATCCGGCGCGCGGTTCAGCAGGGCCAGACGGCCATCATCGGTCAGCACCAGGCATTGGAAATAGACGTAGCCGAAGGTGTCGTAGCCGGTGAGCCAGTACATGCTCTCCTGGCGGAACATCAGCAGCGCGGAAATCCCCTGCGTCTGCATCGCAGCGACGGTTGCCGCTTTGCGTGCGGCAAATTCATCGCGGCTGAAATGGATATGCGATCCGGGTACCAAAGCGGTCATGTCGGCAAATCCAGGCTTGCGTTGATCAGCTTGCTTGGCAAAGCATGGCCAACAATGTCCTGGGCCATTCGGGCGCATTCCACCATCGCCGGCAGGTCTATCCCGGTTTCGATCCCCAATTGTCGGCACAGAAACACCACTTCCTCGGTGCAGACATTGCCCGCCGCGCCCTGGATGCCGGCAAACGGGCAGCCGCCCAGTCCGCCGACGGCCGTATCGAAATCCGTCACGCCTTCCAGCAGCGCCGCATAGACATTGGCAATCGCCAGCGCCCTGGTGTCGTGCAAATGCAACGCCACCCGCATATCCGGCCAACGGGTCCGCACTTCGCCCACCGCACGGCGGATCATTTCCGGATCGGCCCAGCCCATCGTATCGGCCAGCGACACCGATTTCAGCCCGCCATCGGCGATCGACTGCAATTCGGCGATATAGTCCAGCACGCGCGAAAGCGGGATTTCGCCTTCGAAATTGCACCCGAATGCGGCCATGATATTGCCGTGCGTGATCGGGATGTTCGCCGCCCGATACAATGCGGCGATCTTGCCCTGCATCACCACATCTTCGGCATGGGTCCGCCGTTGATTGCGCATCGAAAACGCGTCCGAGGCGGTAAAACTCAATTTCCCCGAAATCTCAATCACGCCGGCCTGCATCGCCCGTTTCAGCCCGGCATCGTTGAGGTAGATGCCGGAATACAGCACCTCGGCGCGCGGAGTGATCGCCGCGCACACCGCTTCGGCGTCGGCCATTTGCGGCACCTGCTTGGGCGACACAAAGCTCACCATCTGGATCGCACCGACGCCGGTTGCTGCCAGCGCATCGATCAACTGCACCTTGGATGCGGTGGTGATCCGCGTTGGATCGCCGATGCCTTCGAACTGGCAGCCTTCGCGGGGGCCAACCTCGACCAGATGCACGCGCTTCGGGAGGGACATCAGCAATCTCCAAGGGTGATTTTGCAGCGACGCGCTTCAGAGCGCGCCCTGTTGCACCGCCAATTTCTTAAACACTTCCACCGCCGCAACCAACTGGGCGATCTCCACCGTCTCGGCCGGCCGATGTGCCACCGCGACATCCCCCGGGCCGAGGATCACGCATGGCGCGATCGGCTGCAGCTCGGCCGCATCCGTGCCATAGGGCGCGGTTGTTGCTGCACGCCCGAGCATGTCCACACACTGACGCAGCCACGGATGATCAAGCGGCAATTCCGGCGGCGGGCCTTCCGCGGCAATCACCAGATCCAGTCCATGACGGGTCGCGGCTTCGCGGACCGCGGCCACGATCGGCGCCGGATCAATGCGCGCCGAGTAGCGGAATTTAATGCGCGCTTCGGCCTTGGGCACCGTCATGTTCACCGGGGCGCCGAAATTATCGATCACGATGTTGAAGTCACTGAAGGGCGGCGTGTAGCCGGCGTCATGCATGGTCGGATCGTCGCGCAGCCTTTCGTAGATGGCGCGCATGTCGAGCACGAAGGGCGCCAGCACCCAGTTGGCGTTGCGGCCCAGGCCGGTGCTGGAATGGGCCTGGATGCCGGTCGCTGTCACCACAAAGGCGATCGCGCTGCGATGGCCGCGCACCGGGATCAGGCTGGTCGGCTCGGCAACCAGGATCGCGGTCGGCCTGACCTGCCGTACCAGGGACGAGCCGGTCGCGATCAGCCTCGCCCCTTGCTTGCTGGTTTCTTCATCGGTGGTGAACAGCAGGGTGATGGGCACCGTGTCCGGCAACTCCCGCGCAGCCAAAATGCAGGCCGCCACCGGGCCTTTCATGTCCGTGCTGCCCAGGCCATGCAGATGCCCGTCAGCGATCCGCCCGGACCACGGGTCAGTATCCCAGCCGGTGGCCGGGACGGTATCCATATGCCCCGATAGCGCCAGCCCGCCCGGACCGCCGCGATGCGCCACCAGCGCGCGCTTGGCGACACCGGCTGGATCGAGATAGTCGAGCCGCTCGATCTCAAAACCGCCAAGCTCGGCCTCGATCCGTTCGGCAACGGCGAGGTTGGAAACAAAGCTGCGGCTATCGATGCGCACCAGATCGGCGGCGAGGGTGATCAGATCAGACATGGGGACCTCCGATACGCATGGTTGACCGAACCGACGCGTCGCGCCAGCCTCCTGCCATGAACACTGTCTATCTCGACCCGCGATCCGGGCAAACCTTTCCGCTTGATCGACCGCGCTGGTGTGGCGACGGGCGCGCGCCATTATTGCTCAGCGATCTGCCCGGGATCGGGCGGGCGGATATCGATACTGGCACGCGCAGCCTGTGGCGCTACCGCGCGGCCTTTCCCATGCCGTGTGCGACGCCGATCACCATGGGCGAAGGCTGCACGCCGCTGGTGGAACGAACCATCGCCGGCGCCTTGGCGTTGCTGAAATGCGAATGGTTCATGCCGACCGGCAGTTTCAAGGACCGTGGCGCCAGCCTGATGCTGTCGCTGCTGCGCCAGCAGGGCATCGGCGCGGTGCTGGAAGACAGCTCCGGCAATGGCGGCGCGGCGATCGCGGCCTATGCGGCAGCCGGCGGTATGGCCGCGACAATCATGGCGCCATCCAGCACCAGCCCGGCGAAAACCGTGGCCATGCGCGCCGCCGGGGCAGCGTTGGAGTTGATCCCCGGCAATCGGCAGGCAACGTCGGATGCCGCCGAGGCGCGCGCTGAGACGTTGTTTTATGCCAGCCATAACTGGCACCCGTTCTTCCTGCACGGCACCAAGACGCTGGCCTATGAACTTTGGGAAGATCTCGGCTTCCGGGCACCCGACAATGTCATCGTGCCCTGTGGCGCCGGATCGAACGTGCTGGGTTGCGCGATCGGGTTCGGGGAATTGCAGCGCGCCGGCCAGATCAGCCGGATGCCGCGCATCTTCGCGGTACAACCCGAGAATTGCGGGCCGATTGCGGCCGACTTCCTTGGGGTTGCGCAGGCACCGGCACAGCCGACCGTCGCCGAAGGCACCGCCATCGCCCAACCCATCCGCCTGCCAGAAATCGTGGCAGCCTTACGCGCCAGCAATGGCGGCGCAGTTCGGCTCACGGAAGGGGAAATCATTGACGCGACCATGATGCTCGCCGGCATGGGCCATTATGTCGAGCCAACCGCCGCCCAACCGGCCGCCGCTTTTGCCAAGTTGCTTGCCGCCGGCACCATCGCGCCGGGCGAGACAACAGTGCTGGTGCTAACTGGCAGCGGCTTGAAGGCGACGCCCCGCATCGCCGAATTATTGGGAATTTCGCTGTGATCCTGGATGATCTGCCGACGCCTTGCCTGGTGCTCGACCGCGGCATTTTGCAGGCTAATCTTGATACCATGTCGCGCGCCGTGGGCCGCCACGGCGTGGCTATGCGCCCACATATGAAGACCGCAAAATCGATCGACGTCGCGCGGCTCGCCATGGCGAGCAAGGACGCGGCCGTCGGTGGGATCACGGTTTCAACCATCGCCGAGGCTGAGTATTTCGCCGCCCATGGCATCGCCGACATTCTCTATGCGGTTGGCATCACCCCGCAGAAGCTCGACCAGATTGCCAAACTCAATTTCGCCGGTGCCGCAATCACCGTGGTGACGGATGATCTTGATGTCGCCAGTGCGATCGCCGCCCATGCCACGAAGCTGCAAACCCTGATCGAGATCGATTGCGGCGAAGCGCGCGGCGGCATCAGCCCTGACGATCCGGCCTTGCGCGCGATCGCCGAACGGCTCGGGTCGCGTTTTGCCGGGGTGATGACCCATGCCGGACATTCCTATGCCGGACGCAGTGTGGCTGACATGCGGGGATTGGCGGAACTCGAACGCCAGGCCGCGTTGCAGTCAGTCGCACATTTGCGGGCAGGCGGGTTTGCGGTTGAAATCATATCCGTGGGCAGCACGCCGACCGCGCTACATGCGGCAACCCTCGACGGGGTCAGTGAAACCCGGCCGGGCGTTTACATGTTCGGCGATCTGTTCCAGACCCAGATCGCCACAAACGCGCTCGACGCGATTGCGGTGACGGTGCTGGCAAGCGTGATCGGCCGACGCAAGGCGGAGCGGCGGGTGCTGGTCGATGCTGGCGCGCTGGCGCTGTCCAAAGATCGCAGCACCCAAGCTGTGCCGATCGACTATGGCTTTGGGCTGGTGCTGGATATCAACGGCAACCCGACGCTCGGCCACAGCATCATCAGCCGGGCCAATCAAGAACACGGGATCGTGGATCTTGACCCGACGGTGGAACTCCCCGCCATGCCGATTGGCACCAAGCTGCGCATTGCGCCCAACCACACCTGCCTGACCAGTGCCGCACACGATCGCTACTACGTGGTGGACGGCAGTGACACTGTGCAGGCGATCTGGCCGCGGGTGAATGGCTGGTAGGCAACCCGCCCCGATACCTTCCTTTAACCTCTCGCAAGCATAGTCCTTCTCGACCGTGCGCAACGACGGCTCCGCAGCTCCCTGACGCCAAAACGGTGACCACAGGATTATCCTAAATGCTACATCCTCTTGTTACCCCGACCGCGCCGCAGCATGACTGGGACGTGCTGTCCGATGAAACCCAACTCGCGCTGTCCCGCGCTGCGTTGGTCCTGGCTGTGCAAACCGTGGCTGGCCAGGCCGAGATGCTGGCGCTCGAAATGGAAAACGGCGGCCTGGCCGACCGTGGCGGCCCGAATGCCCTGCGCCTGTTCGCCGCAGTGCTGCGTGTATCCCAGGACATTGGGATGGAAGTGCAGGGAAATGCTTAGAGCGTGATGACCGTAGGTGGAATCACCGAAGGTCTGAATCACGCGACCAAACAAAGAGTTAGAGCGTGATGACCGCGCCTATCAGCGGTCATCACGCTCTAATCCCGTTGGGCCAGCCATTCTGCAGCGGCAGCCTCGGCCGGGATTGGGTGTGTCGCGTCCATAATCCATCCGGATATATCCCCGATCGGCACCGCCCGCCCGAGATCGCGTGGCAGCAAGTGATGTCCGGTCGGGTAGTAGGCGCGCCGCGTGGTCGCCTTGGGCAGCGCGCGCCAGATTGTACGGGTCGCCTCCTGCGGGATCAACATGTCGTTGCCACCATAGAGAAACAGCGCGGGAGCGGGGAAACCATCAGCGGCCGCCAGCGCCGCATCCATTAGATCCACCAGCCCGCGCACCGTATCAAACCGTGCCCCACGCAGGGTGAGCGGATTGCGCGAATGGCTGCTCCAGGCCTCCATATTATCGGTCGGCACGATGCGCATGCCAGGTGGTGGCCGGCTCGGGGAAACCGACGGGATGAAAGTTGCCGCCAACCACAGCCCGGCACGCATAAAGATATTCATCCGCGCCCGGCCCCAAACAGCGGGCGCCAACAGCACGTAGCGCGCGCCGACCGGGGCTTGGTCTGAAACCGCGAGACACATCGCCACCGCGCCGCCCATGCTCTCGCCCATCACCACCAGGTCGGACCCGGGATGGCGACGGCGCAGCAGTTCAGCGATCTCGGCCGCATCCGCGATCATCCGGGGATGTCCCGCCCACATTCCGCGCAACGGTGCGCCACCAAAGCCGCGCTGGTCGTAGGCGTAAACCGCAATTCCGGCGCCGGCCAAAACCGGCGCTGGCAATTCCCACGCATCGCGGCTGTCGTTGAAGCCATGCAGCGCCACCACCACCGCACGCGGTGCGCCATCCGGCAGCCAGGCGCGATAGGGCAGGCGGGCACCATCGGCCATGATGAAGGCGTTGGAATCCAAATCAGCTTGACCTTTCACTGGCGCTGGCGGCAGCGGTGCCGCACAGGCCGCCAACGCCCCTGCGCCGAGCAAGGCTGCCCGGCGCGACAAAGGCCCAAAATGGCGTGAGGTTGAAACCATCCCTGCCATGGCTATCATGGCCTGCGGCGGCAGACTATCTAGTGCCGAATATCTCCCGACCCCACGAGGATGCCCCATGCAAGACGGCGCGCCCACCCCGACCGAAATCATCCATGTCGACGACCGCACCATCGCGTGTGACGGCGGCGACGGCGCGCTGGGCCATCCGCGTGTGTTCCTGCGCATCGCGGAAACCCAGGTCATGTGCCCCTATTGCTCGCGGCTTTACGTGCTGAACGAAGGCGCCGGCCACGGTTCGGACCACTAGGATGGACGCCCTGCCCAACGCGCCGCATCTGGTGCTGATCGACGGGTCGGGCTTCATTTTCCGCGCCTTCCATGCCTTGCCGCCAATGTCACGGCCCGACGGCACCCCGGTCAACGCGGTGTTCGGCTTCACCAACATGCTGGCCCGCCTGCTGAAGGACCATGTCGGCACCCATTTCGCGGTGATCTTCGACGCTGGCCGCTACACGTTCCGCAATCGGCTGTACGAGGGCTATAAGGCCCAGCGCCCGGAAACGCCGCCCGAACTCGCACCGCAATTCGCCCTGGTGAAGGAAGCAACCGAAGCCTTCGGCGTCCCGGCGATTGAGCTTTCGGACTGGGAGGCCGACGACCTCATCGCATCCTATGCCCGCGCCGCCACCGAATGCGGCGGCACCGCGATCATCGTGTCATCCGACAAGGACCTGATGCAATTGATCCGACCGGGCGTTGCGATGCAGGACCCGATGAAGAACAAGCCCATCGGCCTCGCCGAGGTGATGGAAAAGTTCGGCGTCGGACCGGACAAGCTGATCGATGCCCAGGCGTTGATCGGCGACAGCGTCGATAACGTGCCCGGCGTCCCAGGCATCGGCCCCAAAGGTGCGGCCCAACTGATCAACGACCACGGCGATCTGGAGGCGATCCTGGCGGCCGCGCCCACGATGAAGCCGTCCAAGCGCCGCGACCTGCTGATCGAGCATGCCGAAAAGGCGCGGATTTCCCGCATCCTGGTCACTTTGCGCGATGACGCGCCGCTGCCGCTGCCGATCGAGGCACTGGTGATGCGCGACAGCGACCCCGCCAAGCTGATTGCCTTCCTGCTCGCCCAGGGTTTCCGCAGCACCATCGGCCGGCTCGGCCTCGACAAGCATGTGCCAGCCTCCGCGGTGCCGGCAGCGCCCGTGCAGGACGCGGCGGTGGTGCGCAGCGATGCCCCCGGCTTCGGCCCTTACGAAACCATCACCACCCTCGAAGCTCTGCAAGTCTGGATCGACGCCGCCCGCCTGTCTGGCATCGTCGCCGTCGATACTGAAACCGATGGCTTGGACGCTTTGCGCGCCAATCTGGTGGGGATATCGCTGGCAACCGCCCCCGGCCGCGCCTGCTACATCCCAGTGCGCCATATCGCGACCTTGGAAGCGCTGATCCCGCAGCAACTCACCGCCCATCAGGCCATTGACGCCCTCGCGCCGCTGCTGGTTGACCCTGCGGTGCTGAAAATCTTCCAGAACGCCAAGTTCGACCTGCTGATCCTGGGTCGCGCCGGTGCGCCGGACGCAACCCCGCTCGATGACACGATGGTGATTTCCTTCGCCCAGGATGCCGGCGCCCATGGCCATGGCATGGATGAGCTTTCGACGCTGCATCTCGGCCACACACCGATATCGTTCGACAGTGTCACCGGCACCGGCAAGGGGCGGCTGCCTTTCGCCGAAGTCCCGCTCGACCGCGCCACCGCCTATGCCGCAGAGGACGCCGACGTGACGCTTCGGCTATGGCAGGTGCTGCAGCCGCGCCTCAGGATCAACAAATCCCTCGCCCTTTACGAACAGGTCGAACGCCGGCTGATCCCGGTCCTGCTCGCCATGGAACGCGCCGGCATCAAGGTCGATGAAGCCGAACTCCGCGCGCTGTCGAAAGACTTCGAAACCCGTATGGCGGTGATGGAAACCGACATCCACGCTTTGGCAGGGGAGAGCTTTAATCTCGGCTCGGCCAAGCAGCTCGGCGAAATCCTGTTCGATAAAATGAGCCTGCCCGGCGGCAAACGGATGAAAACCGGGGCTTGGGGCACGGATGCGTCGGTCCTGAATGGCCTCGCCGAACAGGGCCACGCGCTGCCGGCACGCATCCTCGAATGGCGCCAGCTCGCGAAGCTGAAATCGACCTATACCGACGCGCTGGTGGCGCAGATCAATCCGGAAACCCGCCGCGTTCACACCAGCTTCGCCATGGCGATCGCCGCCACCGGCCGGCTGTCGTCGACTGACCCGAACTTGCAGAACATCCCGATCCGCACCGAAGAAGGCGGCCGCATTCGCCGTGCGTTCATCGCCGAGCCCGGCAATGTCCTGGTCAGCGCCGACTACTCGCAGATCGAACTCCGCCTGCTCGCCCACGCCGCCGACCTGCCGGCGCTGAAGGACAGCTTTGCCGCCGGCGAGGACATCCACGCCCGCACCGCGTCCGAAGTGTTCGGCGTTCCTATGGCAGGCATGGACGGCGCCACCCGCCGCCGCGCCAAAGCGATCAATTTCGGCATCATCTACGGCATTTCCGCCTATGGCCTCGCCCGCCAACTCCAGATCGAACCTGGCGAGGCCCGGCGCTATATCGACGCCTATTTCGCCCGCTATCCCGGCATTCGCACCTACATGGAGCGGGTCCGCGACGAGGCCCGGGAAAATGGCTTTGTGCTTACCCCGTTTGGTCGCCGGGTCTGGATCGCCGGCATCGCCGACAAGAACGGCGCCCGTCGCAGCTATGCCGAACGCCAGGCGATCAACGCCCCGCTGCAAGGTGGTGCCGCCGACATCATCAAGCGCGCCATGGTGAAATTACCGGCGGTGCTGGCCACATCAGGCCTTTCGGCGCGCATGTTGCTACAGGTGCATGATGAACTGCTGTTCGAGGTCCTGGACGCCGAGGCCGAAGCATTGGTCGGTTTGGTGAAGGACGTGATGGAAAAAGCTGCCACACTTTCGGTTCCGTTGGTAGTTGAAACCGGCAAAGGCAAGAATTGGTCGGAAGCGCATTAAACCCTCCGCAGACCCCAGCCAACCGCAACCAATCGTCAAATTGTTCACAAAAAGAACAACCTTCCTGGAGCTCCCGTCATGCGTGAACTGAAAATTGGCGACGTCACCATCACCAGCATCGTCGAGCGCGACGGCCCCTGGCGCAAGCCGGAAGCGATGTTCCTCAACTACGACCCGATCATCGGTGCAAGGCACCTCGCCGAGGTTGAACCCGAAACCTTCGACCCCATCACCGGCAAGATGGTCATCACCTATCAAACCTTCGTGGTCCGCACCAAGCACCACACCATCCTGGTCGATACCTGCACCGGCGAGGACAAGGGCTACCCGGCACCGATGGATTTCCCCAAGCAACCCTGGCTCGACGGGTTGGCGGCGGCGAAATTGGGGGTGGAGGACATTGACTACGTGTTCTGCACCCATCTCCATATCGACCATTGCGGCTGGAACACCGTGCTGCGCGACGGTCGCTGGGTGCCGACCTTCCCCAATGCCAAATACATCTTCCACAAGCGCGAATATGATTTCTGGGCGGAGGCGACCGCGCGGGGTGAGCAACCACCGGGCCAGGTCTGGCAGATGAACTGCCTGCCGATCGTTGAAGCCGGCCAGGCGCTGCTGGTCGATGACGATTTCGCCCTCGATGACACCGTGAGCCTGACGCCGACCCCCGGCCATTCGATATGCCATTGCTGCGTCAACATCTTCTCCGGCGGTCAACGCGCGGTGGTGACGGGCGACATGATGCACCACGCGCTGCAATGCCGGGACCCCGACATGTCCACGGTGTTCGACTGGGATGCCAAGCTTGCCGCCAAGTCGCGTCGCAGCTTCCTGGCGTCCGTCGCCGATACCAACACGCTGATCCTGCCGGTGCATTTCCCATCGCCCACGGCCGGCTTGGTGACCTCTGACGGGGACCGGTTCCACTACCGCTACAAGCGCGGTTGAAGCCGGACCTGCCGATCGGGTTGCTGGCGGCCGGGGCGTTTCTCGGCGCGTCGGCCGCCCGCATCATCGATCCTTTGCTGCACGTGGTCGCCACCGACTTCGCCACCACGGTGCCGGCGGTGTCGGTGATTGTTGCGGCGTTTTCGCTGCCGTATGGGTTATGCCAGGTGGTGCTCGGCCCGCTCGGCGACCGGTTCGGCAAACTTCGCATCATTCTGTTTGCGCTGTGCGCCTATATCGTCGCCCTGATCGGCTGCGCGATGGCAACCAGCCTGCCGATGTTGACGTTGATGCGGGTGTTCGCCGGCGCCACCTGTGCTGCCGCAGTGCCGATCGGCATGGCCTATATCGCCGACGCGGTGCCCTACGCGCAGCGCCAGATCACGCTCACCAAATTCCTCAACGGCACCGTGCTGGCGCAAATCCTGGCCGGACCGGTGGGCGGCATTTTCGGCCAGTATTTTGGGTGGCGTGGCGTTTTCATCGCGTTGGCCGCAGCCACCCTCGCCGTCGTGATCGCCCTCGGGATGCGGTTGCGAAGCTTGCCCGACCCCAAGCGCGAAGGGGCGACGTTTTCGCTCACCAACTACATCACCTTGGCCCAGCCCGGGCTGCCGAGGATCGTCCTGCTTGCCGGCTTCATCGACGGCGCCTTGCTGATGGGCGCGTTTCCGTTCCTTGCGCCGTATCTGCGTGAGGAATTCACCCTGCCTTACGCCGCCATTGGTCTGATACTGTCCTGTTTCGGGGTTGGCGCGCTGATCTACACCCGCACCGCCCGCCTGCTACTGCCGAAACTCGGCGAGGCCGGGCTGGTGATCGCGGGGGGCATCCTGATGACCATCGTGTTGATGATCGGCATGATCTCCCCCGCCTGGCAGACCTTCATGGTGGTGCAGATCCTGCTCGGCCTCGGCTACTACATGCTGCACGCCGTCTTGCAGGCCCAGGCGACCGAGATGCTGCCCAATGCCCGCGGCACCGCGGTTGCGAGTTTCGCGCTGGCGCTGTTCATGGGCCAAAGTGTTGGGGCGCTGGGAATGGGGTTGCTGATCGCGCATTTCAGCTACCGGACCGCGTTCATGATCGATGCGGCGTTGATCCTGGCGCTGGCCATGTGGCTGCGCGGGCGGTTGCGTTCAGCAGGCTGATGGCGGCGTCTGTTCCATGACGAAACGCCACAGGCAGCCACCGAACTTGCTGGTGAATTGAGGGTTATACTGTCCGCCATGGCCGGTGATGCCGTCAGGTCGATCGATCATCAGCAATGCACCGATATGCGGCTTGAGCCGGTCATTTATCAGCGTGGTGCGCGCCGCCGGATCGGGGTTGAACTCATCTTCATCGAACTGAAGGATCGCCACACGCGTGTGGGGTGACTGGGCCTGCCCGAACATTGTCCAAAGATCGGTCAGCGTGCGGTTATTGCCCGGCCCATAGCCGTAAGCCCCCGCCGCCCCGGCAATCACCACATCCGCGAGGCCGGGCGTGTCGAGCACTTGCAGCGCATTATAGGCGCCGCGGGATTGTCCGGCGACGGTGATATGCTTCCAGCCGCGCTTGCGCAGTTCGGCAAGGCCGGTGCGCAGCCATTCCCCGACCTTATCCTTGTCGCCATCCCACCCCGGATCGCGCGCGAACCGTACCACATCGAAGCCGTTATTGTTAAATATCCGCGTCCACATCGGCGGCTCGGACATGCGCGCATCCTGACTCTCGCCGCCATAGCCATGGCCGAAGACCAAAACCCCGTGCGCAACTTTGGGTCCGTACCATAAAAAGCGCTTGTCGGCCGCAATTTCGGAATGCTCGATCGTAATCAGACTGTCGGGGCTGATTGCACGCGGAGATTTTCGGTGGCCAGGCCAGACGACCTCGAGATTTTCCGCGTAGATGGCACAACCTTCCCCGCCCGCGTCCGTGCATTGCTTGAGCGCTCGGGACCGAGCCTCCTCGATGGTGGCAACATCGCCAACCCCGCCTGCGATCATGCCATTCGCGGAGACGGCAAAAGCCCGGTTGGCGGGAAAATAGACGAAGCTGGTCCCAAAAGCTTTCGCCCATTTGGACGATCCTGGCGGTAGGAGTGCTTCGTTAAGAATATCAAACTTCGCCTGCGCCACCCCCTGCGCCGGCACCGCTAGCGCCATCAGCGCACCCAGAATCCATCCCGCCTGCCGCATGACGCTCTCCCAACGATGCAATATCAAATGTAACTCTGCCGCCGCCCTTGCACAATCGCCCCGCACAGCGCTACCTCACCCCACAAAATTTGATCCAGGAGCCTGCGACCCTAAGCGCCCCCCATCACCCGGCCACCCGCCGGCCCAATCGCTTCAATGCGTCATAGTGTCGTCGGCCCGCCAGAATCGCCGGTCGCTCGATCAAGACAAAGCTGGCGCTGCTGACGATGATCAGACTGATGGTGATGATCGGCACCAGGGCAAAAAACCAGGCGGCGTTTTGGGATTGATCCACCGTCAACACACCGCGGAAAACCACGACGAGCAGCAGGCCGTGCAGCAGGTAGATCGGATAGGTGATATCCCCCAGCCAGCGGAGCGCCTGCCCGCTGAGGAAGCCCCCAAGGTCATTTCCACAGGCGACAATGCTGAAAAATATCCCAAGGCCAATGGTTGCCGCAAATGAGTACGCGGTATCAAGATACCAACCCACCATCAGCAGCGAACTGATTGCAACCAGCGTTGCGGCAGGTGTCTTTGCAAGACGCACCAAGGTTGGGTTCCGTGCGACATAAGCGGCCGCGATGCCGCCCAGAAATAACTGCAAGATCATGGGGTTCGTTCTGAACGTCGGCAGCAGGTGTGGCGCATAGACGATCAGCGCCAGCGTCACGATGCCAATCCCCACGGCACGCCAGCGACCGTTTGTCGCCCAAGCGAGAAGCGGCAACGCCAGGTAAAACAGCCACTCATAGCGCAGCGACCAAACCACGCCCGCCATCAATTGCGCCGTATCGTCGAACCCGTTGAAATTGGGTGCGCCCCAGACCGCGAACAGCAGCCACTTAATGACCGGGCGCCATATTGGGCCGTCCGTCGGCGTACCGGCCAGCCGGGGTAGATATGTGGTCAGAAAAAACATTATTGATATAGCTACAATATAGATTGGGTATAATCTATAAAGACGCGACATAAAAAATTGCGACCAAATAATATTGCCTCTTCTATCCAGCACCCGACCCCAAAATAAGAATGCAGTGATCATAAAAAAGAGGGCGACGCTGGTTTGGCCTAGATGAATGAGCAGATGGGATTCCGGCAGCTCCCAAACGCGGGTGTGCAGATAGAACCACGTGATCGCAATGTGATGACAGAAAACGCCGATCCCCAACATGCCCCGCAGGCCATCAATCGGCACGCTTCGGTTCTGCACGCCCTGTGACGACACTTCTCTGATCGTCGGATTCCAGCGTATCAGGCACCAGGAGGTCGCGAGCGATGTGGCATATACAATGAAAACGGCCCCATTTTTGTCGATCATAAAATTTATCAAAAACGCAAGATCGTCTGTCATAACTGCTATTTCCTGATTTCTGTCTGATTTTCCTGACCATTCCAGAAATTTTTTATATGCGAAATCCCGCCCGGGTCGGTACGTTTGCGGCTGACCGCAGGCGGTTTTTGTACCCCACTCGAATCAAATCACATATTGCCCAAGCCCCCGCCCTTGCACAATCCCCCCACCCGGCGCTACCTCCCCCCACAAAATTTGATCCAGGAGCCTGCGACCCATGCGCGTGAAAGACGTCAAGAAAGTCGTGCTTGCCTATTCCGGCGGCCTCGACACCAGCGTGATCCTGCGCTGGCTCAAAACCACCTATAAGTGTGAGGTGGTGACCTTCACCGCCGATCTCGGCCAGGGCGAGGAACTCGAACCCGCGCGCCGGAAAGCCGAAGCCGCCGGGGTGAAGGAAATCTTCATCGACGATCTGCGCGAGACCTTCACCGCCGATTTTATCTTCCCGATGTTCCGCGCCAACGCGCTCTACGAGGGCCAATATCTGCTCGGCACCTCGATCGCACGGCCCCTGATCGCCCAGCGCCAGATCGAGATCGCCGAGATGGTTGGCGCCGATGCCGTCGCCCATGGCGCCACCGGCAAGGGCAATGACCAGGTGCGCTTCGAGATCGCCTATTACGCGCTCAAACCCGACATCAAGATCATCGCACCGTGGCGCGAATGGGAGCTGACCAGCCGGACCCGCCTACTCGAATTCGCCGAAACCCACCAGATCCCGATCGCCAAGGACAAGCGCGGCGAGGCCCCGTTCAGCGTCGATGCCAATTTGCTGCATTCATCCAGCGAGGGCAAAATCCTCGAAGACCCCGCCATCGAGGCCGATGAAAGCGTGTATCAGCGCACCATCCGCCCGGAAGACGCGCCCGACAAAGCCACTGTCATTTCAATGGATTTCGTCAATGGCGATCCGGTGGCGATCGACGGGGTGAAATTGTCGCCGGCGATGCTGCTGACCAAGTTGAACGAATTGGGCAAAGCCAACGGGATCGGCCGGCTCGATCTGGTGGAAAACCGTTTCGTTGGGATGAAATCGCGCGGCATTTACGAAACCCCGGGCGGCACCATTCTGCTTGCGGCACATCGCAGCATCGAAAGCATCACCCTCGATCGGGAAGCTGCCCACCTCAAGGACAGCTTGATGCCGCGCTACGCCGAACTCATCTATAACGGGTTCTGGTTCAGCCCCGAGCGGCGCATGCTGCAGGCGTTGATCGATACCAGCCAGAAAAGCGTCTCCGGTCGCGTGCGGATGAAGCTGTATAAAGGCAACGTGACCTGCATTGGTCGCGAAAGCCCGAACAGCCTCTATTCAATGGCAACCGTGACGTTCGAAGACGACCAGGGCGCCTACGACCAGTTCGACGCCCAGGGCTTTATCAAGTTAAACGCGCTGCGCCTGCGCCTTGCTGCGTCGGCCGGCCGCAAAGGGGGAACTCTCTGATATGTCACTCGGAATGTACAACGCCACCATCCCAATGCTGAAGCAGCTCCTCGGTGGGCTGTCGAAAAACCTCGACAAGGCCGCAGCCTTCGCTGAGGCCAAGAAAGTCGATCCGCTGGTGCTGACCGGCAGCCGTCTCGCCCCTGACATGTTCGCATTGGCCCGCCAGGTCCAGATCGCGTCGGACCAGGCCCGCGGTGGCGTTGCCCGCCTCGCCGGCGTGGAAATGCCGGCCATGACCGACACCGAAACCACCATCGATGAGCTGAAAGAGCGCATCGCCAAGACCATCGCCTACCTCGACAGCTTCACCCCGGCGCAGATTGATGGCAGCGAAGATCGCGAAATCACCCTGAAAATGCGTGCCGGCGAGCTGAAATTTACCGGGGCCCACTACCTCACCCAGTGGATCATCCCGAACTTCACCTTCCATTGCACCACCGCCTACAACATCCTGCGCCATAACGGCGTCGAAATCGGCAAGCGCGACTTCCTCGGCGCTGCCTGATTTTCTGGCCTTCGCTTCCGGTTACGTTGATACCGGGAGCGGAGGCTGAACGCCTCCTGTAAGGCATCGCACGGAGTGCTTGCCCGCGACAGGTGGGAGTTGGGCTGAAACCTGCCCAATAGCAAACGCCCGGAAACCAGCTCTGGGTTCCGGGCGCTGCCAATCAAATCAGGCTTTGTATGTGGTTCTTTTTTTCAAAAGAACCACATGCTTCCTATCAGGCCGCTTTCGCCATCTCGCGCAGCACGTAATGCAAAATCCCGCCATGGCGGTAGTATGACACTTCGTCCAGCGTATCGACGCGGCACAGCACCGGCACTTCGGTCTTGGTGCCATCCGGGCGGTGGATCACCAGCGTCAAATCCATGCCCGGCTTGAGGTCGTCGAGGCCAATGATGTCCAGAACCTCATCACCGGCGAGGTTCAGCGACTTGCGATCCATGCCGTCCTTGAAGGTCAGCGGTAAGACGCCCATGCCGACCAGGTTGGAGCGGTGAATACGCTCGAAGCTTTCCACGATGACCGCTTTGACGCCGAGCAGTGCGGTGCCTTTGGCCGCCCAGTCGCGCGACGATCCGGTGCCGTATTCCTTGCCGCCGATCACCACCAGCGGCTTGCCTTCCTTGGCATATTCCTGCGCCGCATCGTAGATCGACAGCGGTGCCGAACTCCCAACCCGGGTCATGCCGCCTTCGACGCCGTTGAGCATTTCGTTCTTGATGCGGATATTGGCGAAGGTGCCGCGCATCATCACTTCGTGGTTGCCGCGGCGCGAGCCGTAGCCGTTGAAATCCTTCTGCAGGATCTGGCGTTCCAGCAGATATTCACCGGCGGGCGAGGTTTTGCGGATGTTACCGGCCGGAGAGATGTGATCGGTGGTGATGCTGTCGCCCAGAACTGCCAACACGCGGGCGCCGGTGATGTCGCCTTTGGTCGACGGCTCCATGGTGATGCCGTCGAAATAAGGCGGGTTCTTCACGTAGGTCGAGCTATCCGACCAGCGATAGGTGTTGACGTCGGTCGAGACCTCGATCGCCTGCCACTGCTTGGGGCCTTTGAACACTTCGCCGTAGCGGGCGAGGAACTGGGCGCGGGACAGCGATGCCGCCACGGTGTCGGCGATTTCCTTGTTGGTGGGCCAGATGTCGCGCAGGTAAACCGGCTTGCCATCCTTGGAAGTGCCGATCGGCGCGGTGGTGATGTCAACGTTCATCGTGCCGAGCAGCGCGTAGGCGACCACCAGCGGCGGGGAGGCGAGATAGTTCGCCCGGACGTTGGCGTGCACGCGGCCTTCGAAGTTGCGGTTGCCGGACAGCACCGAGACGCCAACCAACTGGTTGTCTTCAATCGCGTCCACAATCGCATCTTCCAGCGGGCCGGAATTGCCGATGCAGGTGGTGCAGCCATAGCCGACGGTCTGGAAGCCCATCGCGTCGAGATCGGCGGTCAGGTTGGCCTTATTGAGATATTCGGTCACTACCTGGGAACCCGGCGCGAGCGAGGTCTTCACCCACGGCTTCGGCGTCAGGCCAAAAGCGCGCGCCTTGCGGGCGACGAGGCCGGCAGCGACCAGGACATACGGGTTCGAGGTGTTGGTGCAGGAGGTGATCGCCGCGATCACCACGTCGCCATGGGTGATCTCGTAATTCTTGCCTTCGACCTTGACCGACTTGCCGGTGTCGTTGGCGGCAACGCCGAGCGATTTGGTCAGCTCGCCACGGAATGCCGAGGACGCATCCTTCAGCAGCACCCGGTCCTGCGGACGCTTCGGGCCAGCGAGGCTGGGCTCAACCGTCGACATGTCGAGCTCGAGCGTGTCGGTGAAGATCGGGTCGGGGGTGGACGGGTCGCGCCACATGCCCTGCGCCTGGCAATAGGCTTTGACAAGGGCAATCCGGTCAGTGTCACGGCCCGTGAGGTGGAGGTAATCCAACGTCACCTGATCGATCGGGAAGAAGCCGCAGGTGGCGCCGTATTCCGGGGCCATGTTGGCGATGGTGGCGCGATCGGCGAGCGACATTTCATCGAGGCCGGGGCCGTAGAATTCGACGAACTTGCCGACCACGCCCTTCTTGCGGAGCATCTGGGTCACGGTCAGCACCAGATCGGTGGCGGTGACGCCTTCCGGGGTGCGGCCCGACAGGCGGAAGCCGATGACATCGGGGATCAACATGGCGATCGGCTGGCCGAGCATGGCGGCCTCGGCCTCAATCCCGCCAACGCCCCAGCCGAGCACGCCCATGCCGTTGACCATCGTGGTGTGGCTGTCGGTGCCGTAAAGCGTGTCCGGGTAGGCGTAGGTTTTGCCGTTCAGATCGGCGGTCCACACCGCTTGCGACAGATATTCGAGGTTGACCTGATGGCAGATGCCGGTGCCGGGCGGCACGACGCGGAAATTGTCGAACGCCATCTGGCCCCAGCGCAGGAAGGAATAACGTTCACCGTTACGCTCGAATTCGATATCGACATTCTTGGTCAGGCTGTCGGCGGTGGCGGACACATCGACCATCACCGAATGATCGATCACCAGATCGACCGGGACGAGCGGGTTCACCTTGGAAGGCTGGCCACCGAGGCGCAAAATGCCGTCCCGCATGGCGGCGAGATCGACGACCGCTGGCACGCCGGTGAAATCCTGCATCAGGATGCGCGACGGCTTGAACGGAACTTCCTTGGTGGAGCTGGCTTTGACCAGCCAACCGGCGACCGACTTGGCGTCTTCGATGGTATAAGCCGCGCCATCTTCGAAGCGCAGCACGTTTTCCAGCAGCACTTTCAGGCTGACCGGCAGACGGGAAACGTCACCAATCGTCTTGGCAGCTTCGGGAATGGAGAAATAGGTGTAGGTCTTGCCGGCGACCGAAAGGGTTTTGGCCGTCTTCAAGCTGTCCTGCCCGATGCTCTTCATGGGAAGCTGCCTTTTGCGTATGGGATTAATTGGGGCCGGATTAGACCATAAGGGTTAACAGGTCCACACACAGGAGCGCCCGCTGTTACAAGGTGACGACATGGCTGCGATACGCGGGGAACGGCTGGTTTTCGCCGATCTCAGCTTTGCGCTCGCGCCAGGCGGGGCGCTGCTGCTGGTGGGGCCGAACGGATCGGGCAAATCGACCTTGTTGCGTATCCTGGCCGGGCTTGGGCGGCTGGCTTGCGGGCGTGTGCTGTGGGACGGACAGGACGCGCTGGCGGATAAGGTCGCCCATGCCGGCCGGGTTGCTTATCTCGGGCATCAGGATGCGGTGAAGCCGGGCTTGACCGTGCGGGAGAACTTCTTTCACTCCGACCAGGCCGATGCCGGTCTTGTCGCGCTCGGCCTGACCCAGTTCGCAGACCTGCCGGCCCGGATGCTGTCGGCCGGCCAGCGCCGACGGCTCGCGCTGGCGCGGCTCGCGGTTGGCGGGGCGGCGGTGTGGTTGCTGGATGAGCCGACCCTGGGGCTGGACCATGCATCGGTGGAACGGCTTGGCGTGTTGCTGGCCCAGCATCGCGCTGGCGGCGGGATGGTGGTGGCGGCAACGCATTTGCCGCTGCCATTGCCCGATGCCGAAGAATTGGCGCTGGCATGAGCCTGATATTACTGCGCCGCGAGCTGCTGCTTGCGATACGCCACGGCAGCGACAGTCTTGCGGCGTTGCTGTTCTTCGTCCTCGCCGCCGCCTTGTTTCCGCTGGCAATCGGCCCGGCGCCCGAGGTTCTGGGGCGCCTCGCCCCCGGCATCATCTGGGTTTGTGCGCTGCTTGCCGCGTTGTTGCCGCTGGAACGGCTGTTCGCGGCGGATTTCGAGGACGGCACGCTGGATCAATTGCTGCTGTCCGGCCTGCCCGCGCCCGGCATCGCGCTGATGAAAGCCGCCTCGCATTGGCTGGTTACCGGGTTGCCGTTGCTGCTGGCGGCAGCCCCGGTGGCGCTGATGTTGCGCATGCCGGATGAGGCGATCCCGGTGCTGCTGATTGGGCTACTGCCTGGGACGATGGTGCTGTCGCTGCTGGGTGCAACCGGGGCCGCCATTGTGATCGGGGCGCGGCGCGGCGGGGTGCTGTTGCCGCTGCTGGTACTGCCACTGGCTGCGCCGGTGCTGATTTTCGGGGTCTCGGCGGTTGATGCGGTGACGGGTGATCAGTCAGCGCGGCCACATCTATTGTTGCTGGCGGCGTTTCTGGCTGGGGCATTGCCGCTTTGTCCGTTGGCGGCGGGCGCGGCGCTACGCGGCGCCGTCGAGTAGCCGCCGCAATTTCCGCACCGCGCTGTCCGGCGTGGTCAACACCTGCTTGCCCGTCGCCGCTGCAATCTGGCCCGCGGCCCGTGCCAGACTGAACTGGGCCAGCGCAATCACGTCGCATCCGGCCAGTTCGCGTGAAGCGGCAAGGGCTGCCGCGTCATGCGCGGCGAAATCACCACGATCCAACGCCGCCATCGCACCGTCCGCCAGTTGCGACACCAAGGTCACGCTGCCCGGAAACTCCGGCGGCATCGATACGAGCGTTGGCGCGAAGGTCGCCAGCAGCCCGATCCGGCCGCCGATGGCGACGGCTTCCTCGATCATTGCCTCATTCGGTTTCAGCACCGGCATCGGCGCCAGCATTTCGGCACAGGCGTCGATGCACGGCCCGAAGGCGGAGCAGGTGAACAGAATCCCGTCCGCCCCGGCATTGGCGGCGTAGCGCGCCAGGGTCAAAAACCGCCCGGTCATCGCATCCGTCAACGCGCCATCGCGGGCGAGGTCGGCGGACAGGCTGTCATCCAGCAGATTGGCCAGGCGCGCTTCCGGCCACAACCGGGCGAACGCCTCCTCAATCGGGACAATGGAATGTTTCAGGGCGTGGATCAGGGCAATGCGCATCTTCGGTCCATCCGAATGGGATAGGGCGACCCTAGCAGCCGGCAGGCCAAACGCCATCATCCACGCCCGGCTAACATTTTCGTAATCCGATGCCGGGGCCGGAATAGGCGCGGGCGCCCGCACGTCACCGCCTGAAAGGAGACACCAGAATGAAATTCAAGTGCAGCCTCGCCGCGCTCGCCACCATCGCAACCCTCGGGACCGGGATGCAAGCCAACGCCCAGCCCGCGACGATGAGCTTCTTTGTCACCAGCGTCGGCGTCGGCAAAGGCGCCGATCTTGGCGGGCTTGCGGGCGCGGATACGCATTGCCAGACGCTCGCCACCAAGGTTGGCGCCGGCGGCAAGACCTGGCGCGCCTATCTCAGCACCCAGGGCGATGGCGCGGTCAACGCGCGCGACCGGATCGGCGCCGGGCCGTGGGTGAACGCCAAGGGTGTGGTGATCGCCAAATCGGTTGATGACCTGCATGGCCCCGGCAACAACATCACCAAGGCAACCGCGCTGACCGAACTCGCCGCGATCGTCAATGGCCGCGGCGACACGCCCAACACCCATGACGTGTTGACCGGCTCCACCCCGGAAGGCCGCGCTTTTCCGGCAGGCACCGACATGAGCTGCAAGAACTGGACGAGCGGCACGACCGGCAGCGCCATGGTCGGCCATTCCGATCGCACGGGCCTGGACGAGTCAGCGCCGGCCAAGTCGTGGAACTCGTCGCATCCGTCGCGTGGCCCAGGCGGTGGTTGCACTCAGGATGATCTGAAAAGCACCGGCGGCGCTGGATTGTATTACTGCATGGCGACCAACTAGATCATCATTCGTTCAATCGGCTTCGATTGGACGGATAAAGATGATCGTGAAAACAAGACCCTAGAGCGTGTCTGCTGATTCAACTTCAACGGATCACGCTCTAGAAGTCCCAGCGCGGTTGAACCCATGCCGCAAGCGTGGCATGGGCGCAGACCGCTTTGAGGACGCCAGGATGCTGCGAAATCTCTATGACCGTGTGATAGCGCTTTCTGCCAGCCGCCACGCGCCTTGGTGGCTCGCAGTCATCAGCTTCGCCGAGGCGAGCTTCTTTCCCATCCCACCTGATGTGCTACTAATCCCGATGGTGCTGGCGCTGCGCCAACGCGCCTGGATGCTGGCCCTGGTCTGCACCATCGCGTCGGTCGCCGGCGGTGCGCTGGGCTATTTCATCGGCTATGCATTGTTCGAGGTTCTGGCGACACCTTTGCTGCACGCCTATCACTACGAAGCCGCCTTCGCCCGGTTCAAAGACAGCTACGCCGAATACGGGCTGTGGGTGATCCTGCTCAAAGGCGTCACCCCGATCCCCTACAAGATCGTCACCATCGCATCCGGCGCCGCGAGCTTTAATTTCTGGGTGTTCATGGCGGCATCGGTGGCGACACGAGGAGCGCGCTTCTTCCTGGTGGCGGCGCTGTTGTATTTCTTTGGGCCACCGATGCGGGCCTTTATCGAAAAGCGCCTCGGGCTGGTGTTGCTCGGGGTGCTGGGCGGGATCATTTTCGGGTTTGTGGTCTTGCGGTTTCTGTAGAGGGATCGTCCGGCCAGTGATGGCGTGGGTAGCGGCCGCGCATGTCTTTGCGCATATCCGCCCAGGCGCCACGCCAGAAAGATGCCAGATCGCCGGTGATCGCCGCTGGGCGGCCGGCGGGGGACAGCAGCGCCAGACGTAACTCCACCCGGCCATCCGCCAGCTTCGGCGTCGTCGCCAGACCATAAAACGCTTGCGCGCGGGCCTCGGCCAAGGGCACGGGCTGGGTGTAGTCCACCGCCGCGCGGCCGCCGGGCAGGGCGAGATGGGTGGGCAGGGCCGCATCGAGCCGTCGCCCCTGCTCCCAGGTCAGCAATCCGCGCAGAATGCCGGCGAGGTCGAGCCGATCCAGCGCCGCAACCCGGCTCAGCCCATGCAGATGCGGTGCCAACCAGTTTTGCCGTGATGCCGCCAGAGCTGCGTCGCCAAGGTCAGGCCAATCACCACCTGGATCGACGCCGCGCATCAATGCCACCCGTGCCTGGAATTGGCGGATGTCATCGGTCCATGGCAAAGCCGCCATGGTCACCGCATCGGCCAGTGCTGCCGCAGTTTCCGCCGGATCTGCCACTTCGGTGCGGTCTTCCAGCACCAACGCCCCATAGCGCCGCCGTCGCCGCGCCAGCACTGATCCGGTGGTGGGGTCGAGCCCGGTTTCCACCGTTTCAGTGATCCGGGCCGCCACGACATCAGGTAAGTTGGCGATATCCAGTTCGGCTGCCAGCTTGATCCGCGCGCCGGTCACCATTTCGAGCGAGGCCACCACCAACAGCTTGGCGCGCGCCAAAGGGTCCGACACTGGCAGCTTGGCGCCACCGCCGCCGGCCAGTTTGAAGCTGCCTGGCTCGCCGCGTCTTTGGGCGATACGGTCGGGGAAACCGGCCGCGAGCAGGCGCGCCGGATCGCCATCGGCGGCGATATCGCGGAGGCGCAAGCGGCTGCGATACTGGCCGGCCGCCCGCCGGATGCGCGAAATTGCCCCGCGATCGACCTCGCCTTCCGCCGCGCCATGTAGGGCGGCGAGGCGGATGGCGATATCGCTCGGTGCATCGCGGGCGCGCATCGGGTCGCGTTCTTCCAGGATGGCGGCGAGATCGGCGGCAAGCGCCGCTTCGGCGGGGCTTTCAGCGGCCAGCATCATCGCGGCGAGCCGTGGATGCGCGCCAAGCTGGGCCATGCGGCGGCCAAGCGGGGTGATTGCTCCATCGTTGACCGCGCCGAGTTCGGCCAGCAAGGCGGCGGCGGCGGCGAGCGGGCCAGACGGCGGCGGGTCGGGGAATGGCAGATCGGCGGGCGGGGTGCCCCAGGCGAGGCAATCCAGCAGCAGCCCGGACAGTTCGGCTTCGAGGATTTCTGGTCGGTCAAACGCTGGCAGGCCACGATGGAGGGCCGGCGTCCAGACCCGGATCGCGACCCCTGGTGCCTCCCGCCCGGCCCGCCCGGCGCGCTGTTCGGCGGCGGCGCGGCTGATCCGCAAGGTCGCGAGCCGCGTAAGCCCGGTCGCGGCATCCATCCGTGGCGCCCGGCGCCAGCCGCCATCGACGACGATGCGCACGCCCGGTACGGTCAAGGATGTTTCGGCGATTGAGGTCGCCAGCACCACCCGCCGACCATCCGCCGGGCGAAGTGCGCGGTCCTGGTCAGAAGGTGGCAATTCGCCATGCAGTGGCAGCACCAGCGCGCCGCAGCCGGACAAAGCCGCCTCGGCGCGGCGGATATCGGCCATCCCCGGCAGAAAGGCGAGCACGTCGCCGGGATGGGCCGCCAGCGCCGCGCGAATGGCCCGCGCCACCGCCTCCGCCAGATCGCGCGGCTGGGCGATGTCGCGGGCGGCATGCTGGACCGTGACCGGATAGGCACGGCCAGGGCTTTCGACCACCTCGGCGGCCATCAACGGCCCGAGGCGCGCGCCATCCAGGGTCGCCGACATTGCCAGCAGGCGCAGTTCGGGGCGGAGTTGGCGTTGCAGATCGAGGCACAAGGCCAGTGCCAGATCGGCTTCCAGGCTGCGTTCATGCACTTCGTCGAGGATGACCAGTCCAACCCCGTCGAGCCCCGGATCGGATTGCAGTCGGCGGACCAGCAGGCCTTCGGTCACCACTTCAATGCGCGTCGCGGCGGAAACCGCGCTGTCGATGCGGGTCCGGTAGCCGACCGATTGGCCAACCGGTTCGCCGATCAGATACGCCATCCGGGTCGCGGCCGCCCGGGCGGCCAGCCGGCGCGGTTCGAGCATGACGATCTTCTGGCCCACGAGCCATGGAGCATCGCGCAACGCGAGCGGCACCAGGGTGGTCTTACCGGCGCCGGGTGGGGCGACCAGAACCGCGTTGCCGCGCGCGATGGCGGCCAGAACGTCTGGCAGAACAGGGATTATTGGCAGGTCAGCATCTATATTCACCCCACCGCCGTATCACTCTTGTGCGGAATATGCGACATCTCGCCCCCGCGACGAGGTTCCAGGATGACCAGACTGAGGTCGGCATTGGTTGGCATGTTGGCGCTGATGGGCTTGGCCCATGGCGCGATGGCGCTTGAATCCACGCCCCTGGTCACCCCGCAGACCCGCGCGACCCTGATCACCGACACTGACAGCTTTGCCGGCGGCGGCTTTCGGGCCGCGTTGCGTCTGCGCATGGCCAAGGGCTGGCACACGTATTGGCAAAATCCCGGCGATGCGGGGGCGGCGCCGGAACTCGAATTCTCGGGCCTGCCGGGCACCAAAGCCGGTCCGATTGCCTGGCCAACACCTGCCATCCATCGCGAAGCCGGGCTGACCACCTATGGCTACGATACTGAGGTTGTGCTGCCGGTCACCATCACCGCGGCGGGCGCCGGCACCCTTAAGCTTTCGGCGAACTGGTTAATCTGTGCCAATGTCTGCATCCCCGAACAGGGCGAATTCACCGTCGACCTGCCGGCGGGACCGGGCGGTAAATCGGCCCAAGCAGCCATCTTCGCCAACGCGGCCATGGCGACACCACGCCCGGCGCCATGGCCGGTCAGCCTGCGGGACGGCGAATTGCTGCTGGCGGGGGATGGGCTGACCACCGATACCGTGCGTGATGCCTGGTTTATCCCGTCTGTCTTCGACACCGTTCTGGCCAGCGCCAAGCAACGCTTGACGGTACGCGACGGCGGCATTGGGCTCGCGGTCCAAACCGGTCCTACTTATCGGGTTGATGCACCGCTGAACGGCGTGCTGGTGTTGCAGGACCGCGAAGGCCAGCAAACTGCGCTCGCGATCACGGTTGCGACTGTGGTCGACACCGTTCCGCTGTGGCGGGTGCTGCTGATGGCGTTTGCCGGCGGGCTCATTCTCAACCTGATGCCCTGCGTGTTCCCCGTGCTGGCGTTGAAGGCGGTTGGCCTTGCCAAGCTTGGCGGCGGGCGGCGCAGTTATGTTTACTCCTGCGCCGCCGGCTATGCGGGCGGGGTGCTGGTGACGTTCTGCGGTCTGGGATTGGGATTGCTGCTGTTGCAGCAGGCCGGATCGGCGGTCGGCTGGGGATCGCAATTTCAATCGCCCGTCTTCGTTGCTGCTATGGCCTGGGTTCTGTTCGGGGTCGGGTTGAGCCTGTCCGGTGTGTTTCACTTCAATACCGCGGCGGCCAGCATCGGGCAGGAGCTGTCCAGCAAACAGGGTGCAATTGGCAGCTTTTTCAGCGGTTTGCTGGCGGTGCTGGTGGCAACCCCGTGCACCGCGCCGTTCATGGGGGTGGCGATTGCGACGGCGTTGTCCGGCTCGGCCGGGCAAACCATGGTGATCTTCACCGCGATGGGCGTGGGCCTGGCCTTGCCGTACGTGCTGATCGCGTGCAGCCCCAGCGTCGCGCGGATGATGCCGCGGCCGGGGGCGTGGATGGACGTGCTGAAACAGGCACTGGCCTTCCCGATGTATGGCGCCGCAGTGTGGATGCTGTGGACAATCAGCCAGGAAGCCGGGCCGACCGGGGTTGCCGTGACCGGGTTCGGGCTGCTGCTGATCGGGATGGCAGCGTGGCTGATCGGTCTGCCGAGCGATGGTTGGGGGCGTTATGTTTCCCGCACGCTGGCGGTTGGCGCGCTAGTGGGGTGCGCCGGGCTGCTGGTGGTGATTGCCCGCGCGCCGACAATGGCAGTGGTCGCCGACGCCGGCACCGAAATCTATTCCCCGGCACGGCTTGCCGCCTTGCGCGCCGAGGGCCGTCCGGTTTTCGTCAACATCACCGCAGCCTGGTGCATCACCTGCCTGATCAATGATCGGGTTGCCCTGGGTACCGATGTCGTACGCGGTGCTTTCAGTGCACGGGACGTGGTGTATCTAAAAGGCGACTGGACCCGGCAGGACCCGGCGATCACCGCGTTCCTCAAGGCAAATGGCCGCGACGGGGTGCCGCTCTATGCCTATTTCCCGCCAAGCCAGGGGGCGGTAAAAATCCTGCCGCAAATCCTCACCGCCGGAACGGTGTTGGACGCACTCGGTGGTTGAAGACTGGGGTTGCCGGCAGGAAACCCGTCAATCGCACCGGATCACCGTGGGTAGAAAGCGTCTTCTTTTCGTCCACAAAAAGAAGACGCGTCCGTCTTTAGAGCATGATGACCGCTGATAGGCGCAGTCACCATGCTCTAACGCTTTGTTTGGTCGCGTGGCCAGACCTTCAGTGATTCCACCTACGGTCATCACGCTCTAAGAATTCAACAGCGACGGCGACACCAGTTGCTTGCCGAGGTTCTTGCCCGCCAGCATGCCAATGAACGCGGCCGGCGCGTTTTCGATGCCGTAGGCGATGGTCTTGCGCCACACCAGTTCACCGGCGGCAACCTTGGCCGCGAGGCCCGGCAACGCGACCGGGAACACATCGGCGTGGTCAGACAGGATGAAGCCTTTCAGCATTACCCGTTGCGTCAGCAATATGGTGATGTTGTCGAGCGGGGCGCGGCCGCCGCTATAGCCGCTGCTGATCAGACCGCAGAGCGCGATGCGGGCGAAGGTGTTGAGGTGGCGCATCGCATTGTCCATCACCACGCCGCCAACATTCTCGAAGATGCCGTCAATGCCATCAGGGCAGGCGGCGGCGAGGTCGGCGGTCAGATTGCCGGATTTGTAGTCGACGCAGGCATCGAATTTCAGGTCGTCAACCACGTGGCGGCATTTGTCCGGGCCACCGGCAACGCCGACCACACGGGCGCCGGCTTGCTTGGCCAACTGCCCGGCGATGCTGCCAACCGCGCCGGCGGCAGCGGACACCAGCACGGTTTCGCCCTTTTTCGGCGCGATGATGTTGTAAATGCCGTGCCAGGCGGTGACGCCGGTCATCCCGGCCGGACCAATATAGGCCTCAATCGGCAGCAGGTTAGTGTCGAGCTTGCGCAAGGTCTTGCCCGGCAGCACGGCGTATTCCTGCCAGCCGCCGCCCATCGCCACTGCATCACCGGCGGCGATGCCAGGGAAGCGGCTTTCCTGGACGATGCCGACCGAGCCACCGCCCATCACTTCATCCACACCTTGCGGGGCTGAATAGGATTTCACGTCGTTCAGACGCATACGCATATAGGGGTCGACCGAGAAGAAGCTGGTTTTTACCAGCACCTGGCCGTCTTCAAGCGCCGGAACCGCGACTTCCTGCATGCGGAAATGTTCGACCCCGGCGGTCGGGCCAGCGGGGCGGGACGCAAGTACGATTTGACGGTTTTGCATTGGGCGGTCCTCTCGATAGGTGTTGGGCCGCATATGCCGTCAGCAATCGCCGCGCGTCCAGATCGGGGGGCGATAATTCGCGCGGTCGCTTGAGCGTGATCGGTTGAAGTTGGGCCAGCAGACACGCGCTAGGGTTTTGTTTTCACAATCTTCTTTATCCGTCCAATCGAAGCCGACTGGACGGATAAAGAAGATCTAAAAGGCCGGATTGCCATAGGGCAAATGCAGCACCCGCTTCACGAAAATCCCTGGCGTGTGGATCTGGTCGGGGGGAATATCACCCAAAGGCACCAGATGTTGGGTCTGCACGATGGTGAGTTCCGCCGCCGCCGCCGCGTTCGGGTTGAAGTTCCGCCCGGAGGCGCGGTACACCAGATTGCCCCAGCGATCCGCCTGCCAGGCTTCGACCAACGCGACATCGCCCTTGATGGCTTTTTCCAGCACGTAAATCCGGCCATCAATTTCGCGGTGTTCCTTGCCGTGCGCCAGCGGCGTGCCAACCGATGCCGGCGTATAGAAAGCCGGCACGCCCGCACCGGCCGCGCGCATGCGTTCGGCGAGGGTGCCTTGCGGGGTCAGTTCAAGCTCAATCTTGCCGTCTTTGTAGAGATCCTCGAAATGCCCGCCCAAGCGGCTGCGCGCCCAGGACACGATCAGCTTGCGCACCCGCCCGAGGCCGATCAGCTTGGAGAGGCCGAGCTCTCCGCCGCCGACCGTGTTGGCGACCATGGTGAGTTCCTTCGCGCCCTGCTCAATCAGCCCGTCCATCAAATGCGGTGCGTCGCCAACCCCGGCGAAGCCACCGAGTAGGACGATGGAGCCGTCCTTGATGCCTTCCATGGCTTCGGCCATGGAACGTACGGTTTTATTGATCATGGAGGGAACGCCTTTTAGGTTGTTCTTTTTGTAAACAAAAAGAACCAAAAAAACTTTTTGACACTTTGTTGCCGTTGGCGTGGTACCAGAGCCAACGGCAACAATGAGCGAGTTTTTTTTGCTTTACCCTACCTTGGCATCCTTGAACGACGTCCCGGTCTCCGCCAACTGCCGCAGCAGCGCCGACGGCGCCCAGCGCGCGCCGTACAATTGATGCCAGCGCTGGATCTGCTCGAAGACTTCCTTCACCCCGATCTGGTCGGCCCAGAACATCAGCCCGCCGCGATAGCGCGGGAAGCCGAAACCGTAGAGCCACATCACATCGACGTCTGACGCGCGATAGGCGATGCCTTCCTCGAGGATCTTGCAGGCTTCGTTGACAGACGCGAACAGCAGCCGGCGCAGGATTTCCTCGTCCGAAATCGCGCGGCGGGTGATGCCCATTTCCTTCGACACTTGTTCGATGATCGCGGTGACTTCCGGATCGGGGTGCGGGGTGCGGTCACCGGCTTCGTAGCGATACCAGCCCTTGCCGGTCTTCTGGCCGAAGCGGCCGAGTTCGCACAGGCGATCGGAAATCGGCTGCTTGCGGTAGTTGGGATCGGCGGCGGCGCGGCGCTTGCGGGCGGCCCAGCCAATGTCCAACCCGGCGAGATCGCCGACCGCGACCGGGCCCATTGGATAGCCGAATTCCACCATCACCTTGTCGATCTGTTCCGGCAGCGCGCCTTCTTCGAGCAGGATGACCATTTCCATCCCGAACGGCCCACGGCTGCGATTGGCCAGGAAGCCGTCGCAATTGCCGCAGCCGACGCTGATCTTGCCGATTGCGCGGCCCATCGCCATCACGCTGTTCATCGTGGCGGCCGAGGTTTCAGTCCCCTTCACCACTTCGAGCAGCTTCATGACGTTAGCCGGCGAGAAGAAATGCGCGCCAGCGACCACTTCCGGCCGCTTGGTAACGCTGGCGATTTCGTCAATGTTGAGCGCCGATGTGTTCGACAGCATCAGCGCGCCCGGCTTCATCACCGCGTCCAACTGGCGAAACACCGCCTGTTTGGGGCCCATTTCCTCGAAAATTGCTTCGATCACCACGTCAGCCTCGGCGATGTCGGCATAGTCGAGCACCGGGGTGATGCGCGACAGGCGGGCGGTCATGTCAGCTTCCGCGAGGCTGCCGCGCTTGACCGAGGTCGCGTAATTATCGCGGATGCGCTTCATGCCGCGATCCAACGCTTCCTGCGTCGCTTCGAGGATTTTCACCGGGATGCCGAAATCGGCAAAGCTCATCGCGATGCCGCCACCCATGGTGCCGGCGCCGATGACGGCGGCGGTGTTGATGGCCTGGGCCGTGGCGTTGGCGGGAATGCCGGGGACGTTCTTGGCTTCACGTTCACCGAAGAAGGCGTAGCGCAGGCCGCGGGCTTCGTCGGCATTTTCCAGTTCGCCGAACAGTTCACGTTCGCGCGCTAGGCCTTGCAGGAACGGGTGGGTGGTGGACGCCTCGACCGCCAGAATGCAGTTATAGGGCGCTTTCTGGTTGCGGGCGCGACGCGCGATGGATTTGCGCTGGGCGTCGAAAATCTTCGGATCGACACTGGTCACTTTGCTATTATTGCTGCTGATCTGCGGCAACGGGCGGATATCGGCGACCCGCTTGGCCATGGCGATGGCGTTGGCGAGCAGGTCGCCGTCCACAACCTCATCAAGGATGCCGAGTGATTTGGCTTCATCGGCCGGCACGTGGCGGCCCGAGGTGATCATGTCGAGCGCAACCTGCACGCCGGCGAGGCGCGGCAGACGCTGGGTGCCACCACCGCCCGGCAGGATGCCGATCAGGACTTCCGGCAGGCCGACCTTGGCCGAGCGAACCGCGATCCGGTAATTGCAGCCCATCGCGGTTTCGAGACCGCCGCCGAGCGCATAGCCATGGATGGCGGCGACAATCGGCTTGGTGCTGGCATCGAGCTTGTCGGTGGTGCTGTCGCCAATGGTGGCGCGCACCCGACCTTTGCCGAACTGGCGGATGTCAGCGCCGGCGATGAAGCTGCGGCCGGCGCCGATCAGCACCATGGCTTTGACGGCCGGATCGGCATGGGCTTTTTCGAAACAGGCAGTAATGCCCTCGGGAACCCCCGGGCTGAGCGCGTTCACCGGTGGATTGTTGACGGTGATGATCCCGATGCCGTCTTTGACGTCCAGGGTTACGAGATTTTCCGACGACATAGGCAATCCTCCGCATTGATTTGTTGGGGGAAAGCTAGCCCCCTGTCGGCGTCGGGTAAAGCCGGGCTGGGAAGCGCTGGGTTCGGGGCGGACATGCCGCCCCGGGAGCGCGCGCGATGTCTGTTTTCGGTGGTGGTCACGCTTCGGTTCAAGTTAATTTTACTTAGGTTTTAGTGTTAAATTATCTCTACATCGCGGTGCAATTTTTCACCCGCATCGTCATTGACCTGCAAGCCGCGATTGGAGCGGCTGCCACGGTGCAGGCGGTCTTGCTTTGGGGTTCCTGAAAGCTGTGTGGCGAAGCAAGCCGTGCTCCTGGTCGAGTAGTTTTTTGTTCATCTGTCGGCGCTATTTTCAATTCTTTACCCACGTTCACTCCGGAGGCACTATGGGCTTTCTCAGTCGCATCAAGATCCGCACTAAGATGAGCATAGTGCTTGTTCTATTCGCCGTCGCTTTCCTCCTGTCCTTCGGCGGCGTAGCGTCTTGGATGCACGCGCGCATGGTAAATGATCTGATCGACAAGATGCGCGCCGTCGCTCTCACCACGACCGGCTTTGCTCAGTCGCTCCAGGACCAGGTGGCTAATAAAAAGATCACCCAGGAACAGGCATTTGCGATGTTTCGCGATGCAGTGCACCGGATGCGGTTCGGCACCAACGGAGATTACCTGTTGGTTCAGGACATCAACGGAATGGTGATAATGCACGGTGGGGATCAGAAGCGGGAGGGAAAACCTACGGCCTCCAAGGACGCCAGCGGTCGACCAACAGGGGACCTCATCCGCGATGTGCTGCGCACGGCGGACAGCGGCGTGATATGGTATGAAGCGATCCTACCTGGAACCACCGTGCCACAGCCTAAGGTTTCTTATGTCGCAATGTTTGCCCCTTGGCAGATGGTGTTCATTGCGGGCACGTGGACCGACGAAGTTGAGACCACTTTCCGTAGCAGTCTTTCTGCGGGACTTTTGGGCGGTGGAGGTGTTCTCGTTGGCGCCTTATTCATCACCTGGCTGGTCAACCGCGATATCACCAGATCACTCGATGGCATGACGGCGGCGATGAAACGCCTTGCCGAGGGTAACACAATCGATGAAATTCCCGCGCGCAATCGTGGAGATGAAATCGGCTCGATGGCTGCCTCTGTGCAAGTGTTTAAGGTTTCCCTCATCGAAACTGGGCGTTTGCGTTCAGAGCAGGAATTGGAGAGGCATGAGCTTGAGCGGGAGCGCCGTCAGGGGATGCTCGATCTCGCCGCGAGGTTCGAAGCAAGTGTTGGTAGCATCGTCGACAACGTCGCATCGGCGGCAATCGAATTGCAATCGACCTCCCAAGCCATGGCCTCGACTTCGGAAGAGACTATGCGGCAATCGACGACTGTCGCATCTGCCTCGGAGCAGGCAACACAGAATGTTCAAACGGTCGCCACCGCGACCGAAGAACTGAGTTCCTCGATCCGGGAAATCGGTCAGCAGGTGACGCAAGCGAGTGCGATGATCCAGCAAAGCGTCGCTCAGGCCAATGAATCGAACGAGCACGTGCGGGGGCTGACGATAGCCGCCGACAAGATCGGTGATGTCGTGAGCATCATCAGTGACATCGCAGGACAAACCAACCTGCTGGCTCTCAATGCCACCATCGAAGCGGCGCGCGCGGGCGACGCGGGCAAAGGCTTCGCCGTCGTTGCCTCCGAAGTCAAGGCTCTGGCCACTCAGACTGCCAAGGCAACTGGTGAGATTGCGACTCAGATCAAAGCCATTCAGGAAGCAACGCGAACGTCCGCTCTGTTGATCAGAGGCATTGCAGGGACAATCGGACAGTTAAACGAGACGGCGACCGCCATCGCGTCGGCTGTGGAGGAGCAGGGTGCGGCAACCCAGGAGATTGCGCGCAACGTGCATCAAGCCGCGCTAGGCACCCAGCAGGTATCCGGCAGCATCGCGAGCGTCAGTGGCGCGGCCCAACAAACCGGTGCAGCGTCGACACACGTGCTCGCTTCGGCAACCGAGCTGTCGCGGAATGGCGAGACGCTGAAGGCACAAGTCGTCGAGTTCTTGCGTGAAGTGCGCGCGGCCTAAAAAGGCGCCATCGCCCTTGAGGGGAAGGCATCCCATCAAGGGCGATGTCTACGAGTAGGATCGCTGCCCGGTGCGACGACGAACAGAAGTTGGGACGTTTTTTTGCTTCTTTGTTTTCAAACAAAGAAGACCTTCCTTATCCTCTGAGCGCCTTCACCATCGTGCTGCCCAAAGCCGCCGGGCTTTCGGAAATATGGATGCCCGCCAGGCGCATCGCCTCAAACTTCGCCGCCGCCGTATCGCGCCCGCCGGAGATGACAGCGCCGGCATGGCCCATGCGGCGGCCGGGGGGGGCGGTGGCACCGGCGATGAAGCCGACAATGGGCGTTTTCACCTTGTTGGCGGCGAGGAATTCGGCGGCGAGGATTTCGCTTTGACCGCCGATTTCACCGATCATGATGATGCATTCGGTTTCGGGATCGGCGAGGAACATTTCGAGGACTTCAATGAAGTCGGTTCCCTTCACCGGATCGCCGCCGATGCCGACGCAGGTGGATTGGCCGAGGCCGGCGGTGGTGGTTTGGGCGACGGCTTCGTAGGTCAGGGTGCCGGATCGCGACACGATGCCGACTTTGCCACGCCGGTGGATATGGCCGGGCATGATGCCGATTTTGCAGGCGTCTGGCGTGATAACGCCGGGACAATTCGGTCCGATCAGACGCGACATCGAGCCGGACAGCGCGCGCTTGACGCGGACCATGTCGAGCACCGGGATGCCTTCGGTGATGCAGACGATCAGCGGGATTTCGCAGTCGATCGCTTCGAGGATCGCATCAGCGGCGAAGGGTGGCGGCACATAGATCGCCGAGGCATTGGCGCCAGTGGCGGTAACCGCCTGATAGACAGTGTCAAACACCGGCAGTCCGATATGGACCGATCCGCCTTTGCCGGGCGTGACGCCGCCGACAACCTTGGTGCCGTAGGCGAGCGCCTGTTCGGAATGGAAGGTGCCCTGTGACCCGGTAAAGCCCTGGGTGATCACTTTGGTGTTGGCATCAACAAGAATGGCCATTATGCGGCGTCCCTCACGGCTTTGACCACTTTTTCAGCGGCGTCGGCCAGATTATCCGCGGTAATGATCGGCAGGCCGGATTTGGCCATGATGTCTTTGCCGAGCTCGACGTTGGTGCCTTCCAACCGCACGACGAGCGGCACTGACAGCGACACTTCGCGGGCCGCAGCCACCACGCCCTCGGCGATCACATCGCAGCGCATGATGCCGCCGAAAATATTGACCAGAATGCCTTCAACGTTGGGATCGGACAGGATGATCTTGAACGCCGCCGTCACCCGTTCCTTGGTGGCGCCGCCGCCGACATCGAGGAAGTTGGCCGGCGATGACCCGTAAAGCTTGATGATATCCATCGTTGCCATCGCGAGACCGGCGCCGTTGACCATGCAGCCGATGACGCCATCGAGGGCCACGTAGTTCAGCGCATGCTTGGCGGCTTCGAGTTCCTTGGGATCTTCTTCGGCTTCGTCGCGCAGTTTTTCGATATCGGGGTGGCGGTAGAGCGCATTGTCATCGAAGCCCACCTTGGCATCGAGGGCCACGATGTCTCCGGCACCAGTAACGACCAGCGGGTTGATTTCGACGATGGCGCAATCGAGTTCGAGGAAAGCTTTGTAAACCGCCATCACGAGCTTGCAGAACGAGGCGATCTGCTTGCCTTCGAGGCCGAGCGCGTAGGCGAGTTTGTTGGCATGGAACGGCCAGATGCCAGTCGCCGGATCGACGCCGATACGCATGATTTTCTCGGGGTGGTGATGCGCCACCTCCTCGATTTCCATGCCGCCTTCGGTCGATGCCATGATGGTGACGCGGGCCGTGTCGCGATCGACCAGCAAAGAAAGGTACAGTTCGCGTTTGATATCGCAGCCGGCTTCGACATAGACGCGACCGACGCGGCGGCCGGCATCGCCGGTTTGTTTGGTGACCAGAATATGGCCCAACATCGCATCGGCGGCGGCGCGGACCTCGGCTGCGGATTTCGCCAGGCGAACCCCACCTTTGCCGGTGGGGTCGTCAGCGAAATGCCCGGCACCGCGGCCGCCAGCGTGGATTTGCGACTTCACCACGAATATCGGGCCGGGCAGCTTAGCGGCTGCCGCTTCGGCTTCCTCAGGCGTCCAGGCGACATAACCGTCAAGAACGGCAACGCCGTAGGCCTTCAGCAGTTCCTTGCCCTGATATTCGTGGATATTCATAGAATCACACGCCCAGCTTGTTGAAGTCTTCAATCAAGGCCCGGACCGCGTCGCAAGACTTGTCAAAAGCGGCCTGTTCGGCTGCGTTCAATTCGATCTCGACAATCTTCTCGATGCCGTTCTTGCCGATAACAACGGGTACACCGATGTAAAGTCCGTTAACGCCGTATTGGCCGGTCAGGAGTGCAGCGCAGGGCAGGACCCGGCGCTTGTCCTTCAGATAGGCTTCGGCCATCGCAATCGCGGAGGCGGCCGGGGCGTAGAAGGCGCTGCCGCGTTCCAGCAGCTTGACGATTTCGCCGCCACCATTGGCGGTGCGTTCGACGATCGCATCGATGCGTTCCTGGGTCGTCCAGCCCATCTTGATCAGATCGGGCACGGGGATGCCGGCAACGGTCGAGTAGCGGATCAGCGGCACCATGGTGTCGCCGTGACCACCGAGCACGAAGGCGGTGACGTCTTCGACGGAGACGTTGAATTCATGGGCGAGGAACAGGCGGAAGCGGCTGCTGTCCAACACGCCGGCCATGCCGATGACCTTGTTGGCGGGCAGGCCGGATTTCTGCTGCATGACGGAAACCATCACGTCGAGCGGGTTGGTGATGACGATCACGAACGCATCGGGGCAGTTGGCCTTAATGCCGGCGGCGACTTCGGCGATCACGCCGGCATTCTTGGCCAGCAGGTCGTCGCGGCTCATGCCCGGCATGCGCGGGAAGCCGGCGGTGACGATCACCACGTCGGCCCCGGCAATGGCGGCGTAGTCGCTGCCGCCCGACATCAGGCTGTCAAAGCCATCAACCGGGCTCGACTGCATCAGATCCAGCGCCTTGCCGGCGGCAACGCCACCAAAGACGTCAAACATTACCACGTCGCCGAGGTCCTTGAGACCGACGAGATGGGCGAGCGTTCCACCAATATTACCAGCGCCGATGAGGGCGATTTTATTGCGAGCCATTAGGTTCGATCCTTCGCGAAGAAACAGGGGCTGTACAGGCGTGATTGTCCGCCTGAAACAAAATGCGGGCGCCCATCGACAGCGATTTTCGGGCACGAGCGGGATGTCGCACCGATGAGCGCGCCTAGCTAGCCCATCGCAACATAGCGGGCAAGGCGAGCTTGCCGCGCTGCACCATCGCGATCAGCAAGTGGCCGCCGGGACCGACAAGAAGCCACGAAACCGCGCCCGACCGGTCCGTTGCGCAATGCTCTCTTCAAGTCAGATGCGGCAATCCCAGATACGCCTGGCTTTGCATTTCTTCCAAGCGCGACGCAGTACGCTCGAACATCTTCGCACCATCGCCGCGCTGATAGAGTTCGTCGGGCATGGCGGCGGCCGAGGCTATCAGCTTCACCCGTTGGTCGTAGAGCGCATCGATCAGTACAATGAAGCGGCGTGCCTCGTCGAAATTATTGGGCGACAGGCGCGGGATGCCGTCGAGCAGGATGCAATTGTAGCGGGTGGCGAGCGCGAGATAGTCCCCGGCGCCCAGCGCAGTGGCGCACAAGGCGGAAAAGTCGAAACGCGCAACACCGTTGGCGGTAAGCGGAACATGCAAAGTACGGCCCATGACGGTCAGCGTCTCAGACCCGGCGGTGGCATCGCCAATCAGATCAGAAAACGCGGCATCGAGCGCGCGGTCCGCCCTTCCGTCGGCCGGCACGTGCCAGGTGTGCAGGCCGCGTAGCCGTTCACGCCGGAAATCGCGGCCGGCATTCATCGTCAGCACATCCAGGTTTTGCTTGATCAGCGCGATAAACGGCTTGAACGCGTCATAGCCTGGCTGGCCCTTGAACAGATTATCCGGCGTGATGTTCGACGTCGCCACCACCACCACGCCGCGATCGAACAATGCCTGGAACAACCGACCAAGGATCATCGCGTCGGCGATGTCATTGACCTGGAATTCATCGAAACACAGCAACGACGCATCGGCGGCAATGCTGTCGGCAAGCGGCGGGATCGGATCTGAAATCGTGGGGTTGTCGCGCTTGAAGCGGTGGATCAGGCCATGGGCGTCCTGCATGAAACGATGGAAATGGATGCGCTTCTTGCGGGCGACATCGGCGCTGGCGAAGAACAAATCCATCAGCATGGATTTGCCGCGCCCGACCTCGCCAACCAGATAAAGCCCTTTCGGTCGGGGGCCGGCCCCGATCGCTTTGCGTCGGAGCAGCCGCGTCAGCAATCCGGTCTGCACCGACTGGGGCGATGGGGTGTAGCCCCGCAAACGCTGCCACAAGGTTTGCAGACGTTCCGCCCCAAGCTCCTGTGCCGGATCGGGCGCAAGCTCCCCCCCCGCAACAAGGGCGCGGTAAGCGGGCAAGGGGCCGGATGCGTGATCGGGGGGCTGGGTGTCCATGGCGCCGGGCGAGATAGCCGGAAATCGCCCTATCGCAAAGCCGGTTGGTACGCGAAGCCGTTTTGGAGCATGCCAGTTGCGCCCGCGCCGCATTTACCGCATCGTCCCCCCAACACCTAACGGGAGAACTCGCCCAATGCGCCGCTTGATGCCCCGCCTGCTGCTCGCTGCTACGCTCGGACTGGCCGTGCCCGCCGCTGCCAACGCCGCCTCCGATCTCGTGGTCGCCGTTTCGGACAATATCAACGGGCTTGACCCGCATGATTTGAACGACAACATCTCCCAAGCGGTGGCGCGTCTGACGCATGAGGGGCTGTTCAAGCTCGACCGCGACATGAAGCTGGTCCCCGCGCTCGCCGAACGGTATGAGGCCAATCCCGAGGCGACCCAGTTCATCTTCCATCTGCGTAAGGGCGTCACCTTCCCCGACGGCACCAAGTTCGATGCCAACGTGGTGAAGTACAGCTTCGATCGCGGCGGCAATCCGGCGAACAACCTGAAGCGCCAATCCATCTACGTGATGATCGACCGCACCGAAGTGGTTGATGAAAACACGGTGAAAGTCACCCTGAAATACCCGTTTGGCGCTTTCCCGAACAACCTCGCCCATCCCGGCGCGCTGATCGTGAACCCCAAGCTGGTCGCACAATGGGGCAAGGATTTCACCCGCCACGCCACTGGCACCGGCCCTTACGAATTCGTGTCGTGGGACGCCGACACGGTGAAGATGAAGAAAAACACCAAATACCGCATCGCCGGTCTGCCCAAGATCGACAGCGTCACCTATCGCGGCGTCAACGAAAACGGCACGCGGCTGGCGATGTTGCAGGCGGGTGAGGCGCATTTCATCCTTCCGGTGCCGCCGGAAATGATCAAGCTGGTCGAAAAGAACCCGAAGATCGTGATCTTCGACAAGCCGTCTTTGCTGAGCCTGTTCACCACCATGAACACCCAGAAGAAGCCGTTCAACGACGTCCGGGTTCGCACCGCGCTGAACCTCGCGGTCGATAAGGCCGCCTATCGCAAGGTGATCTGGAGCGGCTATGCGGATGAACAATATTCGCCCATGGCCCCCGGCATCGATTTCTATGTGAAGCAGCCGGCCTGGGGTTATGACCCGGTCAAGGCCAAAGCCCTGCTGGCTGAAGCCGGATACCCGAACGGGTTTGAAGCCACCATCACCGGCACCCCGGCGACAATTGCCAAGCGCACCATGGAATTCCTCCAGCAGCAGCTTGCGGCCGTGGGCGTGAAGCTGACGGTGGAAACCCTTGAAGCCGGCGTCCTGACCGCGAAGCTCTACACCAACCCGGGACCGGAAACCGCAACCATCCAGATGTATCAAACTGGCTGGTCAACTTCCACCGGTGACGCCGATTGGGGCATCCGTCCGTTCCTGTGGGGCAAGGGCTTTCCGCCCGTGTTGAACAACTTCGCCTATTACAAAAGCCAGATCGTCGATGACGCGATCGAAGCAGGGCTGAGCACAATTGACCCGGTCAAGCGCGGCGCAGCTTATGCCATCGCCCAGGCCCAGGCCTGGAAGGATGCGCCGCTGATCTTCCTCGGTCAGTCGCATAACCTCGCGGCCTATTCGATCAATCTGAAAGGCGCCTCCATCCGTGGCGACGCGCAGTTCAACCTGGATGATGACGCCACCCTGAACTGATCACCCGTGTTCGAATACCTCCTACGACGGCTAGTGGGCACCGTTCCGGTCCTGCTGGCCGTCAGTCTTTTCGTATTTGCCTTCGTGCATTTGCTGCCCGGTGATCCTGCCCGCATGGTTGCTGGGCAGGATGCGTCGTACGAGCAGGTCGAAAACGTCCGCAAAGAATTGCTGCTCGATCGGCCATTATGGGAGCAATATTTCCACTACTTGAACCAGATGGCGCATCTGGAGCTCGGCCGCTCGATCAAAACCCATGAACCAGTGCTGACCATGATTGGCCAGCGTTTCATGCCGACGTTTTGGCTGACGGTTGTATCGATGATCTGGGCGGTGATCGCCGGCGTTGGGCTCGGGGTTTTGTCGGGAGTCTGGCGCGGCGGTGTGGCCGACCGATTGGCGGCGGGCGGGGCCATCCTCGGGATATCCTTCCCAAGTTTCTGGCTCGGCTTGCTGATGATGGATTTGTTCTCGGTGCGCCTCGGCTGGCTGCCCACCGGGGGCTACGGCACCTGGGCGCATTTCGTCATGCCCGCCTTTACCCTCGGCAGCGCGGTGGCGGCCGTCATGGCGCGCTTCACGAGATCCGCCTACATCGAAGTCGCGGGTGAGGATTATGTCCGCACCGCCCGATCCAAGGGCGTCCCGGAACGTACCGTGATCTGGACCCACACCTTGCGCAACGCGCTGATCCCGGTGATCACCCTCACCGGTTTGCAATTCGGCTTCCTGCTCGGCGGCGCCATTGTGGTGGAAACCGTGTTCGCCTGGCCTGGCCTGGGCCGGTTGCTGATCGATAGCGTCAGCTTCCGCGATTACCCGGTCATCCAGGCCGAAATCCTGCTTTTCGCGGTGGAATTTGTGTTGATCAATCTGATCGTCGATCTGCTCTACGGCATGGTCAATCCGGAGATACGGTTGAAATGACCACGACCAATATCCGCTCCCCCGGCCGGGAGTTCTGGCGCCGGTTCCGCCGCCAGCATGTCGCGATGGTGTCGCTCGGGGTGATCATCATTCTCGTCGCGGCGGCGTTCCTGGCGCCTTGGATTGCGCCCTATGACCAGACGACCCCGGATTATGACGCGCTGCTGGAAGGCCCGAGCATGCTGCATTGGGCCGGCACCGACAGCTATGGCCGCGATATTCTGTCGCGGATGATCTGGGGCGGACAGGTTTCGCTGACCGTCGGGTTCCTGTCGGTGGTGCTTGGCTGCGTGGTTGGTGTGGCGCTGGGCATTATCAGCGGGTTTTTCGGTGGTTGGCTCGATGGGCTGATCATGCGGGTGATCGACGTCATGCTGGCCTTCCCAGGCATTTTGCCGGCGATTGCCGTGGTGGCGATCCTTGGGCCAGGCCTGGTCAACGTGATCTACGCCATCGCTTTGTCGGCCGTTCCGGTCTTCGCCCGGCTGGTGCGCGGCACCACACTCGCGCTCAAGGAGACGCTGTATGTCCAAGCGTCGCGCAGTATCGGGGTGTCCCGCACCAAGCTGATGCTTCGCCACATCCTGCCCGGCACCCTGCCGGCGGTGATTGTCTACGCGTCATTGCGCATGGGCACCTCGATCCTCACCGCGGCAGCGCTGTCCTTCATCGGCCTTGGCGCCCAGCCGCCCAGCCCGGAATGGGGCGCGATGCTGTCGGACGGGCGCAGCTATCTCGGGGTGGCTGACCACATCACGATTTTCCCTGGTCTGGCGATCCTGATCACCGTGCTGGCCTTCAACCTGTTCGGGGATGGGCTGCGCGACGCGCTGGACCAGAAACTGCGCTGATGCGGGCGCGCGATCTGGGCCTCGCCTGCGGTGACCTGCCGACCGGTCCGCGCAATGCGATCAGCGATGTCGCCGGCGTCACGGTCGGGCATTGCACCTTGTCTGACGGCGACATCCAGACCGGGGTCACCGCCATCATCCCGCACCAGGGCAACATCTTCGCCGATAAACCGATTGCCGCGACCGATGTGCTGAACGGCTTCGGAAAATCGGTCGGGCTGATGCAAATCGACGAACTCGGCCAGCTCGAAACACCAATCCTGCTGACCAACACTTTCGGCATCGGCACCTGCGCCAACGCGCTGATCCGCCGGGCGATCGCGGAAAACCGTCACATCGGCCGGCGGACCTCGACGGTCAATCCGGTGGTAACCGAATGCAATGACGGTGTGCTCAACGACATCCAGGCGATGGCGATCACCGAGGCGCACGCCTTCGCGGCCCTCGATACCGCCAGCCCCGATTTTGCCAGCGGCGCGGTCGGCGCCGGGCGCGGCATGAGCTGCTTTGGCTTCAAAGGCGGCATCGGCACCTCGTCGCGCGCGGTGATGCTCGATGGTGTTGCACATTGCATCGGCGGCCTGGTGCTGGCCAATTTCGGCCGCGCCGGAGACTTACGCCTGCCTGATGGCCGCAGGATTACACCCCCCACGCCGCCGGACGACGAGCGCGGCTCGGTGATCGTGGTGCTGGCGACCGACGTGCCGCTCGATCACCGTCAATTGCGCCGGGTGATCCGCCGCGCCGGCGTCGGGCTGGCACGCTTGGGGTCATTTTGGGGCCATGGCAGCGGCGACGTCTTCCTCGGCTTCACCACCGCCAATCGCGTGCCGCACGATGCACAAACCGATATTCTGCCGCAGCGGATGATGGCGGAAAGCCGGATTGACCTGCTGTTTCAGGCCGCGGCAGAAATCGCCCAGGAAGCGGTGCTCGATGCGCTGGTGGCGGCGGAGACGGTCATTGGGCGGGGTGGCAGGTCGCGCCGAGCGTTGAGGGATTTCCTTTAAGTCGAAGAATGAAGCTTCTTTGTTTGAAAACAAAGAAGCAAAAAAACGTCCGACTCTGTTGCCGTTGGCGTGGGAACTCACCGCAGTCCCACTGCCAACGCCAACGGCAACAAATTATCAAAAAGTTTTTTGGTTCTTTTTGTTCACAAAAAGAACGCCTAACCTTGCACTCTTCCCCGAATCCGAGGCCCAAAATGTTCACCCTAGCCATCCACGGCGGCGCCGGCACCATCAACCCTGCCACCATGACCCCGGCCCGCGAGGCCGCCTATCGCGCCGGCCTCGCCACCGCGCTGCGCGCCGGCCATGCCGTGCTCGCCGACGGAGGCACCGCGCTCGATGCGGTTACCGAAGCGGTGATGGCGCTGGAGGATGATCCGCTGTTCAACGCCGGACGCGGTGCGGTCTTTACCTCGGCCGGCAAGCAGGAAATGGATGCCGCGGTCATGCGCGGCCAGGATCGCGGCGCCGGGGCGGTTGCCGGCATTTTCGGGCCGCGCAACCCGGTGCTGGCGGCACGCGCGGTGATGGAGCAATCCGAAAGCGTGCTGCTGATGGGCGAAGGCGCGCTTGATTTCCTGCGCGGCAAGGGATTGGCCTGGGAAAGCCCGGACTATTTCCACACCGAGGCCCGGTGGCAGAATTTGCAGGACGAACTCGCCCGCCGCGCCGCGTCCGCCGCCGATACACGTGACGACGCACAAAAACACGGAACGGTTGGCGCGGTGGCGCGGGATCGGTCTGGTAATATCGCAGCCGCCACCTCAACCGGCGGGATGACCGGTAAGCCGCCGGGTCGGGTGGGCGACTGCCCGTCGATCGGCGCCGGCACCTGGGCCGATAACGCGACTTGCGCAATCTCGGCGACCGGCGCGGGCGAGTATTTCATCCGCTGGATGGCCGCCCACGAAATCGCCAGCCGGATGCGCTATCTTGGTCTCTCGCTCGCAGTTGCGGCGGATCAGGTGGTAACCGAGCTTGGCGCGGTCGGTGGCTCGGGTGGCCTGATCGCCATTGATGCGGCCGGCAATGTCGCGCTGCCGTTCAATTGTTCGGGCATGTATCGTGGCGTGGTGGGAGTCGATGGTATTATGCGTACCGGGATTTATCGTGATCCGTTAGCCGCCACGCCGTGATTGATATCTGGATCCCGATCACCGTCTTTGCCGCGCTATTTCAGAGTTGGCGGACGGCGTTGCAGCAGCGCCTGCGGGGCCAGATGTCGGTCAATGCGGTCGGGTTTGTGCGCTATGTCTATGCGATTCCGGTCGGCCTGGCGCTGTTCTGGGTGTTGCATATGACCACCGGGACCAGTTTTCCGGTGCCGAATATGCGGTTCGTGATCGATTGCATCGTAGGTGGCTTGCTGCAGATCATTGGCACGTCCCTGCTGATCATGGCGTTCGGCTTCCGCAATTTCGCTGTCGGCACCGCCTATGCCAAGACCGAGGCCGTGCAGGGTGCGATCATGGCCTGGATCATCCTGGGCGAGGCGCTCAGTCCGCTCGCCCTGGTCGGCATCGGTATTGGTGTTTCCGGTGTGCTGACGTTGTCGCTGGGCGGGCGCGGCCTGAAGACGAACGAATTGCTGCGCGCGACCTTTCAGCCGGCCGCGCTGTGTGGGCTGGGCACGGGGCTCTGCTTCGCCTTTACCGCGATTTTCATCAAGGACGGCAATGTCGCGCTGGGCGATATCGGTGGTGGCATGGCCGGGATCGCCACCAAGGCTGTGTTCGCGCTCGTTGTTACCAATGTTCTACAAACCCTGATGCAGGGTATTTGGATCTTGTGGCGGGAACCCGCTCAGCTCCGGCTGTGCTTTACCACCTGGCGCACCTCGATGTGGGTTGGCACCTTGTCCGCCTGTGGGTCGGCCGCCTGGTTTTCCGCCTTTGCCTTAGCGCCGGTCGCGCTAGTGCGCGCTCTTGGTCAGGTTGAGATGGTGTTCACCCTGCTATTCAGCCGGTTTTACCTGAAGGAGAGGCTGCGCGGCGCGGATGTCATCGGCCTGGTCCTGGTGGTCGGCGGCGTGGGCCTCGTGCTACTTGGCCGGTAAAGTGGCCATTTGGCGCAGGCAGTCACTCTCGGACTTTGGCTCGCCGCGGGTTTGGGCTAGACTGAGCTTAAGTTGATCTCCATCACGGTAGAAGACCAAGTCCACCTTGCAATCCGGTCCTGCGGCATAAAGCCAGACCTCGGCCATGCCATCGCGGCGGCGGAGAACTGGGGGACCGAACACCGCCAATACCTGTTCGGGACCACCGCCGATGAGGTCGGCAATTTTGCTGGGAGGGGGCAGTCGCGCCGGCGTGGCTTGGGGTTCCGGGCTATCATTCGGCGTCGGCCCTGGCACAGCACAGCCAGTAACGGCCAGCGCCAGGACCAAGCAAACCGCGCGGATCACGCCGCCGGATCGGTCCGGGGCATTTCGACCGGGGCCGCGTCGGTGATCATCTCGATCTGGCCGCTGATCTGGCCACCATCTTCGACCTGCAACCGGGCGCAGCGCGCTATCCCGATAACCCGCCCGGTCGCGCGGATCGTCAAGGTGCCACGGGCGGTGACAACGCCGTCGCACACCCCGGCGATATCGGCGTCCTCGACCATCGCTTCGCCACGAAACACCCCGCCAAGCGCAACGACGAGCTCGTTGGATTCGATACGGGAGCTTTCCACCACACCTTCAACTGTCAGCCGCTCGGCGTCCTGAATGGTGCCTTGAACGGAAATCCCCTTGCCGACCACCAACACACGGCGTTCGGCGGGCTGGCGGGCGGGCGCGCGGCCTTGATTGGCGGGCTGGGCGGCGGCGGGAAATGGCGGACGGCTCATGCTCGGTGCCTCTTTCGACGGTTGGACGCGAAAACTTGGCGAAGCGCCCGGTGGGTCGCGCAAGGGTGGGGTGGGCGTGGTTAACGCCGGCAAAGCGGCG
>CALQTN020000029.1 GCA_943333505.2 Asaia bogorensis | reverse complement strand
ATGGTCTTGCTGCGGCTGACACTGCCGGTGATCTTACGCAGCGCCTGGCTCATCAACCTGGCGTGCAGGCCCATGTGGCTGTCGCCCATTTCGCCTTCAAGCTCGGCGCGTGGCACCAGGGCTGCCACCGAATCGATCACCAGCACATCGATCGCGCCCGACCGCACCAGCGTGTCGCAAATCTCGAGCGCCTGTTCGCCGGCATCCGGCTGGCTGATCAGCAGATTGTCGACATCGACGCCAAGCTTCCTGGCATAGATCGGATCGAGCGCGTGCTCGGCATCGATGAAGGCGCAGGTGCCACCCTTGCGCTGCGCCTCGGCGATCGCATGCAACGCCAATGTGGTCTTGCCCGAGCTTTCCGGGCCGTAAATCTCAATGATCCGGCCGCGCGGCATGCCGCCAATGCCAAGCGCCAGATCCAGCCCGAGCGAGCCGGACGGGATCACCTCGATATGTTCATCGCCCGTTCGTGCGCCCATGCGCATGATCGAGCCTTTACCGAAGGCCCGTTCAATCTGGATCATTGCCGCGTCGAGCGCTTTGTTCTTGTCCATCGACATCTCCTGGCCGCGGGCACCTGCCGCCCGCCGCGGTTGGGTCTCATCCGAGTCTGTCATATCCGGCACGGCCGGGACATTCGCTGGTTTACGGGTCATTAGGAATTCGTTCGTTATATGTTCGTTAATTCCGTCCACTACGGAACAAAGCACGAACATAAGCGCATACAAATGAGGAGTCGGTCAAGCCCCGGATCGGGTCAGCCGGTCCAAATGATCTGCCAATTCGGACATTTTATAAGGTTTGCCGAGAAACAATGTTGCCGTATCGGCCGCATGCCGACGCAAACCGGCATCTGCATAGCCAGACACCAGGATCGCCGGAAGCTCCAATTGGTCCAATCTTGCCCGCACAGTGTGCACAAGCGTGCCGCCATCCATCCCCGGCATCATCATGTCGGTAACAATGGCGCTGATCGGGCCATCGTCTAACATCACCAATGCCGCCTCTGCGCAGTCTGCCGCCAAGACGCGCCATCCACGCCGGGCGAGCACTGCCGTCGCAAGGTCCCGCAACATATCCTCGTCTTCCACCAGCAACACGCAGCGTTCTCCCGGCTGGCCGTCGGCTTTTGCTACCGCGATGGTTGGCGCTACAACGGGGGCGGGCAATCCATGACGCGGAAAATAAAGTGTGACGCTGGTCCCTTCGTTTGGCGCACTACGCAAAGTCAGAAAACCTTCAGATTGTCGGACAATGCCAAGCACCGTGGCAAGGCCCAGACCTGTTCCACCGGCGTCGCGTTTGGTGGTGAAAAACGGTTCGAAGATACGGGCTTGCAAAGCCATATCCATTCCCGGTCCGTCATCATGCACACTGATCGTTACATAACGGCCAGGCGGCACCGGATTGGGCCACGCATGATGCAGCTCAAGTAACGTGGCGTGGCCGGTCGCGAGGCTGATCCGCCCACCCGACGTCATCGCGTCGCGGCCGTTCACCACGAGATTGACCAAAGCGCGATCCAACTGGTTGCCATCCACCCGCACGGCTCGACCGGGGGTTTCCAGCATGACATCAAGTGCAATTGAGCTTGGCAGCAGTCTGCGCAACATCTCGGCAAGCGACGTCATCGCCGCATTAACCCCAATCAATTGCGGTCGCAGCGTCTGTTGCCCGCCGAGAGCGAGCAGCTGGCGCACCATATCCGCGCCACGTTCCCCGCTGGAACGAATAATGGCAGCGTCTGCGCGGGTCCGCTCATCATCGCTGCGCTCGGCGATCATGTCCGCCGCCCCCAGAATCGCTGTGAGCAAATTGTTGAAATCATGCGCAATTCCGGCCGCAAGTTGCCCAACAGCCTGCAATCGCTGACTTTGCGTCTCTGCAGCCCGCAATCGGACAAATTCAGTCCCATCATCGATCAACAACACAGTGCCCGCGCCATCGGGCAAGTGCATCCGCCGCAACAGGACCGGATCGGCGGCACGAACAAACCGCACTGAAACCGCTTGATGGTCGAGCTGCGCCTTCAGAATTTGCGGATGACTTTCGCTGGCAAACATTTCCAAGGCATCATCGCCGATTGAGATCGGACCGCCTGCACGTGCCTGCCAGGCTGCATTAGCCAATACGACCCGGCTAGTGTCGTCCAACATCGCAATGGGAATTGGCAGGAATGCCAGCAACCCCATCAACCGCTTGTTGTCCGCACGCCGCGACGCGACAAGAATGTCAGGGCGCCTCATGTGCGCCGCCCATTCAACCCCCAGACATAGGCGATGATCTCCGCCACAGCCTGGAAATGATCGGCCGAAATTTCAGCATCAACCGGCACGGAATAGAGCGCGCGGGCAAGCGGTGGATTTGCCACCAGCGGCACTCCGTGCGTGCTGGCCGCTGCGCGAATTCGGGCCGCCATTTCATCTTCCCCCTTTGCCACCACCCGCGGCGCGCCGCCTTTACCGCGATCATAGGCCAACGCCACAGCATAATGGGTCGGGTTGGTAATCACCACTGTTGCCTTGGCAACCTGCGCGACCATGTGGCGCTTCGCGCGCTGCATGCGAATTTGCCGGACTCGCGCTTTTACGTGGGGATCGCCGTCGGATTCGCGCGCTTCCTGCTTCGATTCCTCGCGTGACATTCGCAAATCCCGCGCATGCTTTAGCCGCACCCGGGCCACATCGAGCAACGCGATCGCCCCTTGCGCACCAAGCATCGGCACCACCAACATCCCAAGCATGTGCCATGACGATGCAATCAGACCAGAAACCGAGCCGGCCCCGACATTTCCCACCAGAGGCCACATCTCGTCCGCCACCGCCCATCCCGACCATCCAACAATCACTAGTTTTATCAATGACTTGCCAGCATCAATAGCTGTGGTGGCGCCGAATAGCCGGGCAAATCCGCGCATCGGGCTCACCCTCGCAAAATCTGGCGCCATGGCTTTGGTATGAATGAGAAAACTGGTCTGGACCAGAACCGATCCCGCGCCCACAAACGCAGCCACCAAGACCAACGGCAACATCAGCGCAAGCGCCAGGAGTGCCGCTGCTCGCAAACCTGCAACCGGCTCGAGGAGGTGGGGTTGGTCCAGAAACGGGCGCACACCGACGATAAATCGTCGGGCCATTGCAGCGCCGTCAACCGACAACACCGCGACTGCGGCCGCGAGCACTGCGACCGTTGCCACTTCCCGCGACAGCGGGGCTTGCCCCTCCTCACGCGCTTGTTCAGTGCGGCGTTGCGAGGCGGGGCCCGTGCGATCTTCATCGTCGGACATCTGGCCGTGCTACCGCATGACGCCGAACGGGCTGTTGGTGGCCACACTTGCCTCCCAACTCGCGATCATACCTGCCGAAAGCAATGCCAGCAGCACCAGCCCGCCCAGGATGAGCCCGGGCATCGCGGCAAAATAAACCTGGAGTTGCGGCACAAGGCGGGCGACCACGCCGAGGCCAATCTGCCATACAATTCCGACTGCAACGAACGGTCCGCCGAGCTGCAATGAAAGCGCAAAGCTCTCCGACACGGCGCCCACCACAATCGTCGCCAGGTCGCTGCCTGCCAACCACGCGCCGGGCACAAAGATCCGGTAACTTGTCACCAATGCCGCCAGCGGCATGACATAAAGCCCGCTCGTCAGGAGCAGCAAAGGTACAGCAAGGCTGAACAACCGTGACAACGCGCTAGATTGTGGGCCTAACAGGAGATCTGGCTGCAATACATTCGACAACCCCAGTGCGCCGGCCGCATACTGAGCGGCGATCGGTAGGGCCAGCATCGGCAGTCGAGAAACCCAGCCAATCCATATGCCGATCAATATTTCGCCAGCGATCCATCCTACCAGCAAAACAATGCTGTCCGGCATGGCGGGCAAGCCTGGCGCCAATAAGGGAAGCAGCAGAATCGTCAACAGAAGCGCCATGCCGGCACGAATATTCATCGGTATTTCTGCTTCGCCCAAACCCGGCAGCAACATGCAAAGACTGCCCATCCGGCTCACAACGAGAATCAGCGCGAACGCCCAGGCCGGTGCCGAAGCAACCAACGTCTGGAGATCAGTGTCGATTACCGGCCTCCCACAGAGACAATGCGATCGAAAACAAGTTTGGTAAAATCATCAAGACTAGCGAACATGAACGATCCGCCCAGCAGGAAGGTCGCCCCAAGCGCGAGCAGCTTCGGAACGAACGCGAGCGCCGGTTCGTTGATCTGGGTAACCGCCTGGATCAACGACATAACGATGCCGATGGCAAGCGTGGCTACCAACATGGGGCCGCCGAGCTTGAGCGTCAGCATCATAGCATCTCGAATAATGCTGCCTATTTCGCCGTCCTGCATGTCATCGGCGCCTTTTGCCCGAGTAGAAAACAGGGAGCAGAACACCCCGTCAGCAATGATCGCATTCGCGCTCCCACGCATTTTTCGACGCTATCATATCGGCATCCGCATAATCTCCTGATAGGCCTGGACGACGCGGTCGCGAATAGCCATAGTCGTTTGCAGTGTAAGTTCGGCTTGGGCGACCGCTGACACGACATCAGTGAGATTGCCTTTGCCCGCGATGGCCCCCATCGCCCGATGTTCGGCGGCCTTCGTTGTATCAATTGCGCCCGTAATCGCGCGTGCCAGAACACCACCAAAATCGGCGCCACCATCACCAAGAGTCCTGCTCGCAACATCGGAATAGGCTTTGGCCGCAGTGCCCGGTGTAACTGTCAGGATGGGTATTGCCATCTGACTACTTCAGCATTTCAACGGTGCGCGTCAGCATGCTGCGCGACACTTGCATCACAGCCAGATTGGCCGCATAACTGCGCTCCGCTTCACGCATATCCATTACTTCGACAAAACTGTTGACGTTCGGCGTCTTGATGTAGCCGGCCTTATCAGCCGCTGGATGCCCAGGATCGTAGCGCAACGGAAACTCGCTGCCGTCCCGACCGACCTGCATTACCTTCACCGCGTTCGTGCCCAGGGCCTGATCAAATTGATTGCCGAAGGTAATAGTTTTTCGCTGATAGGGCTTGCCATCGGGCTGGCTGCCGGTGGTATCCTGATTGGCAAGATTTTCTGCAATCACGCGTAAGCGGTTAGTCTGCGCGTCCATGCCGCGCGCAGAAATCGCGAGGGCCGTATTTAATTCCATCCCATGCCTCCTTCAGGATCTACTTGCGAAAGTATTTTATTAACGGCCAAGTGCCGTACGGTAGAAACTCATAAATTTTGTATAAAGATTGACGACTGTGCTTTGCGACGTTTCGGTATCAGCGACTTTGCTAAGCTGCTCATCAAGACGAACCGAGTTTCCGTCGGGGGACCGTTCCCCGAAGCTCAAAATGGCGCCAGATCCCGAGACAGAACGACCGGATAGATGTTGAGCGTTGGTTCTATTTGGCGTGATTGCGCCCTTCCCGGCGAGAACAGACTCGAACGGCGCAATATCACGCGCACGCCAGCCCGGTGTGTTGGCGTTAGCAATATTCTGCGCCAATAAGATCTGACGTTGTCCCAGGAAGGCAAGTCGATGGTCGGCCAGTTTGAATAAATCTGATCCTGCCCCCGCCGTTCCCATACTGTTTCCGCCCTGTACCACATCCACCTGCCACTTATCACATTGGCATCCTATAGAGCATGGTCTCTAACGACTGGTTAACGGTGCGGCCCACGCCCAGCAACGTTTTGTCAATCAATTGCCCCCAGATTGATCATGTGACCCAGGGCAATCCTTCGCTATCCGACCTCAGCTCATCCGACCGCTTTGCTGCGGTCGGGGTGATGATCACATCCGTTTCCGCAACCCTCCAACTTACCCGGTCACTCGTCGTCGCGGGGCGAAAGGTCGATATCGAAGGACTAGACCGCATAGTTGGCATCCTGTGCGCACGCGCGCTTGATCTGCCAGCAGATGAGGGCCGACTGGTGCGGCCGTACCTCGCGGTAATGCTCATGGAACTGGACGCGCTCAGCGTTGCAATAAACGCAGCATAGAGAAACCTCGATCTCCCGGAAAAATTCCGAATGACCCTTTCCAATATCGGAGTTGCAATTGGCGCCTTGACCTTTGTGATCTTCTTGATCGCCATCGCCCATCGCCTCGCCACCGGGCTCAAGCTGGCACAACGCATCACGGGCAAACCCCTTGGGACAAATGCGCTCGTCGTTGAACACAGCCTTACGCTCGATACGCGGCGGCGCCTGCTGCTGATCCGCTGCGAGGGCCGTCAGCTTCTGTTGTTGACCGGCGGCCCTCAGGACATTCTGATCGGGTGGATGGAGCCCAGGGCATGAGGCGTATTTCATGGCATCTTGTGGCTTTGTTGCTGATGCCCGGCGTGAGCTTGGCGCAATCGATCAACCTCGATCTCGGTGCCGGCGGCGGCTCAACCACCGCGCGTCTTGTCCAACTCACCGCCGCAATCACACTGCTGTCCTTGGCACCTAGTCTGTTAGTCATGGTGACTGGTTTTACACGCATTGTGATCGTGCTTTCGCTGCTGCGCAGCGCTATTGGTGCGCAGGGCACGCCACCCAACGTCGTATTGATCGGGCTGGCGATGTTTCTGACCTACTTCGTGATGCAACCCGTCCTCGACCAAGCATGGACGATGGGTTTGCTTCCAATGACCGAGGGTCGGATTGGCGAAATGGAAGGACTGCAACTGGCCGCCGAGCCTTTTCGCACATTCATGGCCGGCAATGTCAAACTCGATGATCTCAGGCTTTTCCTGGATCTCGCTCACCTTCCGCCACCGACCAATATCGAAAGCACACCTTGGCGGGCCTTGATCCCCAGTTTTCTGATCGGAGAATTACGTCGCGCATTCGAGATTGGTTTCCTACTCTATCTGCCGTTCTTGGTCATCGACATGGTGGTCGCCAGCGTGCTGATGAGCTTGGGCATGATGATGCTCCCGCCAAACGTGGTGTCTTTGCCGTTCAAGCTGATTTTCTTCGTGCTGGTCGATGGCTGGCGCATGGTCTGCGGCAGCCTGGTGCAAAGCTTCAGCGTTCCGCCCTAAATCATCATCTGCTCAATCAGCTTCGATTGAACGGATGATGATTTAGATGATCATTCGTCGATCTCTATTCACTGGCAGAGGAAATATCTGGCGCATCCGGATTCTTCATGCCAACCGTGTGATAGCCGCAATCTACGTGGTGAATTTCACCGGTCACACCCGACGCCAGATCAGACACCAGATAAGCCGCCGAACCACCGACCTCGTCGATCGTCACGTTGCGGGCGAGTGGGGAGTTGTACTGGTTCCATTTCAGGATATAGCGAAAATCGCCGATCCCGCTTGCCGCCAAGGTCCGGATTGGACCTGCGCTGATCCCATTGACCCGAATACCGGCAGGCCCAAAATCGGCGGCCAGGTAACGCACTGACGCTTCAAGCGCGGCCTTGGCGACGCCCATCACGTTGTAATGGGGGATCACCTTCTCGGCGCCATAATAGCTGAGCGTGAGCATCGAGCCACCTGGGCGCATCATTTTGGCGGCGCGCTGGGCAACGGCAACGAAGCTATAGCAGGAAATATCCATCGCCTGCAGGAACGCAGCCCGAGGGGTGTCGGCATAGCGACCACGCAAAAATGCCTTGTCAGCGTAGCCTATCGCGTGGACCACGAAGTCGATGCCGTCCCAGTGTTCGCCGATCGTCGCGAACGCCGCATCGATACTGGCATCGTCACCGACGTCGCACGGCAGAACGATATCGGAACCAAGGCTGGTGGCCAGGGGCTTGACCCGCTTGCCCAGCGCCTCGCCCTGATAGGTGAACGCAAGTGCCGCGCCCTGCGCCGCGCAGGCGGCCGCGATACCCCAGCCAAGCGAGTGGTCGTTGGCCACGCCCATGATCAGGCCGCGCTTGCCCTGCAGAAGATTTCCGCTCGCCAAGGTCGTCATGGTTTTTTCACCGTCGGCCATGGGTATGCGGCTCCTGCTGCTTTAGTCCGTACGCGTGTTCGTGGCATAGCACCCCCCACGCCGGCAAGGGGCTTGCCGTCTTGGCTTGCCTGCACCTGAGGCGCAGACAGTGAATGTGTATTCATAAGGTGTGGTGATGTCCGGTCAAACTCCCTTTCTGATGTTCGAAGCATGGTTCGCTGCCGCTACAGCAATTGAACTGAACGACCCCAACGCCATGACGGTCGCCACCGCGACGCCTGGCGGCCTGCCATCGGCCCGTATCGTGCTGCTGAAGGAATGGGACCATAATGGTTTCGTCTTCTATACCAACACCATGAGCCGAAAGGGCCATGAACTGGCTGCCAACCAGAACGCGGCACTGCTGTTCCACTGGAAATCGAGCCGTCAGCAAATCCGCATCGAAGGCCGGGTGGAAGCGGTGACCGACGCCGAGGCTGATACCTATTACAACTCGCGGCCGCGCAATTCTCGCCTTGGCGCCTGGGCCTCGATCCAGTCAGCGCCGCTCCCGAACCGGGACATGCTGCAGTCGCGGATTGATGAGTTCGACGCACTCTATCCTGGCGAGGCAGTTCCCCGCCCACCGCACTGGTCTGGCTATCGTTTGGTACCATCATGGTTCGAATTCTGGCAGGACATGCCATTCCGGCTCCATGACCGCGCCACTTTCACGCTCACAGCGGCCGGATGGACCGAAGGAAAGCTGTTCCCCTGACCAGCAGGGCGTGACGCCGCCGCCATGGTTTGGTAGACCGCGCGACAATTGCAGTTGAGGATTGAGCGTGACCCAAGCCGAACGCCTGGCTCTGGGCAGCATTGCCGTTGGCAGTGTTGTGCTGGCGATGAAGCTGGCGGCCTGGCAGGTCACCGGCAGTGCCGCGCTATTCTCAGACGCCGCCGAAACTGTGGTCAACGTTGTGGCGGCCGCCGTCGCTTTGATGGCTTTGCGGCTTGCCGCTAAGCCCGCCGACGCTGAACACCCATATGGCCATGACAAGGCCGAGTTCTTCGCCGCGGTGATTGAGGGCGTGTTGATTGTGGTTGCGGCCCTGGTCATCATGCAGCACGCTTGGCAAGCCTATCTCGAGCCGCGTCCGATCGAGGCGATGGGGCTTGGCTCCGCGCTCAACGCGGCATCGACGGCGGTGAACCTCGTCTGGGCGTGGTTTCTGCTGGCGCGCGGCAAAACCCTGCGGTCACCAGCCTTGCGGGCGGACGCGCACCATATTCTGGCAGATGTGGTCACCTCGGTAGGGGTTTTGGCGGGACTTGGGCTAATCCATCTGACGGGGTTGCAATGGCTCGATCCGTTGGCGGCGGCGATTACCGGGGTCTATGTGCTGGTCGCCGGCGGCTTTGTGATCCGCGATTCCGTGGGTGGCCTGATGGATACTGCACCCGCAAGCGCCATCGTCGAACGCATTCGCGCTTTGGTCGGCCAGCACGCTGCCGGCGCGATCGAGGCACATGATCTGCGCACCCGCCATGCCGGCCGCCTGACGTTCCTGGAATTCCATCTTGTGGTGCCAGGCGACATGAGCGTGGCGGCAGCGCACGACATTTGCGACCGGATCGAGACGGCGCTGAAAGCCGAAATGGACGGTCTGATGATCACCATTCATGTCGAACCCGAAGGCAAGGCCAAACATCGTGGCGTGCTGGTGTTGTGATACGCGCAATTTTGCTTGTGCTGGTGCTTGGCACCCCGGCGCAGGCGAAAGGCGTGGTTTCGCTGAATTTGTGTACCGACCAGTTCCTCCTGGCGCTGGCCCCCGAGCGGATAGCAGCGCTCAGCTTTCTGGCGCGCGACAAAACGCTTTCGGTATTCGCTGAGGCCGCACAAAGCCATCCCTGGGTGCGCGCCGATGCAGAAGCGGTACTTGCGCTCGCGCCCGACATGGTATTGGCCGCCAACTGGGGGGCGCAGCCGACACTCGCCGCGCTGGAACACCACGGCACAGTCGTTGTTCGCAGCATTTTGCCCCAGAGTTTTGCCGCGATCCGGGCGGAAACAACACGGCTTGGGCAGGTGTTGGGAGCCTCGGAGCAGGCAGCTTTGCTGCTCGCCCGCATGGATAAAGTCCTTGCCGCAATCCCGGTTCGTCCGTCGATTGATGCCGTGCTGCTGCAACCGCGCGGCTATACTGCGCAGGTCGGATCCTTGACGGACGCCATCATGGGCGCTGCGGGCTTGCACAATGTGGCCACCAGCGCGCGGATGACCCTGGAGCAGCTTATGATTAAGCGCCCAGCCCGGCTGGTGATGGCCGATGCGCCGCGCTACCCATCCCTGGCCACCGATTTTCTCCGCCACCCGATCCTGGCCAACATTCCCAACCATCGCCTACCGCCGGCGCTGCTGGTTTGCGGTGGACCTTGGACAGCGGATGCGGTGGCGATGCTGGCCCAATGATACGCTGCCTGGCTGCGGCGTTGGTGCTGCTCGTGATCGTCGGGCTTTTGCTCGGCGCGGGGGGCCTGGGTGTTCCCCCGCGTGAGATCCTGATCGAACTGCGGCTCCCGCGCACCATCCTCGCGGCGGTGATCGGCGCTGGGTTGGGTTTGTCTGGTGCGGTCCTGCAAGGCGGGCTGCGCAATCCGCTGGCCGATCCCGGGTTGCTCGGCATTGGCGGCGGCGCCGCGCTCGGCGGAATGCTGGCGTTTTACTGGGGATTATCGGCAGCATTTGCGCCCGCCCTGCCGATCGGTGGCTTGCTGGGCGCCGGGCTGGCCTGTTTCGCGTTGTTCGCACTGGCTGGCCGTGCGCCTTCGGGACCGGCGCTGATCCTGGCTGGGGTGGCGATTTCAGCGCTCGCCGCAGCCTTGCTGACCTTGGCACTGACCCTGGCACCCAATCCGTTCGCGCTCGCCGAGATTACCTTCTGGCTGATGGGCGGCCTCCAGGATCGCAGCCTCGGCCACCTTGCGCTTGCAGCCCCCCCGATTGTGCTTGGGGCAGCGATATTGCTCCGCCTGGGTTCCGGGCTTGATGCTCTGAGCCTGGGTGAAGATGTCGCTCTTAGCTTGGGACGACCGGTTGGACACACCCTACGCTGGGCAGCGTTCGGCACCGCGCTGGTGGTCGGCGGAGGGACCGCGGTTGCCGGCAGTGTCGGCTTTGTCGGGCTGGTGGTGCCACATTTGTTGCGACCGTGGCTGGGTGAACGGCCATCCGGCTTGTTGCCGGCCTCGGTCCTGGCTGGGGCTGGATTGTTGCTGGGCGCGGATCTGCTAACCCGGGCCGCGCCGATGCTGCTACCCCTGTCGCAGGAACCGCCATTGGGTGTTTTAACGGCTCTGCTCGGTGCGCCATTCCTGATCTCCATCGTCCGCAAAGTCGCGCCATGATCGCGCTTGCCGTCAGCCGCATCGATCTTGGCGGCGTGCCGGTTCTGCATGATGTCGCCTTTAGTGCGGGTGCTGGTGAGATGGTGGCGTTATGCGGGCCCAACGGCGCTGGAAAGACAACCCTGCTGCGCGCGTTGGCCGGCTTGCTTCCCGATCTGAAAATGCCCGACCCACGCCATGTTGCCTACCTGCCGCAAGGCGCGCGCAGCGCTTGGGGGTTGACGGTCGGCGAAATCGTCGCCCTCGGACGGCTTCCACATGGCGATACCAACCCCGACGCCATCGCCCGTGCCATGCAATTATGCGGTATCGCTGACTTGCAGAACGCCCGCATCGACCGCATTTCAGGTGGACAGGCGCGCCGTGCCATGCTCGCCCGCGTTGTAGCAACCGAGGCGAAGGTCATGCTGCTCGACGAACCCACCGCCGATCTCGACCCCGATGCCGCCCATAGGATCATGGCGCTGCTGGCGGGGTTGGCACGCGGCGGCACGACAATTGTCGTCGTGCTGCATGCGCTGGATCTCGTGCGGGATTACGCTGACCGCGCGGTGCTGATGCGGGATGGCAGAATTGCCGCCGATCTGCCTGCCGGCGAGATCATCCCTCTGGCGGCCAATGCGTTCGGACTGCCATGGGGGATCGACCCCCAGCCGCGTCTGCTGCGTCCAACTGCCAGATGAAATCCGGTTTGCTGGTATCACTCGCGGCCCATGGGCTGGCGACATTGCTCATAGTCGTCCTGGTCGCGCCCCGCCAGATTGACCCGCCGCCAGAGGTCGAAGTCGAACTGGCGACCGGCACGCCCGCCCCGCCGCCTGCGTCCGATGTCGAGACACCTATATCCGATCCCCAACCCCCATCAACGCCGTCGCCCCCGACCGATCCAACCCCTGCGCAAACGACAGACTCTGGGCCAGTTCCGCAGTCACCACCTGCCTTGCCGGACGAGCCCGTTGCGCCCACAGCGTCCAGCGAACCACCCCGACCTCCCCTGCAGTCTGAACAGACGCGGCCGCCTCCGTCACCTCAAGTCGAGCCGGACAGGCTCATAAATCCCGCATCACCGCCACCGCGGCCAGCTCTGCAACCGGCCGCGAAACCGCCGGCACCAAGGCCGGTCCCGCCGCCCCAGGCTAATTCGTCGCCGCCACCGACCGTGCGATTGGCCGACGGCATCACCAGCACCCAGGTCGAGGCCAATCCCTACAACCCCGAACGCGGCTGCAAAAATCTACAAAACCTCGGCCCGGACTATCCTGACAGGGCACGGCGCCGCGGCGACACTGGTGCTCCGACGCTTAGGGTCCATCTCGACAGCAACGGCAGAGCATTCCTGGTAGAGATTCTTGAATCCTCTGGCCATCGAGACCTCGACGAAGCTGCACGCAGTCGCCTGATGACTTGGCGCTGCTTGCCACCAACCTTAGGTGGCAAGCGCGTCCCGGATATGTTCGATATCAAAATTCATTTCACTTTGGAGTAGATACCATGGTTCGTCTTGATCGCATTATCACCCGTGGCGGCGATGCTGGGGAAACCTCGCTCGGCGATGGCAGCCGGGTGCCGAAGGACGCGCTGCGGGTCGATGCCTATGGCACCGTCGACGAAGCCAATGCGACAATTGGCATGCTGCGGCTCCATTGCGATGGCCCGACCGACGTGATGCTGGCGCGCATCCAGAATGACCTGTTCGATATCGGCGCCGATTTATGCGTGCCGGGAGAGATGGGCGATGGCTTGCGGCTGACCGACGCGCCGTCGGTCCGGCTGGAGGAGGAAGTCGCCGTGATGAACGCGGGGCTGCCGGCGCTGAAAAGCTTTGTGTTACCCGCCGGTTGCGCGGGGGCCGCCCACGCCCATCTTGCCCGCACTGTCACGCGACGGGCAGAACGGCTGGTCGTGGCGCTGTCACATATCGAAGAGGTCAATCCCGCAGTGGTACGCTACCTCAACCGCCTATCGGACCATTTATTCGTGCTGAGCCGGCACTTGAACGTAACAGCCGGGGCGGAAGTGCTATGGGTGCCTGGGGCGAACCGGTAGTCCGTCAAATAGCGCGGCGTAGGCGCCAAACATGGTCTGCTGGTCGTAGTCCTGCGCAACTTTGATCCGGTTCGCGGCACCTAGCGCCGTCCGCAAAGACCTGTCATCGACCAAGGCGCGGAGGCTGGCGGCAAGCGCGCTATCGGAAAGCGGCACGATGAAGCGGCGATTGTCATGGGCCACCATTGCCGCGACATCGCCGACATCGGTGCCCGCCACCGGAAGGCCAGCCGCCATGGCTTCGAGCACTGTCATCGGCATTTGCTCGGTATCCGACGATAGGGCGTAGATATCTATGCCGCGATAAAGCCCCTGCGGGGCGCCAACATGGCCTGTGAAGGTCACATGATCGGCAACGCCAAGCTCCCCTGCCAGGGCTTGCAGCATTGCACGTTCCGGTCCATCGCCAATGATCGCCAGATGGCACTGTGTCACGCGCGCCACCAAGGCAAACGCGCGCACCAGGCGGCTGAGATTCTTCTCCGCCCGCAGGGCAGCGACAGTTCCAATAACCGGGCCCACATTGCCAGGCCAGCGCGTTTCGGGCGCGGCGGCGCCAAAGCCGGCCAAGTCAATGCCGTTGGGGATGTAGTGCAGGTTCTTCCTGGGCAATCGCCAAATGTTGGTGGCAATTGTCAGCAGGTTGCGCGATGGCAGGACAACAGGGCTGCGCCGCAGCAACAACCGCCGGAGCCAGACCCTACGCGGGATCTGCTTTACCCGCTCATCGGGGCCGAACCCGTCTTCAATATGGATGTGGCGCACCAGTTTCGGCGTGTTGGCCAGAACCCATTCAAGGCTGCCGAAATTGCAGGTGACCAACACATCCGGATTGGTTGCGCGCAGATAGCGCCGAAAAATACCGCGATTCACCAAGGTGTCACCCTTGTTGAGGGCGATCGTCGGATAGTCGATGCGCACAGCCGGGGCGATACGCTCGCGACAGGAAACATCGCCGTTCAGGGCAATGACGCTATGGCGAAAGCGATCAGCGAAGTGACTGGCGATGCTGGCAAAACGTGCCTGCGCGCCGCCTACCGCGAAGCTCGGGAACACGGTCAGTACCAAGCGCCTGGGGTCGTCCGCCATTTAGCGACGTGACAGACGGCGACGAATATAGGCCAGCATGTCAGCCTCTGGGCCCGCAGGTTTGCCCGCAACGGACCAAAACGCCACCAGGCTTGCCGCATAAACCAATGCCCCGGCCGGCACCACCAGGCCGAGATGCCAAAGCAGATCGACACGGCTACCTTGTATCGTCGCCCACCCTAAGCCGGTCCAATACATCACCCCACCCATCATTCCGGTCGCCGCAAACAACCGCCAGTTGCGCGCCAACAAAACAGAATAGCTGGTGGAAAAGTAGTACCTTACGGACTGAACGTAAGCCACGTCTTCGAACAGCGCGGATGCCAGGATCGCAATGGCCGCTCCCACTAAGCCATACTGCGGCAGCAGGATGACCAACAGCACGGTCCTGGTAACCGCGCTCACCATTGTGATGGCGAACACCAGCCCCAAGCGCCCATGGGCAAAAAACAGCGTCCACCCGAGATACCCATAGACGGCGATCGATGCGTGCAAGCCCAACAGCGCGATCAACGGCACCGTTTCCAACCAGGTTGGCCCCAGCGCGAGCCGGACCAACACGTCAGCGACCATCGACAACCCCACGCCGGCAGGCACGGTAATTGCGGCAAGCACCGATACGACATTGAGATAAATCCCCGCCGCCTCGGCGCCTTCATGGCGCCCCGCCGAGAACCCCGAAAATGCCGCGCGCGATGCAGGGGCGACCAATTCTGACACCGGCAAACCGGCCAGATCACTGCCGATGGTAAACATCCCGACATATTGGGGTTCCAGCAGGCGCCCAATGAGTGCTGTGGGGACTTTTTCCCGCACCAGGATTGCCATCGAAACCGCCCAACTCCAAGACGAATATCCGAGTAATTGCCGCCAGGCGACCAGGGTCAGTCGCGGTCGATAGGGATGCATACGGTAGCCGAGCCATAGCTTGACCACCCTCAACGCGACGAACCCAACAATCAAGGCCCAGTAATTTTGAAAGATGATCGCGCACGCTATCATAAGACCGACTTGGACGAGGCGCGGCACCGTGAGCCAGATGAATTCACGGTCAAATTCAAAATTCCGCCGGTAATCAACCATGCCAATATTACCGCAGGCATCAAGCAGAGCCGCCAACGCCAGCATCAGCATAACGTTGATCAGCGGTGGTGAATGGTAGAAATCTGCAACGGGAACTGCCAATCCGACCAGGACGAGCGCCATCAGCACACCGCGCAGAAGATTGATGGTAAATCCCGTATCATACAAAGCGCGATCTGGATTTTTTTCGCGTACCAGCGCGTCTTCAACCCCCACATAGGCCAGAATTTCAACCGATTGGAGGAATATTGTGCCCAGTGCCGCAACGCCAAAATCGACCGGCAATAGCAGCATCGCCAAGATAAAGGTGCTGGCCGTGCCGATGACCCGGGTAACCGCTCGGAATGCGAAAATCCAGCCAGCACCGCGGGCCGTGCGTGCCAGGATCGATGGTTTCGGCGGCGGGGTAAAATCCGGCAATTCAGGCACGGGCATAGTCGAAAATCGTATTTTCCGCTTGCCCAGGCGTGGCCAAGAACCCTTCAAATACCAGGAGCAAACCCAGAACGTGGCTATGGTCGTAGGCGCAGGCCACGTGCTGGTCGATCAGCGCCGCGATGTGTTCGATGCGGAACAGGCCGCAATCGCGCATTGCGTCGCCAAGCAAATAGTGCCGCAAGCGACCGGCCTCGGCGCGGAAAGTGGCAGCCGGCGACGTCGCAAAACCCTGCTTGGTCCGATAAAGCACTTCGCGCGGCAAATAGGGTTCCATCGCGCGCTTGAGGATAAACTTGCCTTCCGCACCGCGCAGCTTGAGATCGGCCGGGAGTGACAGACCGAACTCCAGTAAACCGGTATCGAGAAACGGGGCACGGACCTCGAGCGAATTGGCCATCGAGGCACGGTCGACTTTGGTCAGGATATCGCCGACCAGATAGGTGTTGATGTCGACAAATTGCGCCGCCCGCAGCGCATCGTCGCTGCCGACATTTTCCATCAGATCAGCAATGCGGGCGCCAGGGTCGTAGCCGTCGATCTGCGCATTGAGCGCTGGGCTGAACAAGGCGCGGCGCTGTTCTAGGTGGACTTTCGTCATCATGCGAAAATAGCCCAACGCGGAGTCAAGGCTCAATTCGGTAAGGGTATATTTCGCCCGCAGCCAGCGGGGTGCCCAGTCCATTTTGGGATAGATCCGCGCCAAACCGCCGATGACACTGCGGCGGACGGAGGCTGGAAGATAGGATCGCACCGCCTCGGTCATCCGGTGCCATTGGTAGCGGCGATAGCCGCCGAATACCTCATCGCCGCCATCGCCCGAGATCGCGACCTTGGCGTGGCGACGGGCGAGCGCGCAGACGCGGTGCGTGGGCACAGACGACGTGTCGCCGAACGGTTCACCGAACACCCTGCCCTGGTCGCGGGCGGCGTCGATAATGTCCATTGTTGCGGCTTCGCTGTGCTGGATGGTTCCGTAGCGCGTGGCAACCATATCCGCATATGGGCGCTCGTCATGATCGCCGCCGAAACCGATGGTAAAAGTGTCAAGCGGGGTTGAACGTTGTTCGGCAGCGAAGGCGACAACAGCGCTCGAATCAACCCCGCCGGACAGGAACGCGCCCAATGGCACATCGGCGATCAGGCGCTGGCGGACACTGTCGCGGAAGCGGTCGACCAGGGCGGGAATGGCGTCGGCTTCGTCGATCGCAACCCCATCCGTGCGCGGACGCCAGTAGCAGCGTGGACTTGCCTGCCGGTCCCCGTGGCGCAGCAGCAGGCAATGTGCGGGAGGAAGCTTGAGGATGCCCGCATATATGGTCAGCGGATCGGGGATGTAGCCATAGGTGAAAAAATCCTCCACAGCCTCGGGCACCATCCGGCGATCAATACCAGGCACGGCGGCAAGGGCGCCGATTTCGGAGGCGAAAGCGAGGCCGCCATCCTGGACGAAGGCATAATGGAGCGGCTTCTTGCCGAGCCTGTCGCGGGCGAGGAACAGTGACTGGCGGTTGCGGTCCCATAGAGCAAAAGCAAAAAAGCCGTGCAGGCGTTCGAGGCAGTCCGGGCCCCATTCCTCCCATGCGTGGATGATGGTCTCGGTATCGCATTTGGAGCGGAAGACATGGCCGAGCGCCTGCAGTTCGACCATCAATTCACGGTAATTATAGATCATGCCGTTGAACACGATAACGACCGAATTATCTTCGTTGAACATCGGTTGCTCGCCGCCGGTCGGGTCGATAATGGCGAGGCGACGATGGCCGAGGCCGATGCCCGGTTCAGTGTGGAAGCCATCGCCGTCGGGGCCCCGATGGGCAAGGGCGTCGGTCATCGCGCGCAGCGCACGCATATCGGTCGCGCCACCGCTGTACGAATGCAACAGCCCCGCGAGCCCACACATATTCGTCTCCCGCCGGCGTTCTACCGGACGCAGTTATCTACGACACTTCGCCGCTTGGCAGAAAGTCACATGCGCCGGATAGGCACAGCTTGGTTTTAATCCTGTCAACAGGCCTCGGCCAGCGCCTCATCGAGGTCGCGAATGATGTCGGCCGCAGATTCGAGGCCGATCGATAACCGGATAACATCGGGACCGGCGCCTGCTGCGATGCGCTGCTCGTCACTCAGCTGGCGATGAGTGGTCGATGCCGGATGCAGGATCAGGCTGCGCGTATCCCCGACATTGGCGAGGTGGGAGAACAGGCGGACCGACTCGACGACCTTGATCCCGGCTTCGTAACCACCCTTGACGCCAAAGGTAAAGACCGCACCAGCGCCGCGCGGCAGATATTTCCGTGCGAGTTCATAGTAAGGGCTGGTCGGCAGGCCGGCATATGACACCCAGGCCACTCTGGGGTCTCCTGCCAGAAACTCGGCAACTTTCTGCGCATTTGCGACGTGGCGTTCCATCCGCAGCGGCAGGGTTTCGATGCCCGTTATGGTGAGAAAAGCGTTCATCGGCGCGAGCGTCGGGCCGAAATCGCGCAACGCTACGGCGCGCGCCTTGGTGGTAAAGGCAAAATCGCCGAAATTCTCGTAGAACTTCAGTCCGTGATATGCAGGCTCCGGCTCCGTCATGCTGGGGAACCGCCCGCCCTGGGACCAGTCGAATTTCCCAGACTCGACGACAACGCCGCCGAGTGAATTACCGTGGCCGCCAAGGAATTTGGTCATCGAATGCACCACGATATCGGCGCCGTGCTCGATCGGGCGGCAGAGATAGGGGCTGGCAAGGGTGTTATCGACAATTAACGGCAGGCCAGCGGCATGTGCCACATCGGCGATGGCTTGCAGATCGACGACGATGCCACCGGGATTGGCCAGGCTCTCGACGAAAATGCCCTTGCACTTAGGGGTCAACGCGCGGCGAAAATTCTCCGGATCAGTCGGGTCCACGAAATGGCAGGTCCAGCCGAGCTTCTTGAACGAGAGCGAAAACTGGGTGAGCGAACCGCCATAAAGGTTGCGGCTGGCAATAAATTCGTCGCCCGGGCTGAGCAGGGTGAAGAAAGTGAGGAACTGGGCAGCGTGGCCCGAAGCGCAGGCGACGGCGGCGCGGCCACCTTCCAATGTGGCGACGCGCTCTTCGAGCACAGCGACGGTGGGGTTGCTGAGCCGCGTGTAGATGTGTCCGAAATCATGCAGATTGAACAAGGATGCGGCGTGGTCGGCATCCTGGAAAACATAGGCCGTGGTCTGGAAAATCGGCGTGGCGCGGGCGCCGGTGGTCGGATCAGGGGCCGCGCCAGCATGGATGGCCAGGGTTTCGAAGCCATATGTTTGGTTCGCGGCCTGCTTGCGCGGGCGCGGGATGCGCGCGAGCGGAGGTTCCGGCGGACGGTTCCTGATGATGCCGGAATTGACGCCCGACCACGACAATTCCCCACCGAGACGGCTGAACTCGATCTTCGGGCAACGATCCATCACAACTTCGATGCCCGCAGCCTTGCCGATGGCGGCGGCTTCGTCATGGCGGACGCCGAGTTGGGTCCACACCACAGACGCCCCGATCGCAATCGCGTCCTGCATGATCGCTGGGACAGCGTCCGACGCACGGAACACATCGACCATATCGATCTTGTCGGGGATATCACCCAGGGAGGAATAGATTTTCTCGCCAAGCAACGTCTGGCCTGCGGTGCCAGGGTTGACCGGGATTACCCGGTAGCCCTTCCCCTGCAAATACTTCATCACAAAGTAACTGGGCCGGTTCCAGTTCGATGACGCGCCGACCATTGCAATGGTCTTCACCCGCTGGAGGATCGCGCGGATATCGGCGTCCGAATAGACCAGGGCGTTCATCTTGCGGTCCTTATGCTTGGTCGAGCGCGTGGTCGAGCGCGTGATAGCGCCGACCGAAATAAACCAGCCCCTGTCCGGCAGGGGCAACTTTCAGGGCCAGGACCTCGCAGATGAAAACGGAATGGGTCCCAACCTCATTCACTTCGGTAATCTTGCAGTCGAGCGAGACCAGCGCACCTTCAAGTACCGCACACCCGGTTTCCAGCGTGGTCCATTCGGCGCGGCCGAAGCGTTCGGCGTAGTCGCCTTCCGTCATGCCGGCAAAAACCGGGGATAAATGTTCCTGGGTGGCTTGCAGAACGTTGATGCAGGCGACGCGGTTGATCTTCAACGCTTCGTTGGAATCCGAGTTGCGGTTGAGACAGACGAGCAAGGTCGGCGGGGTGTCGGTGACACTGCATACCGCCGACGCGGTAAAGCCACGTTTGCCGCCGGGGCCGTCAGTGGTGATGACATTCACGGCGGCGCCGAGACGGGCCATCGCCTCACGATAGGTTTTCTGCGTTAGCATTTCAGGTTCTCCGTCGGCATGAAGGGATCATGCCTTGGTAGGCGCGGAAAGCAAAGTGGTGCGTCCGTCTCATCGACCCTCCTAACCTAAGCCACCACAAGGCTCTTCGCGACGGAGCAATCGGTGGCAGCCGATTTGCGCGACCATCCCATCGCGCAAACCGGCTACAACCGCACGCTCGCTCAAATCTCTCGGCTACGGCCCTGCCACCGACGCTGGCCTCCGCCCGGCCAGCATCTTCAATCAGCTTTCGCGCCGCGCCGAAAACCCTTTACGCTCGATCATTTCATCCCACTTCAGCGCCGCCACCAGCCTTTTTTCGGCGGCGCGTCGGGCGCCGGATCAATGCCGACCATAATCGGTTTGATCACCGTGGCGGTAACCTGCTCTGGAGCCGCGGGCGGGATGATTGGTTCCGGCGCGGGTTCGGGGGCCGCCACCGCAACCTGTTCAGTCGCTACAGGCGCAGCTTCCGTGCTGAAAAATTCAGCTTGCACCGGTTCAATTACTGCGAGCGGCGTCACAACCGCGGCAACCACCGGTTCAATTACTGCGGGCGGCGTCACAACCACGGCGACCACCGGTTCAACAGCTGCGGGCGGCGTCACAACCACGGCGACGATCTCAGGCTCAATGACCGGGGCGGGCGCGTCAACTGCCACGATTTCGACCACCGCCACAGTGTCGGTCGCCGCAGGTTCTTGGGCTGGCTCAGGCTCCGCAGGCGCTTGGGCTACTTCAATTTCCGCCCCAGCCACCAGTTCCAACGGCGCTATTGCGTCATCGGGCACCGGCGGCGTTTCGAGCACAGCCTGGCCCGGCTCAGCTTCCGCTTCGATTGCGGCTTCGGCTGCTTCAGCGCGGGCCATCAATTCGAAGATGTCGACCGGTTCGTCGCCACCGCCTATATCGGTTTGGGCGGGGCCAGTATAGCTCGGCACGCCTTCGGTCTCAGCAGCGGCGCTTTCGTCGCGCCCATCGCGACGGCGACGCTGGCCACCCCGGCGACCGCGGCGGCGGGCGCGTGGCAGGCCATTCTCATCCAATTCGTTCGGATCGATGTCTGGCTGGCTGGCCAAGGCGGGGTCGATTGGAGCTTCAATTCCGCCGACCAATTCCTCGGATATTTCGCCATCCGCCACTGGCTCGTCGCTGCCATCAGCCCCAGCTTGAGGCGTGCCATCTTCGCCCCCATCGCGTCGGCCACTCCGGCGGCGGCGGCGGCGGCGCTTGCCCCGTTCGGCTTCCTCGTCAGCGGCTGCGGCGTCCCCAGCGGTCGTCGCCTCAGCAACTACGATCGGTGACGCCTCAACGGTTTCCACCGGATCAGCGCTGTCATCGTCGAAGACAAGATCGTCGTCATTGTCGAAAATTTCATCATCGGTGATTGGCGCGTCGGCCATCAACCCCATGCCCAAGCGTGGGCGTGGGCGTTCGTCCTCAGAAAGTGGCGGACGCAAGCGGTCGATCCGCACTTCCGGGGGATTCAAGCTGTCGTCGGGGGTGAAGTGGACGAACATGCCGTAACGGGCTTCGATCTCGCTCAACCGGTCGCGCTTGTGATTGAGGAGATAGAGCGCCACGCCACCAGCGACCCGCACCATGATCTGGCCGGCGCGCTGCTTGGCGCCTTCCTCCTCGATCGCGCGCAGCACGTGGATCGCACTGCTTTCGGTGCTGCGGACATGACCCAACCCGCTGCAATGCGGGCAGATCACGAAGCTGGTTTCGGCAAGGCTCGGGCGCAGGCGCTGGCGGCTCATTTCCATCAGGCCGAAATGGCTGATCTGGCCGACTTGGATGCGGGCGCGGTCGTTCTTGAGCGAGTCCTTCAACTTGCGCTCGACCATGCCGTTATGCTTGCGGCTTTCCATGTCGATGAAATCGATCACGATCAGCCCGGCAAGGTCGCGCAGCCGCAACTGGCGGGCGACTTCCTCGGCCGCTTCCATATTGGTGCGCAAAGCGGTTTCCTCGATCCCGCGCTCCCGGGTCGAGCGCCCCGAGTTCACGTCGATCGCCACCAGCGCTTCGGCCTGGTTGATCACGAGATAGCCGCCGCTTTTGAGCTGCACCGTGGGCGACACCATGGCATCAAGCTGGGCTTCGACCGAGTAGCGCGCAAAGAGTGACTGGCCACCCTGGGTTTGCGGGCGCCAAGGGATGACTTTCTTGGCGTGTGCCGGCATCAGCATGCGCATGAAGTCGCGGGCGGCCTTCCAGGCCTCGGCGCCATCGACCACGATTTCCTCGACATCGCGCGAATAGACGTCACGGATTGATCGTTTTATCAGGCTGGCTTCTTCGTAAATCAACGCCGGCGCGGAGGATTTCATCGTGTTTTCGCGGATATCATCCCACAGCCGCATCAGATATTCACCGTCGCGCTTGATCTCGGCCTTGGGTCGCGCGGCACCCGCGGTACGCACGATCAGCCCCATGCCTTGCGGGATTTCGAGCTCGGCGGTGATTTCCTTCAGGCGCCGGCGGTCGGCCGCAGAGGTGATCTTCCGCGAAATTCCGCCCCCACGTGGCGAGTTCGGCATCAGCACACAAAAACGTCCGGCGAGCGATATATAGGTGGTGAGTGCGGCACCCTTGCCGCCGCGTTCTTCCTTGACCACCTGGATCAGCATGATCTGGCGACGGTGGATGACTTCCTGGATGCGGTAGTTGCGCAGGAAGCGTGCAGTGCGGCGCTGGCGAGCTTCCTCGGCGCCATTTCCTTCGAACGTGTCGCCTTCGCCGCCCATTGATTCAGGCATTGGCTGTTCTTCGCCAGCGTCATCGCTGTCATCGGCGTCGGTATCGTCGCCAACGGCATCTTCGGCTGCGATGAATGTATGCTGGACATCACTGACGTCAGCGACATCACCGACGTCAGCGACCGGCGCTACGACGTCCGGAGCCGCTGCGTCGAGCGCGAAAAGGTCGGCTTCCGCAGTCGGCGTGTCAGCCGAGGCGCTTTCGTTGGAAATGGGTCCTGCCATAGGCACTTCCCCAAACTCCACCTCGCCGAAACCGAGCTCGCCGAATCCGTTCTGGGTGACCTGAGCCATATCAGTCGTCGCGGCCGAGCTGCTCCGACGCCGTCCACGCCGGCGCGGCGCCTCGATGCGCGCGGCTTGCGCGGGGGCTGCCGGCGGTTGGTCGTCCTCGGCGTCCTCGGCTTCTTCCTCGGCACGCGCTTCCTCGGCCTGCAACGCGATAAGGCGCTGCCGGTCGGCAATGGGGATCTGGTAATAGTCGGGATGGATTTCGCCAAAGGCCAAGAAGCCGTGTCGGCCACCACCATACTCGACGAAAGCGGCCTGCAGCGACGGTTCAACCCGCACCACTTTGGCGAGGTAAATGTTACCCTTGAGCTGTTTTTTCGTAGAACTCTCGACGTCGAAATCTTCGAGGCGGTTACCGTCCAGCACCACCACGCGGGTTTCTTCCGCGTGTGTGGCATCGATCAACATACGTTTGGTCATCAGGCTGTGCTCTCCAAATGGCCGTCGATCGCTGCGCGACCTTGTCGGACGCCCGAAGCTGGGCAGCCAACGGCGCGCGCGGGCGACGGCGAAGACAGGGGGGGAGAGGCAGGGCCGATTGCAGGGAAAGCTGTAAATTAAATGGTGCCGAACCAAGCGCAACGCCAGCCGACGCCCCATTGGGGGCGCAGGGACTAGTGGTCCCGATGGCAACAGGCGTTCCAAAAACGGTCATGCGACCCAATCGATGCAATCGGGTGCGCTACCTTGCGGAAGCGCCTGCCCCGGTGGAAATCAGTGCCGACAGTTCCTGGCGGGCGTTCCTGCCCGCTGGTCGCCATCCCCGCTACGGCGCCTTCCGGCCGTGTCTCGGCGCGCGGCGAATGCGGGTGGCAATGGGCTGGCTCACGGGACTACGAACCCGGCTAGCGCACATCGCCGAAAGCGGTGGAAACATGCCGCAAAGCATCGGGGACTGCAAGGCTATTGTATCGCGTCGCAAAAAGACAGCCCCAGCTCGCAACGAACACGTGCCATTCAACGCACATATTCAAGGTTTAGCGTGTGAAGTTGCATGTAATGTGTTAAGTGATGGCGATGATCTATGGCCCACCCCCAAATCTGCTGCGCCGCCGGCTCCTGCTTGGGGCGGGATTGCTGGCTGGTGCGTTCGGCTCGGGCGAGGCAGCTCAGCAGAAGCCGGGAAAAGCGGTGCCTAATCCGACCGGCCAGCTGCCGCTGGTGATGCTCGATCCTGGGCATGGCGGAAAGGACCCTGGCGCGATCGGGGTGGTCGGCACATTCGAAAAGCACATCGCCCTCGCCGCCGCCCAGGAATTGCGCCGACAATTATTGGCATCGGGACGCTATCGGGTGGCGCTTACCCGGACGCGCGATATGTTTATCGGGCTGGATGAACGGGTTGACTTGGCGCAACGCCAGGGTGCGGCGCTGTTTGTGTCGATGCACGCTGACGCGCTGGCTGACCGGACCATCCGTGGCGCGAGCGTCTATACGTTGGGGGATGTCGCATCCGACCAGCAAACTGCATCGCTTGCGGTGCGCGAAAACGCGGGCGACCGGGCGGGCCCATCGGGATCGCCGGAGGTCGCGAAGATTCTCGGTAGCCTCGTCCGGCAGGAAACCAAGGCGGGTTCGGCACGCATGGCACGCACCATGGTCAAGGCACTCGGCCACGATCTGCCGCTGCTGCCCCATCCACGACGCCAAGCCAGCTTTGTGGTGCTGAAGGCCGCCGACATCCCCAGCGTGCTGGTCGAAATGGGCTTCATGTCCAACCGTGAGGACGAAGCAGCGCTTCGCCGAGCCGAGCACCGCAAGGTGGTGGCGGCGGCGATGAAACGGGCGGTGGATGGGTTTTTCGCCACCTTGTCTATCGCGACAAGCCGCGCCGGATAAGACCGCGCTTCCGTATCCCGGCAGATTTCGTGTATTGGCAGTTCTATGAGTGATCCCATTACCGTCGGCGCTCGCCTGGGTGCGAGGCAAGACGCTCCCCCGACCGTCAGCACGGACTCTGCCCCCCCGACCGCAAGCACGGACTCTGCCCCCCCTTCGTCCCCCCCTAAGAAGTCGTTCGGCAAGCGCAAAACGCCGGCCGCGCCGGTGCGGTCAAACTGGTTCCTGCGCTTTCTAGGCGGCGTGTTTGCGCTCGGCGTGCTGGCATTGGTCGCGGCCGGTGCAGGCGGCTACATGCTCTACCAGCGCTTTTCCGCCGACCTGCCAAGCCCAGACACGCTTGCGCGCTACCAACCGCGGGTGATGAGCCGGATTTACGCCGGCGATGATCGGCTTATGGCGGAATTGGCCACCGAACGGCGTATTTTCGTGCCCGTGAGTGCCATCCCCGACATCGTCAAGCAGGCCTTCATTTCCGCCGAAGACCAGAATTTTGCCATCCACACCGGCTTCGACCCCATCGCCATCCTGCGCGCAGGTATCACCGACGTCATGCAATATGGGAGTGGCCGCCGCCCGATCGGCGCGTCAACCATCACCCAGCAAGTCGCCAAGAACATGCTGCTGAGCAACGAGACCTCGATTTCCCGCAAGGTACGCGAAATCATCCTCGCAGTGCGGATCGAGCAAAGTCTGAGCAAGGACCGCATCCTCGAACTCTACTTGAACGAAATCTATCTCGGCTTGCAAGCCTATGGGGTGGCGTCCGCCGCCCAGGCCTATTTCAACAAATCGCTCGCCGAACTGACTTTGCCGGAAGCCGCCTTCCTCGCCGTGCTGCCGAAAGCGCCCAACAACTATAATCCTTTCCGCTTCCCCGATGCCGCGCGCGTGCGGCGCGATTGGGTGATCGACCGCATGGCCGATGACAAGGTGATTTCCCGCGCGCAGGCGACCGAGGCGAAGGCCTCGTCGATCAGCCCGGCCCAGTTCCGTCGGCCCGAAACCGTTACCGGGGGCGAGTATTTCGCCGAGGATGTGCGGCGCTGGCTGGTGGAAAAATATGGCGCCGACATGACCACCCAAGGCGGGCTGGTGGTGCGCACCACGCTCGATCCGGTTTTGCAGGCCGCCGCCGACCGCGCGCTGCGTGACGGATTGGTGCGCTACGACCAGCGACGCGGTGGCTGGCGTGGCGCGGGCGCGCGGCTCGAACTCGGGGCGGGGCTCCGCAATGGCTGGGCAACCACGCTGGCCGGAACCGCCAATCCGCCTGGATTGCCGCCCGAGTGGCGGATGGCAGTGGTGCTGGAAGCGGGCGATGCAGAAGCCAAGCTGGGCGTGCTGAACCGCCCCACCCCAGGCGTACCGGCCCAGCCGATTGTCCTGCCGATGCAAATGGCCGATCTCGGCTGGGCGCGCCCGCGGGTGGATGACAAGCTTGGGGCGCCGCCGAAGAAAACCAGCGACATCTTCAAGCCCGGCGATCTGGTGATGACCGAACGCGTGCCCGCGATCCCGGCACAGGGGCGCGTTCCCGCCCGACCTGAGCGCCTGTTGCTTCGCCAGATCCCGGCCGTGCAGGGCGCACTCGTGTCCATCGACCCTGCCAATGGACGTGTTCTGGCAATGTCGGGAGGCTGGAGCTTCGAGACCAGCCAGTTTAATCGCGCGACGCAAGCCAACCGGCAACCCGGATCGAGCTTCAAGCCGTTCGTTTACCTGACCGCGATGCAGAACGGGATTTCGCCATCCCAGCGCTTTCTCGATGCGCCCTTTGTGGTCGATAACGGGGCGGCCGGTAAATGGCGTCCATCAAATTACGAGCAGGATTTCAGCGGCCCGGTGCCGGTGCGTGTGGCGCTGGAGAAGTCGCTCAACCTGGTCACGGTGCGGATCGCTGATCGGGTTGGGATGGAAAAAGTCTCCCAGACCGCGATCGCGTTCCATATGGTCGATAGCATGCCGCTGGTGCTGCCGGCGGCGCTGGGCGCGGTGGAAACCACAGTCATGCGCGAAGCTGGCGCCTATGCCAGCCTCGCCGCCGGAGGGCGCGAAGTGATCCCGACGCTCATCGACAGCGTCCAAGACCGCAACGGGGTGGTCATCTGGCGGGCGGCTTCTGCTACGTGCCTCGGGTGCGACGATCCGGCGGCCAAACCGGCATTGGCGGATGACCGCAAGCAGATTTCGGATGCCCCGAGCGTGTTTCAGCTGGTGACAATGCTGCAGGGCGCGGTTGCCCGCGGCACCGGCTTTTCGGCTGGCAACGGCCTCGGCCGTGCCGTCGCCGGCAAAACCGGCACCACCCAGGATTTCTCCGATACCTGGTTTTCCGGCTTCACGCCCGATCTCGCGACCATCGTCTGGGTTGGCTTCGATACCCCCGCACCGCTTGGTCCGAATGAAACGGGTGGGCTGGTATCGGCCCCGATTTGGCGGGATTTCATGGCGGTGGCGCTCAAGAGCCGACCCAAATTAACATTCCCGGTCCCGCCGGGCGTGACCATGGGATCGTGGGAAAGTGGCAATGGCACTCTCACCGACGCGTTCAAGCCCGGGCAAACCCCGGGCGGTTCGGCCAACTTGGCCGAACCTAAGCCGGGCAACGGCTCCGGCCCGGCCGACGCCACGCCAAAACCTCGTGCAGGCGGGGTCGACAGCGATCTGGGCGGGCTGTATTAGCGCGCCATGTCCGCAGAATCCGACTCCCTCAACGACCAGATCAAGCAGTCCGTCGCGCTGCTGAGGAGGCATCTTTGACTGGGATGCATCCAATGCCCGCCTCGAGGAACTGAACCACCGCGCCGAAGACCCCGATTTTTGGAACGACGCAGCTAAGGCGCAAACCCTGATGCGCGAGCGGACGCGACTTGCCACCGGCATCGAAGGCGTCCTGATGCTCGAAGCCGATGTCGCCGACGCGGTTGAGTTGATCGAAATGGCCGAAGCCGAGAATGATCTCGCGATGGCTGCCGAGGCGCACGCGAATTTGCGCACCCTGGCCAAGGAAGCCAAGCGGCGCGAGATCGAAAGCCTGCTGTCGGGCGAGGCAGATGCCAATGACTGCTTCCTGGAACTGAACGGCGGCGCCGGAGGGACTGAGGCACAAGACTGGGCGCAGATGCTGATGCGGATGTATTCGCGCTGGGCTGAACAGCGCGGCTACAAGGTGCAGTTGATCGAAGAGTCGGAAGGTGAGCAGGCCGGGATCAAATCCGCCACCCTCATGATTTCCGGCCACAACGCTTATGGCTGGCTGAAGACCGAGGCGGGCGTGCATCGCCTGGTCCGCATCAGCCCCTTCGACAGCGCCGCGCGCCGCCAGACCAGCTTCGCCAGCGTCTGGGTCTATCCAGTGGTGGATGACACGATCGAGATCGAGATCGACCCTTCGGATTTGAAGGTTGATACCTATCGGGCATCGGGTGCTGGCGGCCAGCACGTCAACAAGACCGAGTCCGCCATCCGTATCACCCATCTACCCTCTGGTATCGTCGTCGCCTGCCAGACCGACCGCAGCCAGCACCGCAATCGGGCAACCGCAATGGCGATGCTGAAATCACGGATGTATGAAGCAGAGTTGCAGCGGCGTGAATTGGTCCACAACGCCACCGAAGCGGCCAAAACCGAAATCGGCTGGGGCCATCAGATACGAAGCTACGTGCTTGCGCCGTATCAAATGGTGAAGGATCTCCGCACCGGGGTCGAAAAGGGCAATCCCGAAGCGGTTCTGGATGGCGGGCTCGATGACTTTATGGCAGCTTCGCTTGCTGCCCGTGTCGGCGCGACGCGGAGTGCTGCGAGCGCGCAGGCGGAGTAAATCAATGGTTGACCAAGCCGTGGCCTCCGCCAATCGTCGCGCGATTGCGCTGTTCGCGGTCGCGGCCTTGGTGTCGGCATTGTTGACCGTGATCAGCCTCAACAAGATGAAAGATGCCGCCATCGCACTCAGCCTGCTGGGTGAGCGCATGTCGCTCTCCAAGTTGCTGAGCGCGCTGGGGCCGTTCGACGTCGTTTTGGCAGTGCTGACGGTCGTTTCTGTCATCGCTTTGGTGTTGTATGAGTGGCACCGAAGCGGGTTTAGCCGTTTGCTGGCCACGGCGACGCCGCTGCAGGCCTTCGCATTGCTAACCGTTCTGGCCGCGTGGTTCGGTCAGTCATACCTCGGCGCCGGTGTTTTGCTGGGCGGCGATACCGGAACTCATGTCGCGCGTTTTATGGAAGTTCGCCGCGGTCTCGAAAATGGATACCTGCCGTTTTGGACCAACTATCAATATGCCGGCGCGCCGCTGCTGTGGTTCACTGGTCCACTGAGTTACGTTGCAGGCGGCGTTCTCGCCTTTTTGCTGCAGGACGCGGTGCTGGCGACGAAGCTGTTCCTGTTCACCTTGCATATCGGCAGCGCCTGGGCGTGTTTCGCATTGCTGCGCAGGTTCGGAATTTCCTCGGTCCCGGCGATGATTGTTGCAGCAGGCTTTGCGGGCTCCTTCGGCCATCTCCATCTTTTTCTGTATCGCGGTGTGTTTCCACAGGCGATCACGATCGCGGCAGTGGTGGTGCTGTTCTATGCCGCCGACGGACTGCTCCGCCGACGCGGTCGCCGAGCGGCAAATGCGGTGGTCTTTGCCCTCACAACCACGTGCCTCATCGTCAATCATCAGCCACACGCGCTGTTCGCCGCATTCTATCTGGCAATTTTCGGGGGCATCCTGTTGGCGTTGCGGTTCTGGCCGTGGCGCGAACTACCGCTTCTGGCGCTAGCAGGTGTCCTGGGGGCGGTTGCGGGCGCGATCGCCGTGCTGCCGACAATCGCCGAGGCAGACTGGGTCATGCTGGAAGCCGATAGTGGCTTATTCCGCCTGCAACTCCCCACGCTGGAGCGGCTCGGGCAATTGCTGCTTTGGCGCAACACCCGCACGACCTGGGGGATCGACTACTGGGCCTATCTCGGCGGAGGGATGATCGTCCTGGCGGCGACCGGCATCATCGCTCTATTGCGCGGGCGACTTTCTGGTGATCGTCGGGCGCTGGCAATCGCTGCCGTGTGCTGCCTGACAGTTTGTCTGTTCGTCTATAACCCCGTCGTCCGCGACGTTATTTTCATCCTGCTGTTTGCGGGGATCTTGGCGGCAATCGGCTTGGACAGTTTGAACGTCGCAGCCTGGCTGTCTGACCGGCACCGGCTGATCGTTGCGGCCGTCGTGATGCTGGACCTTCTCAGCACCTCAATTCAGCCGATTACGCGCACCGACAAGTCCTTCCTGATCGATATCGGGCTGACGCTTGAACGTATCGCGCCGCACCAGCGTGTGGCCGAGATAACGATTGACCGCGCCGGCAAGCTTGCAATCGACATGGGCCCTGATGGCAGCCCCGCGAGCGCCTATGCCACCTATCAACGGATGGCTGGCAACCATAACATGGCGGCTACGCGGGTCCATAACTACCTGCTGACGGCGTTGGCGTTGGCTGAGCACGATCTGCAGACCAACCGCAGACTATCACTGCGGGCAGAGACACTGCTCGCGACGATGAACGTCGGACGCGTGATCTGCCATACGTCTTCGGCGAATGGCTGCCCGACTGATTTCAGCGACGGCCGCGAAGAACCAGTGCTCGGCCGCACCTTGCGTATCGCCGGTGCTACGCCGGTCGTTTTCAGCCGAAATCTCGTAACGCTTGCGTCATCTGCTGCGGCTGAGAAGCCAATGCTATGGCCGTGGGACTTTGAAGCGGCGACTAAGCCCGCGCAGATTTTGGCGATCGAGACGTCTCTCGCCCGATTTGTGGATATCCAGGGTTTCGACGCCGCAACCGCAACAGCACGGGCCATTGCGGTCGCATCGGATGCCCGGCTGCCTTCGCCCTCGCCGCCTGCTGATGGCGACAATTGGAATCCGGTGCTGCGCGACTATCAGGTCGGGCTCGACAAAGTGACAATGCGAATTAATAGCGACCGCGCCGGCTTTGCTGCCCTTGCACATCCCTGGTTTCCGTCACACGTGGTGACAGTGAACGGCCGCGCGACTCAACCGTTGCGAAGTACGATCGGAATGATGGTGATTGCCATTGAACCAGGGATGAGCGATGTTTCGATCCATGATGGTTGGACACCCATCCGAAAGCTGTCTGTCTGGATGTCATTGATCGGTCTACTCGCCATTGCAACGGCGGGGGCTTGGTTGGCATGGGCTGACCTGCGTCGACATGGATCAGACTTACGATAGCCCAGTTCAGACGCGGGTTCTTGTTTTCCTGCGGCGTGTGACGGAGGCACGGCGTGATGAGCGCGTAGGTGCAGTCGCATCGGATGCTCGGCTGCCTTCGCCATCGCGCCTGCTGATGGTGACAATTGGAATCCGGCGCTGCGCGACTATCAGGTCGGGCGCGAACTTGGCGGGTGGCGGGGTTGGTTTAGAGCGCGATGACCGCTGATAGGCGCGGTCATCACGCTCTAACTCTTTGTTTGGTCGCGTGGCCAGACCTTTGGTGATTCCACCTACCGTCATCACGCTCTAGGGGCGAGAGGTTCGAAGATATTGCAAAATAGCGACAAACGGCGTTTAATGACGCGTCCTGGGGTAGTGAGACTGTGATGAGCATCGGAAAACCAGCCGACCTGATCGCAATGGTTCTCGAGGATGGTAGTTGTACCCACGCCGCGGCGGGCTACGATTTTTACCAGGCTGGCGACATTGCCGATTGGGAGAAAAAAACCGCACTTGTCGGCACCGGCCAATGTGTTGCCCTGGTCCAGGCTGCCAGCGGCGCGCCACTGACATCGTTCTGGCGGAAGGGACCGAAGATCAAGCCAGGCAGCAAAAAAATTCCCTCGGGCACCGCGATTGCAACCTTCAATTCCAAGGATTTGTATGCCAATCAGGCCACGGGCAATCATGCGGCGATTTTTGTCTCAGTGGACGCCAACGGAATTGTCGTGGTCGATCAGTGGGCAAGCTTGAAAGCACCCGCTCGCCGGACGCTGAAATTTCGCGGTGGGAAAGGCAGCGCGAGTAACGATGGCGATCAATTCTCGGTGATCGTCACCCAGAAAATTCAAAACCATCCGGACAAAAAATAGTCGATGTCAGGTATGTTGTTGTTGGTGCTGGTGCTGGTCGGGATGGCCGGGACCGCGCAGGCGGCCATAGAATGCCCAGCGACACTTCCGGGACCGCACGATCGATTTGAGTTGGTCGGGACCGTGCCCGCCAAAGTGGCCGTACTTGACGGGCTGCGCCTGTTTGACGGTCAGCGGGGCGAAGAAAACAAGACGGCCCCGGTTGAACTTGCACCGGATAGCGCAACGAATAAGGCCGGCGGTTTCGCGACAAAGTGGATCCTTGGTGGGGATGAAACGGTGCTCATGCTGTGCACCTATCTTGGCACGAACGCGTACTATCGGGCCGATATACGCCCGGTGCCGAGAGTCTGCACGCTGACAACCGGGGCATCCAAGGTTACTGCATCCTGCAACTAGTGTGCCATCCGAAACAACCGCGCACCGAACATCACGCTATCCAATCAAAACCGTGGGACACCCCATCACGATAGTGCCGCCATGGGCGCACATATCCCCCAGGCGAGCAGCCGGCATTCCGCCGATGAGCACACTAAACGAACCCAACGCAATCACGTCTGGCGGGCCGACGCACACCAGCATATCCGTCACCCGTGCCGCCGGCATCATCCCGACCAGCACCGTTAGGCAACCCGGCCCCACGATCGGCCCACCGACATGCGGCACCAGAACCGTTACCATCGGGCACACATGCATATCGGTCAGACGCGCGGCGGGCATTCCCATCTTGCGGCTCGGCTCCTGTCATAATCACGACGGTCCGGGGCATGCCCATGTGGCCATCCCTACGCTCACAATCCACCACCAATCAGTTTGGCCGGCAAGCTCTATTTGTTCGCCACCTTCCACCTCACCCGTTTGACGGCTATCATAACATCCGGGCCACGGGGCATTAATAACCGGGAGCGGACCTATGAGCGACAACCCATTCGCCGAGCCGGACGACAATGACCGGACCGTGATCCGGCCAGCCCCAGGCGGCCGCCGTCCTGCCGCGCCGCAAGCGCCACCGCAAGCGGCCCCCTTCCAGGCCGCAGCGCGCGCCGAGCCGACCCCGGCGGCGTCGCGCAACCTCGCCGAGGGCACCGAAAACCTGGCGATCGGCGACAGCCCGCTCGCCGCCGCAGCCGCGCCCCTGCTGCAATTGCTGGCGCGGCTACGGAATACCGCGTCCGCGCCAGACTCCGGCGATCTGCGTGAACGCACCGTCCAGCAGATGCGCGCCTTCGAACAGCGCGCCCGCGATGGCGGGGTGCCGATGGAACAGTTGCGCCCGGCGCATTACACCCTGTGCGCCAGCCTCGATGACGTGGTGATGAACACCCCGTGGGGTGGTGCCGGCGGCTGGGACGCGCGGTCGCTAGTTGGCACCTTCCACCAGGAGGTGCGCGGCGGGGAACGGTTTTTCGACCTGCTCGGCCAGATGAAGCAAAATCCTGGCACGTATCTGCCAGTGCTTGAGCTGATGTATATGTGCCTGTCACTCGGCTTCATGGGTCGCCATCGGCTGTCGCCGCGCGGGGTCGCGGAAATCGACCGGCTGCGCGAGGAAAGCTACGCCGTCATCGCCCGCCAGCGCCAGGCCCACGAAGCAGGGTTGTCACCGCATTGGCAGGGAATTGATGCCCCCTATCGCCCGGCGCGGGCATCATTGCCGGTCTGGGTCGTAGCGGCAGCGGCGCTTGCGGTGGTTGGCGGGCTGTTCATATTTGTCTCGGGCGGGCTCGCCGCCGCGTCCGACGATCTTTATGCCCGCATGCTGGCCGCGCCGCCGACTGCCATGCCGGCGATTTCGCGGGCCACTATCGTGTTGCCACCGCCCCCGCCACCGCCGCCGCCGGAACCGACCGCGATCGACAAACTGCGGGCCTTCCTCAAGCCTGAAATCGACCAGGGACTGGTCAGCGTGCTCGGCACGGCATCGACCCCGGTGGTGCGGATCAGCAATCGCGGCATGTTCCCGTCCGGCAGTGGCACTTTGCAGCTGGGCTTCGTGCCGCTGCTCGAACGGATTGGCACCGCACTAAAGGCGGAAATCGGCACGGTGAAGGTCATCGGCTACACTGATAACCAACCGATCAATACCGTGCAGTTCCCTGGGAATTTCCAACTTTCCACCGCACGGGCCCAGGCGGCACGGGCAGTGGTCAGCCGCACCGTCGGCGATCCGGCGCGCATTTCGGCCGAAGGTCGGGCCGATGCCGATCCGATTGGCGACAATGCCAAGCCGGAAGGACGTGAACAAAATCGCCGCATCGAAATCGTGCTGTATCGTCAGGGTTGATAAGTATGGCCTTTATTTTGCGGTTTTTCGTCTCGCGTTGGTTCCTCAGCCTTGTCGGAACCGCGCTGCTGTCGGTGCTGGTATGGGTCTTCGGGCCGTTCCTAGCGATGCTCGAAGGCTGGCTGGCGCGACTGATCGTCATCGGGGGGATGGTGCTGGTATGGGCGGCGGGGAACCTGCTGCTCGATTTGCTGCGCCGCCGCCGTGACCAGGCGCTGACCGCAGGTGTGGCTGGCGGGGCAACTGACCCATCGGTCGCGGCAACCGCCGAGGAAACCGCAGCCTTACGCGATAAACTGACCAACGCGCTGGCGTTGCTGAAAAAGGCGCGGGGCACACGCGGCTATCTCTATGAACAGCCCTGGTACGTCATCATCGGCCCGCCTGGTGCCGGCAAGACCACCGCGTTGCTCAATGCCGGACTAAAATTCCCGCTCGCCGCCGAGATGGGACAGGCGGCAGTCGCCGGCGTTGGCGGCACTAGGCTGTGCGACTGGTGGTTCACCGAGGACGCGGTGCTGATCGACACGGCCGGGCGCTACACGACCCAGGATTCGGATGCCACCGTGGATCGGGCGGGCTGGGAGTCCTTCCTCGACCTGCTCAAGCGCACCCGCGCCCGCCAACCGCTCAACGGGGTGATCGTGGCCATCGCGCTCAGCGATATTGCCGCGGCCCCTGCCGATGAGCGCACAGCCCATGCGCGTGCCATCCGCAATCGGGTCAAGGAGCTTGAAGCGCGGCTGGGCGTGCGGGTCCCGGTTTATGCACTGTTCACCAAAAGCGATCTGATCGTTGGGTTCACCGAGTTCTTCGACGATCTCGACCGCGAAAAGCGCGATCAGGTGTGGGGGGCAACCTTCCAGATTGCCGCCAATGAACTGGGGACGGTTGGACAATTCGCCTCCGAATTCAAGCTTTTGGTCGATCGACTGAACGCCCGGCTTTATGATCGGATGGAGGCCGAGCGCAGCCCGGATCGGCGGGCCCTGATCGCCGGCTTCCCAACCCAGGTTGCGAGTCTGGAACAACCGCTGACCAGCTTTCTGCAGGAAGCGTTTGGCGGATCACGGCTCGACCCGGCCCCCTTGCTGCGCGGCGCCTATCTCGCCTCCGGCACCCAGGAAGGCACCCCGATCGACCGTCTGACCGGCACGCTGAGCCGGACCTTCGGCCTCGATCAGCGACGCGCGCCGAGCCTGCGGCCTGAACATGGGCGCAGCTATTTCCTCGGGCGATTGCTGAGCAAGGTGATCTTTGGCGAAGCAATGATGGTCGCCGAACGGCCTGGCGCGCGACGCCGCACCATGCTGATGCGGGCGGGCGGGTTTGCCGGGGTGCTGCTGATAATGGTGATTGCTGGCGGATTACTGTGGCAAAGCCGGATGGCCAATTACAGCGAAATCGAGATGTCGGCTGCAGCCCTTGCGCGCTACGAAGTGACGGCGGCAACCCTGAAGCTCGACCCGGTGGCCGATGCCGATCTGCCGCGCATTGCCCCCCTGCTCGATCAGGCACGGGGATTGCCGCATGGTGTTGATCATGCCGGGACCAGCGGTGGCGCGTGGTTGGGTTTCAACCTGTCGCAGGATGCCAAGCTGGAGGCCGCCGCGCGTGCGGTTTACCGCCATGGCCTGGAGCGCGCATTGCTGCCGCGTTTGATCTGGCGGCTGGAAGCCCAGATGCGCGGGAATATCAACCGGCCCGATTTTTTGTACGAGGCGACACGGGTCTATCTGATGCTCGGCAATGGTGGGCCGCTCGACCGCGAATTGGTCCATGAATGGATGATGCTGGATTGGCAGACCGGCTATCCCGGCGCCCAGGCCGCGCCGTTTCGTGACAGTCTGGCCCGACATCTTGATGCACTGCTTGCCGATGCACTGCCGACTGTGCTGCTGGACGGTACGCTGGTCGCCCAGGCGCGCGCAACGTTCAGCCGGGTGCCGCTGGCGCAGCGGGTTTATTCCCGCATCAAGCCGTCGGCCGCCGCCCAGCGTATCCCGATCTGGAAGCCGAGCGACGCGCTTGGGCCGGCCGGGGTGCGGGTTTTCCTGCGCGGCTCGGGCAAGCCGCTCAACGACGGCATTCCCGGATTCCTGACGGTTGAAGGGTTCCACAAAGTGCTGCTGCCGTCGCTCGCCTCGGCCGCGAAAAGCGTGGCGTCCGAAAGCTGGGTGCTGGGTAAACGCGCCGAGCTTGATCCGAACGGGCCGGAAATGCGCGGCCTCGAACGCGATGTGATTGCGTTGTATGCAGCTGACTATATTGCAGCATGGAACGGAATGATGACCGATATCGACATCGTCCCGCTGCGCAGCCTGACCCAGGCAGCACAGGATCTTTATATCCTGTCATCGCCGCAATCGCCGATGCGCGATCTGCTGGCCAGCATGGCCCGGCAGATGACCTTGTCGGTGCCGCCGCCGCAGCCTGCAACAATCGCGGGCGTTGCGGCCCAAGGGGCGGCGGCGGCAACGGCGGCGGTCGCCAGCGCCGGCTCGCGCTTGCAAGGCTTGCTTGGCGCAACAGCCGGGCCGGAAGCCAAGCCGCCGGGCGCCGAAATCGACGAACTTTACAAGCCGTTGCGCGACCTGATGGGCACCGGAGCGGGCGCGCCAATCGACCAGGTGCTGAAGTCGCTCAATGACTTGCAGCAGCAACTGGCCAAGATGGCGGCCGCCCCGATCAGCGGTGCGGCACCGGCGGCGCCTGCGGGAAATGACCCTGCCCTGGCGCTGCGTGCCGAGGCTGCGCGCCAACCGCAGCCGCTTTCGCGCTGGTTGACCGCGATGGCAGGGAGCGGCACCGCCTTGCGCAGCGGCAGCGCCAAGGAGCAGATCACGGCGGCGTTCAACGGGGCGGGCGGCCCGGCATCACTTTGCACCCTGGCGATTGCCGGACGCTATCCGTTCGAGCGCGGATCGGCCAATGACGTGCCATTGGATGATTTTGCCAAGCTGTTCGCACCCGGTGGGCTGCTCGACGGGTTCTTCAACACCCAGTTGCGGCCCTATGTCGACATGTCGGCGCGGACCTGGAAGGCGCAGGCGGTCGATGGCGTGCCGGCCCCGGTTTCGCCGGGCGATCTCGCCCAGTTCCAACGCGCTGCGGTGATCCGTGATCTGTTCTTCGCCGCCGGCGGCACCACGCCAACGGTGCGCTTTGACATCACCCCGGTCAGCCTCGACGCCGGGGCAAAGCAGGTAACCCTCGATCTCGACGGGACCGAGGTTTCCTACTCTCATGGTCCGCCACGCTCGACCCAGATCACCTGGCCGGGACCGAACCGGATGCAGAATGTGCGGCTGGTGTTTGACCCACCACCCACCGGACAGGCTGGGGTGCTTACCGCATCAGGACCCTGGGCGATGTTCCGCCTGTTTGACCGCGGAAAACTGCAACAGATCGGCGCGGCGGAGCGCTACTTGCTGACCTTCCAGATAGGCGAGCGCCAGGTCGGGTTCGAAATCCGCGCTGGATCGGTGCTCAATCCGCTTGCCCCTGGCATCGTGCAGGAGTTCCGCTGCCCGCGCGCGGGCTAAAGCAGCTGATGTTGGTCGAGAAAGTTTGGCAATGCGGGTTGCCGGGTGCTATCTCCTCAACAAGGATCAACCAGGAGGCAAAGCGGTAAGCTGTGGTTCGTAATTCCCTTCTGAAAATGACCAGCTCCTCGGCCGGGGTCGTGTTCGACCCGGTGCTGCTGCGTGCAGAGGAAGGGATCAGCGAAGCCTTTTGCTTCACGATAGACATGTTGGCGAATTCGGCGTCGGTTGCCCCTGATACGGTCTTGGGGATGCCAGCCTGTGTCACCCTGACACACCCGTATGGTGGGGAGCGGCATTTTCACGGCATCGCGCGCAGCTTCCACGGCTTGGGTCCGGACAAGAGCGGCAAATGGCGCTATCGGGCGGAACTCGTGCCGAAATTCTGGTTTGCCTCGCAGACCATGGATAGTCGGATTTTCGCGGAAAAGACTACGACGGATATTCTGAAGAAAATATTCACTGAAAATGGCTTTGATGCCACTTTCACCATCGTAGCGTCCCAGGCCAGCCGCGCCTATACGGTGCAATACAACGAAACCGATTATGATTTTGCTATCCGATTGATGGAGGAAGAAGGGTGTTTCTGGTATTTCGAGCATAGTGAAGGCGGCCACAGGATGGTCGTCACCGACTCCAATACCGCATTCACCACCGTCGAAAAGCCCATTGTCCAGGTGGTTGAGGCCGGGAATGCCACCGATATCCTGAGCAGATTTACCCGGATAACGGCGACGGCTGTCGGCAAAGTGACCTTGCGAGACTATGATCCGCTGCATCCGGCCACGCCGGTGGTGGGCGAACAAACGACAATTCTGAGCGCACCCGGCAATGCTGGCCGTGACGTGCATCGCTTTCCGGCGCTGACTGCCACCGCCAGCATTGCCGGACAGCGGGCCAGGCTACGCCAGGAGGCGGCGGAGGCGGCGGCAAATCTGTTCGAGGGCGCCAGCACCAATCCGGGCTTTGTTCCTGGCAAGAAGTTCACCGTCCAGAAAGATGCATGGCACACTGATACCGACACCATCTATGTCGTTCGGCGGGTCGTACATGATGTGAGCGACGATTTTGACGGCGCTGGCGCCGCGGTCGATCGCTATCACCATCGGTTTGAGGCCTTCCCCGCCGCGACCGCATGGCGCGACTGGCCGCAGGAGCGTCGGCCGCAGATGGCCGGCATCCACAGCGCCGTCGTTGTCGGCCCAGCAGGGGAAGAAATTTTTACCGACAAATACGGTCGCATAAAGGTTCGCTTCTTCTGGGACCATCGCCGCGATGCCACTGCGGACGGCACGATATTCGTCCGCGTGATGCAGCCCTGGAGTGGCAAGACCTGGGGCTGGCAGCATTTGCCGCGCGTGGGGGCCGAGGTTGCGGTCGCGTTTGTCAACGGTGACCCCGACCATCCGGTCGTCGTCGGCAGCCTCTATAACGCCGAGCAGATGCCACCGTTTGAGCTGCCCGCCCAGAAGACCAAGACCGGGCTGCGCACGCGATCGAGCCCCAAGGGGGGGACAGCAGAATTCACCGAATGGTCAATCGACGACAAAAAAGGCGAAGAGCTGGTTTTCTTTCATGCGCAGAAAGATTTCACCGAAGAGGTCGAGAACGATCATAACACCCTTGTGATGCATGATCAGAAGCTGAAGATCGACCACGATCAGACCACCCATGTCGTGCATGATCAGACCTTGAAGGTCGATAACGTTCGCATCCACAAGGTCGGTAAAACCGAAGACATCACCATCGGTGACGCCCAGACCAATAAAATCGGCAACGGACGCACCACAGCGATCAGCAAGGGTGACGAAAAGCTGACGGTCGATATGGGCAATATCAGCGTAGCCGCGTCGATGGGCAAAATCGAGATGACCGCGATGCAGTCGATCGAATTGAAGGTAGGGTCGAGCAGTGTGAAAATCGATCAGACGGGCGTGACCATCAAAGGCTTGATGGTTTCGATCGAAGGCACGCTGCAACTGGATCTCAAAGGCGTGATGACCAATGTGAAGGGCTCTGCCATGCTGATGGTCAAGGGCGGCCTGGTGATGATCAATTGAGCATGCCGCCCCCAACCAAACTCGCGCCGGCTGATCTTGCGATCGTCAGGGGCCGGGCTGGCCTGTCCGCCGAAGGCAACCAGTTGATCGCCAGCTGTGCGACGGTCATCGAGGCTATCGCGGCGCTATCGCAAGCGGGCAACCTGATCGAGGCATCGCGCCTGATCGCCCATGCCATGCCGAAGCGCGAGGCGGTATGGTGGGCGTGCATGTGCGCGCGGGCGACCCAACCCGGAACGCTTGCGCCGCTGGATACAGCCGCATTGGAGGCGGCCGAGCTATGGGTCCGCAAACCGGGCGAGGACGCCAGGTACGCGGCCTTCGCCGTTGCCCAGGAAGCGGGTTTCGGATCGCCAGAATCTTGGGCCTGCGTGGGTGCATTCTGGAGCGGTGACTCAATGGCGCCGGTCGGCCAGCCCGTTGTGCCGCCTGCGCCGAACCTCGCCGGCACCGCGATTGCCGGCAGCATCGCGCTTGCATCGGTGCGCACCGATCCCACCCGGCAGATGGCGCGGTTGCAGTCCTTCCTGACCTCGGCGCATGATATCGCGGCCGGCGGCACCGGCCGCCTGCCGCCCGAGACCGCGTAGGTTCCGCCCGATGACGCTCAGCATTTCCATTCTGCGCTGCCCCGACAGCGTCTCACCGCAAACCCGCAAGATAACTGGGGGCGAGTTGTCGATCGGCCGTGGCCCGGAGAATGATTGGGTTCTGCCCGACCCTGACCGCGTATTGTCCAAACGCCATTGTGTCGTCGCTTACCGCCAGGGCGGCTGGCAGGTGGCAGATGTATCCAGCAACGGCACCTACATTAATCGTGATGCTGAACCGATTGGCCACGGGAAGCTACAGGACCTCCGTGATGGTGACCGGCTGCGGCTGGGTAGTTACGAGCTCGAATTGCGGGTCGAACAGGCCGACGATGGCAATATTGGCCTCGGGTTCGGCGCGCCCAGGCCGGCGCCCGGCGCCGCGCGGGCCGCAGACCCGTTTGGCGATGACCCGTTTGCGACGCCGATCGCACGACGGACCGATAATCCGTTCGGGGATGCCTCGCTGCTTGGCGGCCCCGCCAAACTGGCGTCCGGCTTTGCGCCGGGTATGGCCCTGCCGCTTGATTTCGATCCGCTGGCGCCGGATCCGCGCGACGCCCCCTTCAGTGGCCCGACACAGTCCAATCATAGCCCTGCCGTGGCCGACGCGTGCAGCCCACCCGCCGTCAATCGCTTGCCGGATGATTGGGATCTCGATTTTGCCGCGCCGCTGGCGCCCCAACCACCGGCGCCCGCACCGTTGCCCGTCGCATCGGCCCCCGTGCCGCCGGTTGAGTCTGCACCTGTAGTCCCCCCTCCTGCCCCGGCGGCATTGGGGGATGATTTGCTGGCGGCCTTTTTACGCGGCGCGGATATGGAGCACGCACGGCCCGATGATGCGGTGGCCGCCATGGAGCGGCTCGGGGCGGCATTTCGCGCCGTTGTAAGCGGCATTCGCCAAACCCTGATCGCGCGGGCCGCGGTCAAAAGCGAGTTCCGCATCGAACAGACCATGATCCGCGCGCGGGGCAATAACCCACTTAAATTTTCGACCAGCGACGATGACAGCCTCGCCGCCCTGATCGGCGCCGGTCGCCGCGCCGACATGCAGGCGGCGGACGCGGTAACCGACGCGTTGCGCGATATCAGGCTGCACGAACTGGCAACAATGGCGGCAATGCAAAGTGGTGTGCGCGCCTTATTGCAGCGGCTCGACCCGGCCCCGTTGCGCGAGGCTGGAGAAAAAACCGGCGGAATAATGCCGGGCGCCAAACGTGCGAAGGCGTTCGAGCTGTATGAGAAACTGCACGGTGACATCCGTGCGGCGCTCGCCGATGATTTCGATAGTGTTTTTGGCAAGGAATTTGCCCGGGCCTATGAACAGGCGCTGCGTGAGGCGTCGGACAAGGAACATAGATGACCGCATTTCTGACCCGCCGCGCCGTGTTACTGGCGCCGGTCGCGATTGCCGGCTGTGCCGCCCCACCGCCGCCGCCGGCCTTGCTCGCGCTGCAATTGATCGGCGGCGGCAACCAGAACACCGACCCCGCCGGCACACCGACTGCGGTGGCGATCCGGCTGTATGATCTGGCCGCCACCCAGAAATTCGATCGTGCCGATATTTTTGCCCTGATCGAGCGCGAGAAAATCACCTTGGGGGCTGACGGCCTCGGTATGGAGGAGTTCGTCATAGCCCCCGGCGAGAGCCGCGCCATCACCCACGCAATGAAGCCGGGCGCAAAATTTGTTGGCATCATCGCGGTATTCCGCGACATCGATCGCGCGGTATGGCGGGCAACTCAGGCAGTCGCGGCCGAGGGCACGACGCGCCTCGAAGTCCGCACCGACGGAATATCGGTGAAGTTGAAACTCGGCTGAGGCCAAATCGAACCTGGTGCTGATCATCCGATCAATCCAAACTTTTCGATCGGATGATGCTCCGGCGACGCGAAAGGAAGAGCAAACGCTGTGACATGGACGAACCGAGTGGTGTGGCAGGAAGGCATGTTCCTGCGCGCGCAGCATTTCCAACAGCAGGATCGCTGGCTGGAACAAAGCCTGCGTGCCGGAATCCTGGCGCTGCGCGCCTATCCTTGGGGGGTGGCGGGCATGCTGGTCGATCGCGACCTGCTCGCGACCGGACGCTTTGCGCTGACCTCGGCCGCTGGGCTGTTCGAGGATGGGACGGCCTTCGCCATTCCCGCCGAAGCCGATCACCCGCCACCCCTCGATTTGCGCGAAACCACGCGCAACGCAATCATTTATCTCGCTGTTCCCGTACGCCAACTAGGCGCGGTTGAAGTTGCCACCCAAGGTGATGGCGACGGCCGTTATCTGCTGCGCGATTTTGAGGCCTACGATACCCATTCGACCACGCCACAGACGGCGAACCTGCAGATCGGACGGTTGCGGCTGCGCTATATGCTCGAAACCGATGACCGTGCAGGGTATCTCTGCATCGGTCTGGCGCGGGTGGTCGAAGTTGCCACGGACCGGCGCGTAACATTGGATGAGCGCTGGATCGCGCCGGCGTTGCTGTGTGCGGCAACGCCGCCGCTTGCTGGTCTGATCGCCGAACTGTCTGGAATGCTGAACCAACGCGGCGAGGCGCTTGCTGCGCGGATGACCGCCCCAGGGCAACGCGGCGTCGCTGAGGTTTCGGACTTCTTACTGCTGCAATCGGTTAATCGTTGGCAGAAACTGCTGGAGCATTGGGCCGGGTCGGGCAATCTGCACCCGGAGGACCTTTACGCCGCATTGGTGCAGATGACCGGTGAGTTTGCCACATTTACCGAAACATCGCGCCGGCCAGCAACCTATCCGGGTTATCGGCACGAGGACTTGCAGCGCAGCTTTGCGCCGGTCATCGCCGATTTGCGCAGGTCGCTGTCGGCAGTGATCGAGCAGAACGCGGTCGCCATTCCGCTGCAGGAACGCCGTCACGGCGTGCATGTCGGCCAGATACTGGACCGCGCGACACTACGCGGATCGGTTTTCGTGCTCAGCGTGCAGGCCGATATGCCGTCAGAAGAACTGCGCCGACTGTTTCCATCTCAGGTCAAAATTGGTGCGGTCGAACAAATTCGCGAGTTGGTGAATTCGGCGCTTTCCGGAATTGCCGTGCGGGCCTTACCGGTTGCGCCTCGGCAGATCCCATTCTATGCCGGCGCCACCTATTTCGAACTTGACCGTAATTCGTCCCATTGGCAGCACATGCAGAGCTCCGGTGGATTTGCGTTGCATATCGGAGGTGACTTTCCCAATCTTCGTTTGGAGCTTTGGGCCATCAAGGGCTAGTGCGCGGATAGCGGGGCGTAGTCAGCAGGGAGTGAAATATGCAATTCGTAGCTCCCGGAGACGGCACAATCGGCAATGGAAGCATTGTCGGATTTTTTGGCAAGATCCCGTCCCGCGGTGATTTCGTGCGCGCCGGGCTGCCGGGCAGCTTCATTTCTGCTTGGGACACCTGGCTTCAAGCCATGCTGCCAGCGAGTAAACAAGCATTGGGCGCCGGATGGTTGTCAGCATGGCTGGAAGCACCAATTTGGCATTTCCTGTTGCAACCAGGCGTATGCGGGCCCAACGCAGCAATGGGCGTGTTCATGCCGAGCGTTGACCGGGCCGGGCGCCACTTTCCCCTCACTCTTGCCTGCGTTGCTCGTTCTCCAGCAACACTTATTGCTCGGCGCGGCTGGCTGGCAGTCGCCGAGGCGACCGGGGTTGCCGCCCTCGAAACTGATATTGTGCCGGACGTCATAGCGGCGCGGCTGTTGGAAGCGCCGGTCGAAAGCGGCCCACATATGCCGCAAGGGCGCTGCGCCTGGTGGACGGACGGTGCACCCCTGGTGCCACAAACCGCGTTTGTCACCGAAACCTTGCCAGATGCGGCCGTGTTCACGCGTATGTTGGATGCCACAATACCTTACAACGATGGAGCCTTGGGGAGGTGACGGATATGCGATTCCATTCCTGGTCGACCACCCATCAGGGGGCGGTGCGCACCTACAACGAAGACCGTTTCGTCGATCGCCCCGAACTTGGACTGTGGGCCGTGGCCGACGGAGCTGGCGGCCATCAGGCCGGCGACGTAGCGTCCGGCATGATCGCTGCGGCCCTCGATGCCATGCCAGCCGGCCTTTCTGCGGCCGAGGTGCTTGCACAGGTCCGGCTGCGCGTGTCCGAGACACATGACGCCCTGTGTGCGGAGGCCGCACGCCGTGGCCCAGGGACAATCATTGCCTCCACAATTGTGGTGTTGGTGGCGCGCGACGCCCATTTCGCCTGCCTGTGGGCGGGCGATAGCCGCGCTTATCTGCTGCGCGATGGCACGATGACACAGATCTCGCGCGATCATAGTCTGGTGCAGGAATTGGTCGATGCCGGTGCAATCCGGGCAGAGGATGCCGAGGGGCATCCGCAGGCCAATGTTATCACGCGCGCCGTTGGTGCCGAGACTCACGCTTTTGAGCTCGATAAGGTTTCTGGGCGGCTTCTACCCGGCGATCGGTTCCTGCTGTGTAGCGACGGGTTATGCAAAACCCTGCCAGACGCGACGATTGCGACTTTACTTGGGTCGCCAGCGGGGGTTCCGGTAACTGAATTGATGATTGCGGCGTCTCTGGCGCGCGGTGCGACGGATAACGTTACAGCAGTCGGGATCGAGGTCGGTTTTTGAAGCCCGCAAACATGTGTCTGCACCCGGTTTCTGGCATCAAAAAAGCCCGTCAACCATATTGGTTGCCGGGCTTAATTTGGTTGCGGGGACAGGATTTGAACCTGTGACCTTCAGGTTATGAGTGCCTGAAGCCAAACTACGCAGAAACCCCCTTCCCTTCTATTTTCTTCGCTATTTCAATAACTTAGTTGATTTCCTAGCCGCCTCACCCCACTGTCGTTTTCGCGCACGTGCGCCCCGGTTCCTGCCCTCTTGCTTCCATAGTGCTTCCACGGGCGGGGGCGACCAGGCGCATGGAAGCAAAACGATAGGTTGGATGGGAACCGAGTTCATGCCGAAATTGACCAAACGCCACGTCGACGCCGCCGCGATCCAGGCGGCCGACTATTTCATCTGGGATGACGACCTTGCCGGATTCGGATTGCGCATCCTCCCCAGCGGACGAAAGGGCTACATGGTGCAATACCGGGTGGGCCGACGCTCCCGCCGCATCAGCCTCGGATCGACCACAGTGCTCACCTGCGAGCAGGCACGCACCCGGGCGATCGCAGTTCTCGCAGCCGCCAGGAACGGGGTCGACCTGGCCGCGAAGCGGGACGCCGATCGGCAGGCCATCACGGTCAAGGAATTGGCCGAGCGGTTCGACGCGGAACATGTAGCGGTGCGGGTCAAGGAAAGCACCGCCAAGGGGTATCGTCGCCTGCTGAAGCTCACAATCCTGCCGGCGCTCGGGCGTCATCGGGTCACGGAGGTGACGCGCGCCGACGTTGCCAAGCTCCACCATGACCAGCGGCACATCCCATATGAGGCCAATCGCTGCCTCGAGGTTATCTCCAAGATGTTTAGCCTTGCCGAGATGTGGGGCCTGCGGCCTGACGGGTCGAACCCCCGCAAGCATATTAAGAAGTACGCCGAGGAGAAGCGCGAGCGATTCCTTAGCCCCGCGGAACTCAAACGGGTCGGCGAGGTGCTCCGTGAAATGGAGAGCGAAGGGATCGAACTGTCCTCCGCCATCGCCGCCACCCGCCTCCTCATCCTGACCGGCTGCCGCCTCAGCGAGATCATGACGCTCAAGTGGGAGCACGTGGACGCTGCCGCAAAGGCCCTGCGGCTGCCGGACTCGAAGACGGGGGCCAAAGTTGTCCACCTGGGTCAGCCTGCATCTGATTTGCTGGTGAAGATCGAGCGCATTGAGAAGAACCCCTGGGTCATCGTTGGAATGAAGCCCAACGCACGGCTCACCGACCTGCAACCCTTCTGGCAGCGGGTCCGCGCCCGCGCCGGGCTCAAGGACGCCCGCATCCACGAACTCCGCCATACGTTCGCCTCGACTGCGGTAGCCTCCGGCCAGGGGCTGCCAATGATCGGCAAGCTGCTCGGACACACGCAGGTTCAGACCACGGCGCGCTACGCCCACCTTGCGACCGACCCGGTCAAGCTGGCCGCCAACAGCGTTTCCAACCAACTGGCCGAGATGATGGTGGGCTGATAGGCCGGCGATCGTCGACTGGCGGCACACTGAGGGGATGATGTGAGCGCTGCATTCCGTTGGCTGCCTGCCAAGCCTCCATGCAATCAGGGACACTCCACCACGGGCGATGTCGGGCCGGTCGCGTTGTTCATTCGTTGTTCAGTTTTCGCTTGCATGCGGGCACAAGCACATCTAGGGTGAAATTATGAACAACGGTCGAACAACGGAGATGGACGTGGAGAAACGCTTCTTGGCAAGCCTTAGTCGGTCGCAGGGCCGGAGTGCATGGGCTGTGATCTTTCGACATCCGGTCCGGGTGGACCCTCACACTGGCAAACCTGGCCTGAGGGTCCGTCAAGGTATCGGAACCTCCGACGAGGGCGAGGCAAACGACCTAAGGGAGCAGCTCAATCACTTGCTGGCGGACGAAGCCTTCTGGAGTTTGCAGGCCCGCGCAGAGGCCGAAAAGCGCTTCCCTCGCCGTGTCGTTGAAATCTTCTACCATGGCATGCTGCCCGAGGAGAACGATTTCGGTGCCATCCGCGAGTCGATCCTTCCCTTGCCAACATCTGCGGATTCCGACTACCGGCGAGCCCTGCTCCTCGGGACCACAGGCGCGGGCAAGACGACCTTGCTACGGCAGCTGATCGGTACTGACCCCGAGTCAGAGCGGTTTCCGTCAACCTCGACGGCAAAGACGACCGTGCATGAAACCGAAGTCGTGCTTGCCTCAGGGCCGTACCGGGCTGTGGTCACCTTCTTTCCTATCGATGAGGTCCGTGAACATCTGAACGAGTGCATCTCAGAAGCCGTACTGGCTGCCTACCGCGGCGACAGCGATGGCGACGTCCTCCGCAAGCTGTTGATGCATGTGAACCAGAGGTTCCGGTTCAACTACGTCCTTGGGAATGGGCCTCTGGTCGGAGACGCAGACGATGAGGATGAGGACAACGACCACGAAGATGCTGCGGAGCCAGCCGAGGACGTCACCGCCGATGGTGCGATCAACCTCGACGCCACCAACGCCCTGTTGACCAAGACGTTGGCCGCTTCGCGTGGCATCGCGGCCCGCCACTATGATCAGCTTCGGGGCGAGCTTGGCGAGATCGACGAGAAAGATCAGCGGGTTGTGGACGAGCTGTTTGAGGAAGAGCTGGATCGACGCCTGCGCGAAGATGACGAGTTCCACCGCATCAGTGACGAACTCATTGATGAGATCGAGGTCCGCTTCTCGCTGCTCACCGATGGCACCGTGCGACGCAACAAACAGGGTTGGCCCCAGTCGTGGTCATGGGAGACGGATGACCGTCCGAGCTTCATCAATGCGGTCACGCGTTTCTCCAGCAACCAAGCCTCACGCTTCGGGCGTTTGCTGACCCCATTGGTGAATGGTGTACGGGTGGCGGGCGCCTTTATGCCGGGATGGAACGGCGGTCAACAACCCAAACTGGTGCTGCTAGATGGCGAGGGTCTTGGACATACGCCCAAATCGGTCGCCGCCATCTCGACTTCGCTGACCCGTCGGATCGAAGCGACCGATGCCGTAGTGCTGGTCGACAACGCCATGCAGCCGATGCAGGCCGCACCGGTAGCGGCCATGAAGGACCTGATCACGTCGGGTATTTCGAGCAAGCTGTTGCTCGTGTTCACGCACTTCGACGAGGTTAAGGGTGATAACCTGCCCAACGCTGGTGCCAAAGAGCAACACGTACTAGCCTCCGCAGAGAATGTCCTGGCTTCAATAGGCGAGGAACTTGGCCCCTTCGCAGAACGTGCGCTTCGAACTCGCCTGAAGGAGGCGTGCTTCTTTGTCGGCGGCATCGACGAAGATCTGGATGCCGCAAAGAAGACCCACAAGCGGACCATCACGCAGTTGCAGGCGCTCTTGGCGGCCATCGATAAGATTGTGGAGAGGCCCGCGGCTGTCGAGGCGAAGCCGACATACGACCGGATGAATCTTGTCCTCGCGGTGAAGAACGCGTCAGAGGGCTTTCATGATGCATGGTGGCCGCGGCTGGGCTTGGCCCAAAAGCCAGGGGTCGGCAAGGAGCACTGGAAGCGCATTTGGGCCATGAGTCGCCGCCTCGGCACCCCCGGACTTGCAGACGAGTACGACAACCTCAAGCCGGTCGCCGATCTGCGCAAACAGCTCCAGGACCGGCTCTATATCCTGCTGCAGAACCCGCTCCAATGGACCCCCACTGAGCCGACAGACGATGCGCACAAGCAGCAGGTTTTTGACGGCTTGGCCAACGCGCTGTCGGCCAAGGTGGTGGACCTTGCCACCCGGCGCGTTCGTGCTGAGCGAATGTCGGACTGGCAGGCGGCGTTCAACCAGTCGGGACGCGGATCAAGTTATGCACGCGCATCAATCATCGGCACGCACATCTACGAGCGCGCGGCGCCAATCCCTGACATGACACCGTCACCAGATCGGAACTCCTTTTTGCATGAAGTAGCAGCGGTCGTAGAGAGCGTCTGCGTCGAAGGTGGTGCCGAGCTCAAATGAACGGTGGGCGCGGGTTGACCGTAGCAGGAGGGCTGCGCGGAATGCAACATGAACGTGGCTTCGCCATGTCCCACGCGTGCCTACGACGGAGGGCAGTGCCCCTGGCCGCATTGCCACACGATGGTGCAACGTGTCGAAGTTCCAGGGTCGAACGCTTGTGCAAAGACATGGCATCCGTAACAGTGCGGTTGACGCTGGCCCATTGCGGCCACGGCGAACTCGTGGAGACCCGGCCATGACGTCCCCATCCGGCGGCTTACATTGTTGCCATCCACAGGCCATCGCCTTCCAGAACGCGCGCCAATGACCTCGGGGCCAGTACCATGACACAGCAACGGCTGCTCAACGTCGACGCCCAAAGCGACGGCCTGTTTATAATCGACAACACGCGAGAGAATGGGACGTGCCTCGGCTACCTCAAGTCCTGGGCGAACTCTTCAAACGCCCTCGATGTGGCAACCGGCTACTTCGACATCGGTGCACTACTTGCGCTCGACGGGCAATGGCAGCACCTGGGTAAGCTGCGAATTCTCATGGGCGCAGAGACCACACACCGCGGCCGCAAGGCCCTGCTCGATGCGGTCAGTAAGCGAGCCATTGAGGAGCTGGACCTTAGCCTCGAAGCAGACAAGACTGAAAATCCCTTCCTGCGTGGCGTGTCATCGGTCCTGGATGCGCTGCGCGCTCGCCGCATCGAGTGCCGAATCTACGATCGAGCAAAGTTCCATGCTAAGGCCTACATCACTCACGCAGAACAGGACCCTGCCGACTCTCGAGCCCTTGTCGGATCGAGCAACTTCACCCGGCCGGGACTGACAACGAACATTGAGCTGAATGTCCAGATCCAGCCTCCGCAGCACGTTCTGCGCCTGCAGGATTGGTACGAGGCGCATTGGAATGACGCCTCTGATGTCACCGATCGCATCATCGCTACTGTCGAGCGCCACCTTCAGGAACACACGCCGTTCGACATCTACGCAAAGGCGCTGCAGGAGTTCTTCCGCGGCCATGAGCTGACCGACAATGAATGGGACGAGACTCGCTCACGCCTCTTCCCAAAGCTCGACCACTACCAAAAGGAAGCCTACTGGGCACTCCTGAAGATCGCTCGCCAACATGGCGGCGCCTTCCTCTGCGATGGCGTCGGCTTGGGGAAGACCTTCGTCGGCTTGATGCTGATCGAACGAATGGTCCTGCACGAAGGCAAGCGGGTTGTCCTCTTCGCGCCCAAGGCCGCGAAGGAAGGGGTGTGGGAACCTCATCTGCGGACCTGGCTGCCGCACATCGGCGGTGGCTCGGATTTCAGCAACCTAGCCGTTTTCAGCCACACCGACCTGGCCAGGCAGGGTGACTTTCCCGAGCGCTTCCGCCGCATCGCTGAACTGGCTGACGTGGTCATCATCGACGAGGCGCATCACTTCCGGAATCCTGGCCGTCGCCTGCTCGACGATACGCGTGAGCCCTCTCGGTATTATCGCCTCTACGACCTGCTAGACAACGAACTGCGCTCGAAGACTACGTTCCTGTTGACTGCGACTCCGATCAACAATCGCCTTGCCGACTTCCGCCACATGGCCGAGCTATTTACCAGGCGCGACGAAGCGTTCTTTGCGCGCACTCTCGGCGTGAACAACTTCCGCGCCCACTTCAACAACCTCGAAAAGACACTGCGCAACAACGTCGGCCATGATGTGTCGGACGTCTCCGAGCAGATGGTTGAGGCTCAGCAGTTGCTCTCCGCCGACACAGTTTTTGAGAGCCTCGTGGTTCAGCGCAGTCGCAGCTATGCCCGAGAGAGCCAGATCCGCGAGACCGGCCTGGCGGCGGTCTTCCCTGACCGAAAGCCGCCGCAGGTCGCGGAATACTCCATCCGCGCTACGTACGGCCGCCTATTGGAGATCTTCGAAGCCGCGTTTTCGCGTGCAACGCCACTCTTCACTTTGCCGATGTACTATCCGCTGCATTGGTATATTGGCCCGGACAAGACCATCGATAGCTTCGAGCAGGGACGGCAGCAGCAGGTCGTCGGCCTGATCCGCACCCAGTTCCTGAAGCGCTTCGAAAGCTCCGTCGCCGCCTTCGAGCAATCATGCGATCGGCTGCTGCAGAAGCTGCTCGCGTTCGTCGAAAAGAACAGCGAGCCCGGCGGAGAGCAGAAGCGCCTGGAGCGATGGAAGGCGCAGAACTTCATCGTCCTGGATTACGTCACGAAGCGCCGCTCCGCCTATTGGGCGGACGAGGGAGAGGAACGCGACGACGAGGACATCGTCCCCGAGGAATTGCTTGCGGCGGTCGAGAAGCTCGACCGAACCGAATACAACGTTCCGGAGATGATCAATGAGACATTCCTTGACCTCGCCGAGATCGTCCGCTTCCTGGAAGAGACCCAAAAATTTGAGCCGAAGCACGACGACAAGCTGAAGAAACTGGTTCGCCTGCTGAAGTCGAAAGAGCTATCCGGGCAGAAGGTCCTAATCTTTACCGAATTCGCCGACACCGCCCGCTACCTGAAGCAGCAGCTTGTGGCAGCCGGCATCGACGGTGTGGGCCAGGTGGACAGCGCAACGAAGGGGAACCGTGCCGACGTCATTCGCCGATTCGCTCCCTACTACAACGGCGTCACGTCCGCAGACCTGACGGCGGCGGGGAAGGACGAGATTCGGGTCCTGATCTCCACTGACGTTCTCTCCGAAGGCCTCAACCTTCAGGACGCCTCGCGCATGATGAACTACGATATCCATTGGAACCCGGTGCGTCTCATGCAGCGGATCGGCCGCGTCGATCGCCGCATGAACCCGGCCGTCGAGAAGCAACTGGTGTCTGATCACCCCGAGGTCGCATCTTCCCGCGGAAAGGTGAGCTTTTGGAACTTCCTGCCGCCCGCCGAACTGAATGCCCTGCTCAGCCTCTATGCCACCGTCACCCGCAAGACGCTGCTGATCTCGAAGGTGCTCGGCATCGAGGGGCGGAAGCTACTGACGCCCGACGACGATTACGAGG